>JAJPKB010000669.1 GCA_021323915.1 Chloroflexota bacterium | reverse complement strand
CGGCGCCGCCGAGTCCCACTCGTACTGACCTCCGGCGTGAACGTAAACGTCGGCATCGCCCAGCAGGACAGCCATGGTCTTCGCGCCGGCCGATCCCATCGGCACTAGCTCGGCGCCAAGGCGGGCCGCGAGCGCCTGGGCAACCGCCGGCGGGCGGGTGCGGCTGACGGCGATCCGTAACCGGCCCTCGACGCGGGCCGCCGGGGATGGCGGGTTGGGCGTGGCGATGGTCAGGCCGCGCGCCGGCAGGGCGACCGCCGCGACGACCGGCACCCCGTCGACCGCGAGGGCGACGTGGACCGCCCAATCGAGGCGCCCGGCCTCGGAAAACTCGCGGGTGCCGTCGAGCGGATCGACGATCCAGACCCGCCGGCTCGCCAGCCGCGACGGGTCGTCCTTGCCATCGACGAGCTGGCCGAAGGGTATCACGCGGAACCGTGGCGAGTCCTGGTGGCTCCTCCTTCGCCAGGGTGTAAACTGTTTCTGTGCAGCAAACGGCGCAAATCGTTGACTCTTCCACGCTCAAGCCAGAAAATGGCGGAAACGATCCTGGATCCTCCCTGAAGGAGACGCCACCATGCCACCCCTGCGACTCGGCTACAAGGCCTCGGCCGAACAGTTCGATCCGCGAACCCTTCTCGAATTCTCGGTGCTGGCCGAACGGGCCGGGTTCGACTCGGTCGTGGTGAGCGATCACTTCCAGCCCTGGCGCCACACCGGCGGCCACGCGCCCTTTTCCTTCGCCTGGCTCGGCGCGGTCGCGCAGCGCACCTCTCGGGTCCTCCTCGGCACGAGCGTCGTCACCCCCACGTTCCGCTACCACCCCTCGGTCGTCGCCCAGGCGATGGGAACCCTTGGCGTGCTCACTCCGGGACGCGTCATGCTGGGCATCGGCACCGGCGAGTCGATGAACGAGGTCCCGCCGATCGGGATCGAGTGGCCCGAGTTCAAGGAGCGCTACGCCCGCCTGCGCGAAGCGGTGACCCTGATGCGCCGGCTCTGGACCGAGGAGCGGGTGACGTTCGACGGCACCTATTACCACACCCACGACGCGACAGTCTACGATCGGCCCGTCGAGCCAGTTCCCCTCTACATCGCGGCCGGCGGCCCGCAGGTGGCCAAATACGTCGGCCGCGTCGCCGACGGCTTCATCTGCACCAGCGGCAAAGGCGCGGCGCTCTACCGCGATCAGCTCCTGCCGGCGCTCGCCGAAGGAGCGGCCGAGCGTGGTCGCGATCCCGAGCGAATCGACCGGATAATCGAGGTGAAGGTGTCGTTCGATACCGATCGACAGCGGGCCCTCGACGATACCCGCTTCTGGGGCGCCCTTGCCCTCTCGTCGGAGGAGAAGACCGGGGTCGAGGATCCGCTCGAGATGGAGCGCCGGGCCGACGCGCTTCCGACCGAGCGAACCGCCAGCCGGTTCATCGTCTCGACCGATCCGGACGAGCACGTCGAGCGGATCAAGTTTTACACCGACCTGGGCTTCAACCACCTGGTGTTCCACGCCCCCGGCCAGGATCAGGCGCGCTTCATCGAGCTGTACGCCCGCGACGTCCTGCCCCGGCTGCGGCGGCTGACTCCCGGACCGCTGTCCACCGCGTCCTAACCACCGACGAGGAGAGAAGGTCATGCCCGAGAATCGTCCCGCCGACTACGTCGCGTCCCGTCGGGTTGGCGACGCGACGGTCACCGCGATCAACGACGCGAGCGGTCTCTCGACGATCATCAAGGCACTGGAGGACGTGCCCGAGGAGGTCTGGCGAGCGGAAGTCGACGCCGACGCGAACGGCGAGGTCCGCTTGAGTTATGTCACCGCGCACGTCCGCCTGGGCAACGCTTCGATTCTGATCGACCTGGGATTCGACGATCCGTCGGAGGCGACGCAGTGGAAGGCGCCGCGCCATCTGCGCACGCCGGGGCTGCAGGCCGGGCTCGCGACGATCGGCGTTCGGCCGGCCGACGTCACCCACGTCCTGATCACCCACAGCCACGGCGACCACATCGCCGGTGGGACAGTCGAGGTCGCCGACCAGCGCGTGCCCCGCTTTCCCAACGCCCGGCACTATCTTGGCCGGCGGGATTGGGAGGGCCTCGCCGAGCGCGACCGGCCCGGCTCGCACGCCGCCGTCCACCTGGCGACGATCGATCGGCTGGGAATGCTCGAGCTGGTCGACGGCGAGCAGGAGATCGTTCCGGGGGTCACGATGATCGCCGCGCCGGGGGAGTCACCCGGCCACTCGATCGTCAGGGTCGAGTCGAACGGCGAGACGTTCTACTTTCTCGGCGATCTCTTCCACCACCCCTGCGAAGTTTCCCACCGGGACTGGGTCGCCCGGGGACGCGATCGGTCCCAGATGCGCCAATCGCGCGAGCGGCTTATCTCCGACGCGCTGGCCAGCCACGCGCTGCTGCTGACGACCCACATCCCGTTTCCGGGCTTCGGACGGCTCGAGCGCACGGCAACCGGCGCCCGCTGGCGCGCCCTGGCGCCCAACGAGGACTGACCGCGGACGTCTCAGAACGTCGTCCGCAGCTCGAGCGCCTGGCCCGAGCGGGCGGATTCGATCGACTTGAGCATGATCTCCAGGGCGTGGCGGGCGTGCTCGGCGCTGAGAATCGGGTGCGTCTTCGCGGCGAGGCACTCCGCCAGGTGCTTGACGCAGATCGCTCGCCGGTAGCGCTGGCGCGCCTCGTCCCCGCCCCGGGACCGCGGCGTGATCCAGCCGTCGAGGCCCGGCGCGGCATCCAGCCGGAAGATCTCCA
This sequence comes from Chloroflexota bacterium, assembly GCA_021323915.1. GTDB lineage: Bacteria > Chloroflexota > UBA6077 > FW602-bin22 > CADDYW01 > JAJPKB01. The sequence continues at coordinate 799 of JAJPKB010000669.1, read as the reverse complement.
GCGGCGGCATCGTCGGGTCCTGGAACTGGTTGTATAGGTTGATCGTCCCGGCCCGCCCGAAGATCTCGATCTGCGGGCTTTTCGCCGCGTTGACGTTGAAGGTCCCGTCGACCACCGCGAACGCCGAGTTGCCAAAGTCGAGCATCAGCAGGGTGTTGTCGTCGGCGGTCACCTCGATCTTCTTGCCGGCGTACGGCCCGCCCCGCACCGTTCGCACCTTCTCGGTGATCCCCGAGAACGCCACCACCCGCTTCGCCGGTCCGAGGATGCCGGTGATGTCGTGGATGCCGTAGACCCCCATGTCGAAGAGGGGACCCGAGCCCTCCTGGTAGAACCAGGTCGGATCGAGCGGCCAGAAGAAGGAGGCCGGTCCACCGTGGGAGCTGCGAACCCGGGCGAAGCAGGGCTGGCCGATCGCCCCGGCCTCGATCAGCCGCTTGGCCTCGCGGCGGTTGGGCTGGAGCATGTTCGGCGGCGCCACGACGTAGCCGAGCCCCTGGGCGTTAGCCAGCTTGATCAGCCGGTCGGCGTCCTCCAAAGTCGTCGCGATCGGCTTCTCGACGACCAGGTGCTTGCCGGCCTCGAGAATCGTCAGCGAGGTCGAGCCGTGGACCGGGATCGGGGTCAGGTTGATCACCAGGTCGAGGTCGGACCTCTCGAGCATCTCCTCGAGGCTTTCGTAGACCTCGGCGATGCCGTACCGCGCCGCGACCTCCCGGGCTCGCGCGACCACCGGATCGGCCACCGCGACGGTCGCGACCTCGTCTTTCATCTCCATCAAACCGACGAGGTAGCCGGT
>JAJPKB010000343.1 GCA_021323915.1 Chloroflexota bacterium | reverse complement strand
GTGGTGCTTGTCGGCGAGGACGAGGCCGTCGGTGACGTGCGCCAGGATCACCCGCGCGCTGGTGTAGGCATCCAGCTGATCGTGGACGTTTTGCCCGTCCATCTGATTTTCGATGAACGCGTATGGGCGCGATAGCTTCCCGATGTCGTGATAATATCCCCCGATTCGGCACAGCAACGTGTCCGCGCCGATCGCCGCCGCGGCGCGCTCGGAGAGATTCGCGACGACCACGCTATGGTGATAGGTCCCCGGCGCTTCGGTCAGGAGGCGCCGAAAGAGCGGCTGGCTCGGATGGGCCAGCTCTAGCAGATTCATCGTCGTGGCGATCCCGAAGATGTGTCCCAGGAACGACACCGTACCGAGCGTCAGCGCGGCTGAGAGTCCTCCGCTGATTAACGCCAGCAGGCCGTCAATCGCGAACTGCTGCGGATCGGACACGCCGTTCATCAGCTGGAACGTCACGATGACGACGAAATTGGCCACCGCCACGGCGACCGCGGCGATCGTAAGCACGTTAATCCGTTCCAGTCGGTGAACCGCCAAGGCGCCCAGTCCTCCTGCCACCAACGCGGCGACGACTAATTCGAGGCCGGTGTTGGCCGACAGCCCGATCACGATGGCGAGAATCCCGGCCGTCAATAGCCCAAGCCCGGTATCAAGCAGCAAAGCCAGCAACATCGGTACCGCGGCGCTTGGGAAGAGGTACCCGTAATACTCGCGCCCCGGAATCGTCAACTTCGCTGCGGCGGCCTCGGCGAGTAACAGGACGCCCAGCAGAAGCAAGCGCCGCGGACTGCTCGAGACCGCGGGCTGAAGGCGGTAAAGGTAGACGCACAGCAGCGTCGTTAGGGCAACGCTGACCAGCGCCATCGCCGCCACGTCGCGCCAGTGAATGACCGGATTACGAAGTCCGGCCGCCTCCAGTTTCTCGACGTCCATCGCGCTGACGACGTCCCCGTTGCGAAGAATCGTCTCGCCTTTCTCGATCGTCACCTGATGGGGCGGCACCGCGTCGGCCGCCTGGCTCTGCGCGGCGCGCGTCGCTGACTGATCGACCTCCTCGGTCGGCTCGATGAACGAGCGCACCAACGCGGCCACCACCGCCGCCTGACGATCGTCCATCGTCGGATCCACCTGCGATGGAATGGCGGCCTGAACGTCGGCCACCTGCTGGAGCGTGATCGGCTGTCGCATGGCTCGATCGAGCACGCGCAAGGTCTCGTCGGAGACACGCTGCCACTGCGTATCGTCGAGCGCCAGGAGGTCCCCGGCCGTCGTCGCGCTGAGCCTCAACCCGGCGATCGCGCCAACCTGATTCAGCTTGTCCGCGGTCGACGCCGTCGACGAGCGAACCTGGCTCAGCCGAGCCAGCGCATCGCTCGCCCGGGCTCGAGCGTCGGCCGGAGCGCTCGGTATCGATCGATACACGTCCGCGACCGCGGCGGAGGCTCGCTGTCGATCCTGCGACGTCGCGATCTGGCTGATGTACGTCACTTTGAGCGGGGATTTGATATCGTACGGGCTGACGTCGCCCTCGTTGAGGGCGTACCGACTGGGGAGAAACTGAAAGGTCAGAATCGCGAAGAGACCAAGCGCCAGCAGCAGACCGAACACGGCCACCTGCCATGGCTCAGGCAGGCGCCAGGCCGCCTTGCGCCGCCGTCGGACCCGCTGCGTGACCTCGTCCACTTGGTCCACCACGAACGGATTATAGAGACGTAGGCTCGGTATGTCAAATACGTTTCAGCCGATCGAGTGCCCTTACGAGGGATTGGTACCCGAGTCGCGCAGCAGGCGGTCCAGATCGGACGGCGTCGACACCGTCGAAACGCGCTCGAGAAAGACCGCGAGCGAGCCGCTCTGGGCACGAAGACGACGAAGCTTCGCCTCGTAGGGATTCGCGGTCGCGGCGTAGCTTCCGAAAAACGCGAGGTAAGCGGTATTCAGCCGCCGAACGTAGTACCCGTCCCGGGCGAGATCCTGCCGGGCGCGCACCATGTAGGCATCTGCCCCGGCCACGTCGCGTCGCGCCAGGTACCCCTCCACCGTCACCCGAATTCCGCGCATGAGCGTCCAGAAGTCCGGTCGTGGAGGGCTGCTTGTCGGCGACGGAACCGGCGCCTGGCGAGGCGAACGGGCCGCGGATTCCGCGTAGTCGCGCTCGTACACCGCCTGCCCGACCTCGTGCCCGACCATATCGGCGACTGTCTCGTTGATCTCCCGCATGCTGTAACTATTGAAGTAGGCCATGCCCAGTGGGCGCAGAGCGAGGTAATGATGGGTCCATTCGTGAGACACGGTGATCAGGAGGTCGCTCACCGATCCATCATCCGGCACCATGCTGGGGTAAGCGGCGAGTCCGCCGATGCCGGTCACGATCGACGAGACGTCGAGCCCATCGGCCTGGTTTTCCAGTGCGTCGATCTGGCCGGGGGAGAGGCTTGGCTGCACCAGCGCGCTTCCGATCAGCTCGATACGGTCGCGCGGTGCCACCACCAGCAACTCGGGCAGAGATCCAAGCTGGAAGAACACGCCGGGGACCACCTCCGGACGGAGAAACGGAAACCCGGCTTCCTCCCGCCAGGTCAGTAACCCTGACCGAACGTGCTGTCGGCGAAGCTCGTCGTCGATCTGACTCGCGACCGTTGTTTCGACGGAAGGTCGCAGCCGATCGAGCTGGGCGTCGATCGCGTCGAGCCGGGTTTGCACCTGAGCCACGTCGTCGGTCGTGCTGACGAGACCACGCCGCGCCCATTGATCGTCCCGTTCGCGGCGGGCGATCGCCGCCTCACGGCTCAAACGGGCGTAGCGGATCACCACGGACGAGCCGACGGCGGTCGAGGGGCGGTCGAAAGTGGAAAGCGCGAGTCGATTCGAGAGGGTGTGAAGCTCCCAGCTCCACAGGTCGAACCCGGAAGCGCGCGTAATCTCGGCCAGCCGCCAGTCCAGCGTCGAGGGCGGGCGGGCCGAGGGGACCAGCAGCGTCGCCAGGAACACCCAGAGAAAGGTCAAGGCGCGACGGAGCGCGCGTCTCCGGACCGGCGCCAATCCAAATTGGCCCACGGTACTCACACCTCTCCGCGGCTGATAGTAACCCTCGGCGTCGGAAAGAGCAATGAGAGATCAAGAAAGTAGAACGGCACGAGAGTTGCCAACACCTACCTGATTTGGGCGCTCCCACCGCCGTCCCGCGTTTCGCGGGCGCTTGCCGATCGCCCAAAGGTGGGTTGGAGGGTTCCGGGGTGATTTATCGGCAGCGCGATACCGTCGTAGACGATCTGCTTTTGCGCGTGGTCTATCCATGGCTTACCGCCTTGCACGCGACGCCCCTGATCAAGCTGGCGCATTTTTGGATGGTTCCGGTCCCGGACGTCCAATTAGCCCTCCGAATGCCTACGCGGTCAACCACCACCGGGGTAGAATTGACGGGTGAAGCTTCGCCATCTGAACCGCTGGGACGTGTCGCCGGCTGAAGCCCGAGAGATTCAGACCAGGCTCGCGGATCAGGTCATCCGAACCGGTGAGCCTGGCAACGTGTGCTCAGTCGCGGGCATCGACGTGGCTTTACCCGGGGCTGCCGTCAACGCGGCGGTCGTGGTGGACTCCTATCCCGACCTGTCGTCGATCGAGGTCGTCACCGCCGCGTGCCCGCTGACGTTTCCTTACGTTCCAGGATTGCTTTCGTTCCGGGAGGCCCCGGCCATCGTCGCGGCGTGCGAGAAGGTCACGATCGAGCCAGACCTCGTCATCGTCGACGGACATGGCTTCTCTCATCCTCGACGAATCGGAATCGCGAGCCACATCGGGCTGATCCTCGACCGACCAACCATCGGCTGTGCGAAGTCCCTGCTGACCGGTCATCACGGGCCGGTTGGCGAGGCGATGGGGGACTGGGCGGCCGTGGAAGACCGAGGAATGGTCATCGGGGCGGCGCTCCGAACCCGACCCGGTGTCAAACCGGTCTACGTCTCGGTCGGCAATTGCATCAGTCTTGAATCGGCGATTCGATGGGTGCTTGCCTGCTGCCGCGGTCATCGCCTGCCGGAGCCGCAGCGCCAGGCGCATCGCGCCGCGGGGTCACGCTGACGGCCGATCAGGACGGAAGATCCAGATCTTGACCGATCAAGTACCGGCGCGGCTCTTCGAGCAGCCATCGGACGTACGAGCGCTCTCGCCGTGCCTGTCTTCGCCATTCATCTTCGGCAAAGTACTCGAGGCTCACTTCGCGACCGGCGACCCGATTCAGGTTCGCGACAGCCGCCTCAACGCTGGGCCGATCGCCGCGTCCGACTATGATCACGTCGAGCGCGCCCGAATCGTCGTCCGCGTTCCGGAGAAACGCGACTCGGACATCGTCCAGCCCAAGGAGCGCCTGCTTGAGCAGGTCCACCGGTCGCGGGATCCGTGCCGCGATCGCCACCAAGGCTTCGGCGAACGGATGATCGGTCACCAGACAATAGAACGTCGCGTTCGCGACCCGTTCTCCTCGGATCACGCCGGCGGCCTCAAGGCGTGCGAGCCCCAGCTGCACCGAGCGCGGATAGCGCCCGGTCACCTTGATCAGCTCGTTGACGTAGTACCGTCGCCCCGGATCCGCGCACAGGACGATCAATAGATCGACCACCGCCGCCGAGCCGAACAATCGATTAGCCGACTCGCGGGGATCGCTAGACGATCGTTCTGAGTGATCGAGAGACGGTCTCTTCGACGGCATGGCCTTATCCTCCTGATTGATTCGGTTCACCTCGAGCACACCAATGCATATAGATAATAGTCGATGATCCACCAATGCATCTACCACTCGCCGGGAGCCGGTCCGACGTGGCCGACGACACCGCGGGAACATCCGGACGGAGAACATTAATACTGGTGCCAGGAGCCCGACCGGGACAGGACGGCGCGTCGGGTTGGGCGTATGTTGGAAGACCAACTAAGTCTCTATCTGAATCATATAAATATATTACTCTCTGCAATAACCTGTTACGTGCCCGGTCGGCCGGCGATCGTGGCCGCCCAGGACCGCGCGCCGTGACTTGACGGCGCCGCCATAGCCTCGATGCCACGTTCCGCTGCGATGGTGACAGGCGAGCTTGCTGACAAATGCTCATCGGCGTGGCGTGGCCGACGTCCACGCCACGATCCCGTATCATGTCAGAAGAGACTTGGGACCTGAAGGAGGGAGGCCGATGCCGATGGTTACTCTGCTGATCGCGACCAACAACGCCGGTAAGGTCCGCGAGCTCGCATTCCTGCTTCGGACTTTGCCGGTCAGAATCGCTCGACCAAAAGACCTCGGTCTCCATCTCGACGTCGCCGAGACCGGTTCGACCTATGCCGAGAACGCTCGACTCAAGGCGCTCGCCTTCGCGGCGGGTAGCGGAGCGATCAGCCTGGCCGACGATTCGGGACTCGAGATCGCGGCGCTGAACGGTTGGCCTGGCATCTATTCGAGTCGGGCCGCCGGTCCTGGCGCCACCGACCAGGAGCGGCGAGCGCTGGTGCTCGAACGCCTCGCGGCACGGTCGGAGAACAATCGGCGGGCGCGCTTTGTTTGTCACGTCGCGCTCGCCGGACCGACCGGTATCCTGGCCGAGTCGGAGGGCGTGACCGAGGGCCGAATCGCGCTGACCGCCGCGGGAACCGGAGGGTTCGGATTCGATCCAATCTTCATTCCGGAGGGGTTCGACCGAACCTTCGCCGAGCTACCGCCCCGGACGAAGAACGAGGTCAGCCACCGCGCTCGGGCAGTCGAGGGTATCCGATCGTTCATCGAACGGCTCGTCAGCGAGGAGTGAGACGCCTGGCCTCGGGATCGTCTGCGCTACCACGAAGCGTCTAGAGCGAGTCGGTTATGAGCCTTTCTCCTCGGTGGCGAGGTGGATGCTCCTTTCCCAGCGGTCGAGACGCGCCTCGAGACGGTCGAGCCGTGAGCCGAGCGTTCCGAGCGACTCACTCTGGAGGTCCAGGGCGCGGGCAATGGCGTCCAGTTGGTCTCGAATCTCCCCCAGTGCGGTGACCATCGACTCGGCGGAGGAAGCGGCGTGCCGACCGTCCGCGTGAGCATCGCCTTCGGCGGCCGAGCGATCGACGACTGAAGGGACGCTCGCCGAGGAAGCGCCGGCGCCGGTGGGAGCGGGCCGATCGTCGGCACCTTTCGCCGGGGCGCCGAGCGCGCCGGCGAGCTGCGCTCGGACGCCGTCGTAGGTAAGGCCAGCGGCGAGGAGCGCCTTGATCCGGCCGAGCGTCTCCACGTCCTCCAGGGAATACCGACGATGGCGAAAAGCTCGTCCTGGAGACTCGGGAGCGCCGCGGGCGTTCGCCGAGAGAACACCCTCGAACACCTTCGCGTAGACGCGAAGCGTGCTCGGGGGAACGCCTAAGCGCCGTGCCGCTTCAGCCGGCCCGTACAACCCGGTCCCCGAATCCCTCGTCACTTGATTCCCCCTCCTGCGGCCGGGCCCTCACGCTCGCTCTCGTTCGGCGCGATTCGTCCGACCACCTTTAGGCCCGGTGCCGGCGGGACCAGACCGCCGGGCGGGCACCGGAAGGCACACCGCACTCCTCGACGCGCGATCCGCACCCTACACCCAACCACACGCTACCGTCAACTCGGCCAGGGCTGACGGACGCCCGACTGCCGCTCGACCGACCCGACTTCCCACACGGTCGCCAAAGCCAGTCCGTGAATCTCGTCCACATAGTTATGTCAAATTTCGCCTACCGCTATTTTCGCTAGCGATCAAATAATGCCCCACATCGCATCCACCGGTTTTCTGTAAACTAGCAATTATGTCGTGCTCACGGCGGGATGAGAGAATTTCCCGACTGCCCGCGAAAAGCTGGCTGCTCCACGGGGTTCGCCCCTTCCCCGACCGAGCGTCGCCGATCGTGCATCGCCCGACGGACGACCACTTCCAGCCGGTGACCCGGCGAGGCGGCCGTGGCCGGCGCGTTGCCGATCGCACCGCCGGACCCGATCTCTGCCACGCCGGCACACTCATCCGTAACGGGGACCGCCGAGTCGATCGATATGCCTCGCCGACACAGACCGGCCGATCAGCGTCGCCGTGGGGCCAGGGCTGTTACGTCGTGTCAGTGCCCGGGAACCCCGTCAGTCAAATTATCGGTTGCTGAAGCTAACGCTGTCAGATTACTTCAGAATGGTGTTAGGTTGCTGGCACTTATCATTCGCGACAAAGGAGGACGTGAAGGTGCGCCGATCGGTCGGCCGAATGGACCGAGGCGAGGATCTCGAACGCCCGCGGGACCGAGCGGCATACCGGTACCCGGCTGGGTATACGTGTGGCCTGCCGCGATGGGATCGGCGTCCCCGTCATCTCCGGGCGCCGCGTGCACCC
>JAJPKB010000218.1 GCA_021323915.1 Chloroflexota bacterium | reverse complement strand
TGCGAACGCCGCTCCTGGCCCCGAAACGCCGGCCACTCGAGATCACGCACCAAACTACAAGGTCCCATCAATTGGATCGCGCGTGAGGAAACGTCGCCGCGCCGGCCTTTCCCAAGCAACGATACTACGCAGGGCCCGGAACGTCAAGGAGATTCGCCGTTTTGACACTCAATCGATGGCTGTGCTATAGTGGCCCCACCGCTGGACCTCCCTTGGGGTCAACTCGGCCCCGGTCCGGCTGAGCGAGCTGGAGGGCGTAGCATGCGACGGGGACACTTCGAGCGGGATGCGGATTCGGGAGATCGACCGATCTTCCGCCTTCGATGGGCCCCCGAGGAGCAGCTCAGCGAGCACGAGCGTAATCACGCTCAGTTTGTGCGCTATCTGATCGCGAGCGGTCGTCTGACGGAGTTAACTGAACAAGCGTATCAATGATCGCCACCCGCTTCGACGGCGGAGGCATTCGCAAGGGTCTACTGCTTCGCCTTGGAGTGGCGGCTAACCCATTTGCTGGCAGTGCTGGCGCTCAGAGGAACGTCTTTCTCGGCTTCGCACTTGATGCACCGATGATGGTAATGGCAGACACCCTCGATCCGAACCGAGGTCACCTCCCAGTGGTGGGGGGGGCAAACAGGCGCTTGAACCGTCTGCGACATTGCGCTCTCCTTCCAGCCTGCTCGATATTCGTGACACCAACGGTGACAATCAGCCACAAAAAAAAGAGGGGGCGAATGGCTTCGACTCCCTCCTGTTCTGTGTGCAACTTACCCGAGTGAGGAAGGGTCCGGATCGTCTCCCCGACCATCCGGGGATTTCCTCACGCCAACGTTTGGGATTTTAACACAAAATTCATGCCACGTCAATACGGATAATTGTGCAACCTGCGCAGAATAACTCATCTAGTTCGGTTCGGACCGACGACTTTGACTATCATCTGCCCCCCGAGCTGATCGCTCAGGCCCCCCTGGCAGATCGCGACGGGTGTCGTTTGCTCGTCTTGAACCGCCAAACTGGCACAATCGATCACCGGCGATTCGACCAGCTTCCGACGATCCTCCGGAAAGGGGATCTCCTCGTCTTGAACGATTCCCGGGTCATTCCGGCCCGCCTCTACGGCCGAAAGGCGTCGGGCGGACGGGTTGAGATTCTGCTGACCCGACGGGTCGATCGTGAGCGATGGCTGGCGCTTTCCCATCCAGGCTTGCGCACCGAACAGGTCGTTCACTTCGCCGAGGGTCTCGCGGCCACCGCCGAGGAAACCAATGACGACGGACAGCGCACGCTGCGATTCAATCGGTCCGGTGCGGATCTCGACCAGATCATCCACCGCGTCGGCGTGATGCCCACACCTCCCTACGTAAAGCAACACCTGGATCATCCGGAAGACTACCAAACCGTCTTCGCGCGCCACGAGGGCTCGATCGCCGCGCCGACCGCCGGCCTCCACTTCAGCGAGTCGCTGCTCGATCGGCTCGGCGAGCGTGGCGTCGAGCTTGCCTTTCTGACTCTTCACGTCGGAATCGGAACGTTTCGCCCGGTGAAGGTCGACGACGCGTCCCAGCACCGCATGCACGCGGAATGGTACCGCTTGGAGCCGTCGGTTGCCGTGCAGATCAATCGTGCCCGGCGCGAGGGACGCCGGGTCGTCGCCGTGGGAACGACGGTGGTTCGGACGCTCGAAAGCATCGCCGACGCCGACGGTCGGGTGCGAGCCTCGGAAGGCGAAACGTCCCTGTTTATCGTGCCGGGATTCACCTTTCGAGTGGTGGATGCGCTGATCACGAACTTCCACCTTCCCCGCTCGACGCTCTTGATGCTGGTGTCGGCGTTCGCCGGTCGCGAGCGAATTCTGGCGGCCTACCGAGAAGCCGTTGCCGCCGGCTATCGCTTCTACAGCTTCGGCGACGCCATGTTGATCGCCGACTGAAAAGCGGCGATCAGAGAATTGGCTCGATGTCCCCGCAAAAGCTAAACCCGACCGCGGCGCGCGAGGTGGGCGAGCAAGGCATCCAACGGCAAGCAGTTCAAGACGTGCCTCGGCTCAACCCAGGCTCGGCGGGCGGTGGAGACTCCATACGGCAGCAAGTCGAAGTTACCGGGCTCATGGGCGTCGGTATCGATCGTCAGCCAGACACCCTTCTCGACCGCACGTCGGGCGTGAACGTCGTCGAGGTCGAGCCGCAGTGGGTTCGCGTTGATCTCGAGCGCGGTTCCGTGCGCGGCGCAGGCCGCGATCAGCGCCTCCAGGTCCACCTCGTAGGGCTCTCTCCGTCCGATCAAGCGCCCGGTCGGGTGACCGATCACGTCGACGTGCGGGTTTGAGGCGGCGGCGACCAGCCTGGCGGTCATCTTCTCGCGCGTCTGACCAAACGCGCTGTGAACCGAGGCGACGACGATATCCAGGCGGGCGAGCTCCTCGTCCGGGAAGTCCAGGCTGCCATCGGCCCGAATCTCCAGCTCGACCCCGAGCAGCAGACGCGGGCCGTTCCCGCGGCGGTTGATCTCGTCCACGATGCTCCGCTGCCGGTGGATCCGCTCGACGGTCAGGCCGCTCGCCACGCCGAGGGACTGCGAGTGATCGGTCAGGGCCAGGTAGGCGAGGCCGCGATCTCGCGCCGCTTCCCACATGGTTTCAATCGAGGCGGCGCCGTCGCTCCAATCCGAATGGCTGTGCAGGTCGCCACGCACGTCGTTCGACTCGATGAGCCGGGGCAAATGACCGGACGCCGATGCCTCGATCTCACCGGCGTCCTCGCGCAGCTCCGGTGGAATCCAGGCCAGACCGAGGGCCTGATAGATGTCTTCCTCCTCCGCACCGGCGATCCGGCGGTCGGCGGAAGGGTCGGACAACCCGTATTCGTTGAGCCGCCAGCCTTTTCGAACCGCCAGCTCGCGGATGCGCACGTTGTGCTGCTTCGAGCCGGTGAAGTACTGCAGCGCCGCGCCCCACGATTCCGACGGAACGACCCGCAAGTCGACCTGCTGCTGGCGGCCGGTCAGGATCGATGCCTTGGTATCTCCCCGCCCGACCACCTCCTGAACCAGCGGCAGCGCGGTAAACGCGGTGAGCACCTCTTCGGGACGATCGCTGGTCGTCAAAATGTCCAGGTCGCCGATGGTGTCGCGACGACGACGGACCGAGCCCGCGGTGTCGATCCGAGACACCGCGTCGGAGCGCGACCGCAGCGCGGCGATAATCTCCTCGACCAGCGGGAGCGCTACTCCAAGCGGAACACGCCGGCCCCGCTGCTCCCAGCGGTCGACCTCACGCCGCAGGTTCTGAACCGTCTTCTCGCCCATGCCCGGCAACGCGGCGGCTCGTCCATCCTGAAGGACCTCTCGCAGGTCGGCGATCCCCTCAACCTGCAGGCTTTCGTACAGCAGCTTGACTTTACGTGGACCGAGTCCGGGAATTCGGAGAAGGTCGATCAGCGACTCCGGGATCTCCTGGCGCAAGCGCTCGTAATAGGCCAGGTGGCCGGTGTCGAGCAATTCCTGGATCTTGGTCGCGATCGCTTCGCCGATCCCGGGAATGGAGCGCAGGCGGCCCTCGCTGGCGATCACCGCCAGATCCTCGGTCAAGCCTTCGACGTGACGGCTCGCGTCGCGGTAAGCGTTGACCCGAAATCGGTTCTCGCCCTTGATCTCGAGCATGTCCGCGATCGCGTTGAGCGTCCGGACCACCTCATCGTTGCGCACGACCCCCTCCGATCGAAGTGACAATCCGAGGACTGACCCCTAGGCGAGCGGTTGGGCGTCCTGGTACCCGCTCCAAGCACACCGTTCAGTATAGCCGATTGGTCGTGGCCACCCGCCCGTACCAGCGCCCACTGTCCTTGATCGTTCGTTTCTGCGTTCCAAAGTCGACGTAGGTAATACCGAAGCGCTTGGAGTAGCCAAAGGCCCACTCGAAGTTATCCAGCAGTGACCAGGCGAAATAGCCGCGAAGCGGCGCGCCGTGCTCGATCGCGGCTTTGGCCGCGGTGAGGTGACGCCGATAGAACGTGGTGCGCCGCGAATCGTCCACCCGTCCGCCCACCGGCGGGGCGTCGTCGTACGCGGCGCCGTTCTCGGTCACGTAAAGCGGACCGGTCGGATAGTCACGGTGGAGGCGGAGGAGCAGGTCCAACAGACCGCGGGGATACACCGCCCATCCAAAATCGGTCAGATCGGCGTCAGGCACCGCGCTGGGAGCGGCCCGCCAGGGGTGTCGGGCAGGATCGTCGCGCACGAACGCTGGACTGTAGTAGTTCACGCCCAGAAAGTCAGTCGGCGCGGCAATCGCGTCGAGATCACCCGCCTCCGGCACCGGCGCCACCTCCCCGTAAAGCGAGACCATGTCGTCTGGATACCCCCGCCCGTAGAGTGGATCCAGGAACCAGCGGTTGAAGTAGCCATCATGCCGGGTGGCCGCCGCGCGATCGCCCTCGTCGTCGGTCGCCGGATAGGTGGGGGTGAGATTCAGGGTAATCCCCACCCGCGCCGCCGGGCTGTTTCGTCGGATCACCGGGACGGCCATCCCGTGCGCGCGAAGCAGGGTGTGAGTCGCTTGCACCGCATCGGGTAAGCTGGTCCGACCCGGGGCGTGCTCGCCGGTGTGATATCCGAGAAATGCGCTGCACCACGGCTCGTTCAGGGTGATCCACTGCTTGACCCGGTCGCCGAGGCGGCGTGCGACGACGTCGGCGAATTCCGCGAACGCGTCGGCGGTATGCCGTCTCGGCCAGCCGCCACGTTCCTCCAGCAGCCACGGGAGGTCCCAGTGATACAGCGTCACCCACGGCTGCACGCCGGCCGCGAGTAAAGCGTCGATAAGGCGCTCGTAGAAGGCAAGGCCGGCCTCGTTTACTCGTCCGCGCCCATCCGGGAGAATCCGCGGCCAGGAGATGGACAGGCGGTACGCGCCGATGCCAAGCTCGCGAATCAGTCGGACGTCGTCGCTCCAACGATGGTAGTGGTCGCAGGCGACGTCGCCGGTGTCGCCGTTCAGCGTCTTGCCGGGTGTATGGCTGAAGCGATCCCAGATCGATTCGCCCCGCCCGTCCTCGTGGGTCGCGCCCTCGATCTGGTACGCCGCCGTCGCCGCGCCCCAGGTGAAGTCCGGTGGAAACTCGTCACGCACGCACGTCAGGTCGGAATGAGACATGGAGAAGCTCCGGTCGATAGTCGGGATGACGAAGACGTACCGATAGTTTACCTGAATCCATCGAGGAATCGCCAACGCGAGGGAAACCGTCGAGGTCGTCAGAGCCGAGTAGGGCTCAACGAGTTACTCCGGAGAGCTTCATCAAGTCCTGCAGCCGCGCGCTCAGGTTGGCCGCTGTTTGGGGCTGCTCTTTCACGAGGTTGGTCTGCTCCGCCTCGTCGACGTTCAGGTTGTAGAGCTGGAGCTCGCCGTTAGCATTGTTCCGGATCAGCTTCCACTCGCCGAAGTTCAGGACCGACACGAAAGAATCGTCGGCGAGCTCGGTAAACGCAGCGCGATCGGCGCCGTTCGTCGCGCCGTTGATCACGGGCAGAAACGACGTGCCCTGTACCGACTGCTTGGCGCTTACCCCGGCGAGATCGAGAACCGTCGGCATGATGTCGATCAGCTGAGCGGGCGCCGGCACGACCAGACCGGCCGGCAATCGCCGCGGATACCGCATCAAGAGCGGCACTCGGATCTCGGTTTCGAACACCTTGAGCCCGTGCGTCCAGTCGCCGTGCTCGCCAAAGCTCTCGCCATGATCCCCGGTCACCACGACGATGGTGTCATCCGCGATCCCGAGCTTGGTCAGGTAGTCGAACAGCTTGCCGAGCTGATCGTCGGCGAACGCTATCTCACCCTGATAGAGCTCGCCGAGCCGCGCCAGGTCCGCCGCCGTCGGCGTAATTTCCTGGTTCTCGATCTTGTGAATCGTGTCGACCGATCCGTCGATCGAGCCGTGGTAGTCCAGGCCGAGGATATGATCCCAGCCGGCGGGGGGTGAATAAGGATAATGAGGATCGAAGTAGTGGACCCAGAGAAAGAACGGATCCGCGCCGGCGTGCGAGTCGAGCCAGTTGAAAACCGCCTGGTTCGTGACGTCCGCGCGCCCGTCCAGCGTTTGCTCGAGCTTGTCGCTTTCGCCGAGCGCAGCGTCCGCCGTGCTGATCACCGGGAGCGCGGACTTGATCTGACGATAGGTGTGGGCAAGCTGCTCCAATTGCGGATTCGAAAAGATCGTCCCGCGATTGAGCACGTAGCCCTGGTAGGTCTGAAAGCCCTGGTTGAGACCGCAGAACTGCGGGTCGAGGCTGACCCAACTGTAGATGCCCGCCGTCTGATAACCCGCGCCTGCCATGACCGTCGCGATCGTCTGCGCACCGGGCTTCAGCTTGTCTACCATGTGCACCTTGACCCCGTTGGTGCTGGCGTATTCGCCGGTCATAATCGTCGCGTGCGACGCGTTGGTCTGAGGAAGCTGACAAATCGCGCGATCGAATCGAACGCCGGCGCGGGCCAGTTGATCAAGCACCGGCGTATGCGCCCGGGCGAAGCCGTAGGCCCCGATTCGGTCCGAGCGGAGGGTATCGATCGTCACGAGCAGGACGTTTGGCTGGCGCGGCGGGGATGTTACGTTCGATGCGGCAGT
>JAJPKB010000246.1 GCA_021323915.1 Chloroflexota bacterium | reverse complement strand
TGCACCCGGCATGCCTTTCGCCAGCCGTGGCTTCGCTGCGACGATCCGACCGCGGAGGACGATTATCGGCTCGCGGTCTTCGCCAGTCGGTGAACGTCGCCGGATGTCGCGACGCCGCGCACCGTCGCGATCCTGTTCTTGCGCTCCTTCCGCTATGATGCCGACCCCTTGGAACGCCGCTAGGAGACTGAGTCCGTCTCAGCAGCATCCCTGGTCCGCCCAGGGACACCGGCAACGGCTCGCCGAGCGGCGAAAAGGGTTACTCCGCCATCTCCTGGCGGAAGCACCAAACGTTCGTCACGTCGAGGTCGTCCGGGATCTCCAGCATCGCCTCCTGGTCCCCGTAGTACACCGCCTTCACGGCGAGTAGCTCCTCCCACGTGGGGGCGCGGTTGGCGTGGCGGACTGTGACGCACAGGCGTGGCTTGGGGCCGCCCTCGCCCTCGATAGTCGCGACCACCGAGAGGCCGTGAGCAGAACGCCAGAAGCTCCGAGGCTGTTTGCTTCGGATCACGCCATCGAATCGCAAGAAGCCTACCGGCGGCGCAGCCGCCAGATCGCCCACGGGTACGCCGAGACTATGGTACGGCTTTGCCATTTGCCACCCCACCAGCCCCGGCTCCCGCGGTTCCTTCGAACGCGAGCATGCTGACACTCCTCAACAACGCGCTGGCTAGATAGCAATTTGCGCTGTCGTAGTCACCCCGGCGAACACCACCGTCACTCCACCCTTTCCGGGATAGGTTCGAGCGCCGACGAGCCAGGACCACGGCAGGCCCCCCTCTGCTATCCGCCGTCTTTCGCTAGAGTCCTTTCTCGGGGCGCACTCTGCCGTGCCGCGTCAACTAAACGATCGAACACGGCAGATCCGGCTCTGTTTGGATAGCCACCCGAGCGGTTTGGCTGGGACACCCGCCGTGGGCGAATTCGAACGAGCCCTCGCCAATCGCCTCGCTCGGGGGCGGCGGCGCGGATATGTCCGTCGGGAACGGCGCGGTGGCCCGCGGTAATGGAGTGATTGTGGGCAGGCGCTACGTGCTTTAGGGACCGAACCCGGCCGACGTGCCCGTCCGGGGCGCCCCACTGCTTCGCCGGGTCGCGTACACCGCGGCCGCGGCCAACACAAAACCGGTCCTCGTCTCCGAGCTTCTTCGTGTACAAGCAGTAATAGCTCAAGCGCTCCACGGCCAGCCCTTCCGCGCGAACGCTCAATACATGTGGTTATTTGCTTTGCTACCGCGAGCCTAGCCGGTTTGGGCAAGCGTGTCAATATACGCTTGGCACGCACCCTTGGCGCCTGGATCTACCGCGTAGAGAGTAAAATCGATTCCGGCGGATAACTTGACGATTCGTCGGGGCTGTCACTCCACGACCCGGCGAGGAATCTCTAACCTGGCGTCTGGCGACCCGGAGATTCCTCGCTGGCGCTCGAGGTGGCAATCGATTATTACCCATCCGAGATCGGTATGACTTTTCGGCAGCCGTTCGCCGACGTGATTCAGCACGTCAACGCCGAGGTGCTCAGCCATGGCGCGGAGATCTGCCTGCTCCGGGATCTCTATCAGGCGCGAGGGTGACGCGCATAATGCGCGCGCTTGCTGGCTCAGAGAAGGGAGAAAGGCGCACCGGTCGCCTCGAGGCGCTTCGCCAGCGCAGGCAGCGCGTCGGCTGAGCAGGCGAGAAGGGTCTGGAACGAGACCGGAATCATCGCGCCCCCGAAGTCTCCCTGCTGCGCCCGCCAGTGCTCGTTGGCGTCCGCCAGGACCCGCGCCAGGGTCGCGAAGTCGCCGGGCGAGTCGCGCAACAAGACGTCCGCGCGATCGAAGATCAACAGGAAGCTCGGCCTCCAGAGCCAGCTCAGATCGGTGATACACTCCCAGAACGCGTTCCAGTTCGCCCCGAAGTAATACGGGAACTGAAGGGCGGCGGCGGCCTCGTCAAAAAAGCGGGCGACATCGACCGACTTCTCACCGCGGATCCGTCGGACCGCCCACATCGGGCGCTTCTCGCCCCAGCGCATCATCAAATCCGCCAGGGGCGACTGCTCGATGGCCAGCAGATGTAGCCCTGGCCCTGTAGGGCTGAAGAGGACGCTGTCGTTCATCGCCGTGCTCCTATCGAACGACAAAGAAGGTGTTGTAGTGATCGTTCGTATAATACATGTGACCGTCGCTGCCGACCACTACCCGCTCGCTTCCTCGGTTCACACCCGGCTGGTACGGATTCACGTCATATTCTTGGTAGGTAATCGCACCTCCCGCCGGGGTCTGCGCCGGCAGCGGCGTGCCGAGGTTCTTGAAGGTATCACCCCCAACGTAGGTCTGCCCGTCGATCACAACCGTCTGCTTGGTGACCGTCCCGATCTGAACCGGCGCGCCCGGCGTGGCGCTCGGGATCTTGTTGGCGATCGCCGTCGGGCCCGGTGGCGGCGGTCCCTGCACGATGCTCGTCGAGCCGGCTGCCTGGGCCGGTCCGTTGTCCGGCTGACCGGGCAGCTGTGCCGTCCCGGGCGCTGACGGATCGGTCGCCGGAGCGGCATTCGGGTCGGTCGGATCGCTGACCGGCTGGCCGGTGTCTGGGTCGACCGCGGGCGTCGACGGCTGACCTGACGGCAACTGCACCGGTCCCGCGCCGCCGTCCGCGCCTGCCTCGGACTGGGGCGGCGCGCCGCCGGGCGGAGAAACTTCATCGGGGTCCGCCTGCTGATTCAACTCCTCGGAGTGCTCGACCGCGTAGCCGACCGCGAAGGGGCCGACCAGACCGACCCCGAAGCCGGCGGCGGCCACCCCGACGCCCGCGGCGCCAAGCCCGGCGCCTGCCGCGACCTCTGGCGCCACCTCCGCCCCTTCGGCGGCGACCTCCGGCGCGACCGACGGAGCCGCTCCCGGGGCAACATTCGGCGGAGCATAAGTTCCCGGCGCCCCGAAGTTCGGGTTGATGGGCGTTTCGCCGGGAATCGGTGGCATGTCGACCGGGCCGCCTGGCATACCCTCGGGCGGGATCGGCTCGGCGCCCGGCGCCCCGGTTGCGCCCAGGAGGGCGCCCGCCACCCCGGCGGCCGCCGGCGAGCCATCGGTCCCGTCTGGCGAGCTCGAGTCGGCGGTGTTGGGATCGCCGACAATCGTCACCTCGGGTATCGTGACCGTTCCATCGCCCGCTGGTTGACCGGTCGGCTGCTGACCATCGTCGCCGCCGTCGTTCGGATTGCCGACGATGGTCACTTCGGGGATCGTAACCGTGCCGCTGCCTTGCTGCGAATCGGTCGGCGCGCCCGCGTCGTCCTCGTCGTCGTCCTGACGCTGGAGGCGCGTGCCCGGCGCGTTCGTGATCGGGCGCGCAGCGGGAGCGACGCTCCCGGGACCGCCCGCGCGGCGGAGCCACTCGGTAGGCTGGGCGCCATACCGTTGAATCAAACGATTGACGGCCTGGTTTCCAGCGGTGCGTTGGATCACCTGGACCAGCGCGGCGAGGTCGCTTGAGAGGGAGGCGGGCGTTGCGCCCGGCTGGCTCGCCTGGTCCGGTGACGGACGTGGCGTCTTCTGCCGGGCGATAGACGGTCGGCTGGGCGCACTCACGGTTATCACCTCATCGGCGCGGCGATCATGGGCGCGACGTCGAGCGGTACCGGCAATGGCCCGCTGAGTTCGCTAAGGTTACCATATTCCGCACAAAAGTCCATATATATCACGACGTGCGTCAAAAACGTCGTCCAGAGTGGAATACGCGCCCCTGGATGACGACCGAGTTAAAGACGGGTACAACGCGGATACGCAGGCAACCCGCCCGTGCTCCCCGGTTGAGTGCCCTCCCACCATTCTGCGGTCTACCCGTCGAAGGCGGGTAGGGGCGTGGCCCGGACACCAGGCCGCCAATCGCGCTTCCACCGCGAATCGACGGTCCCCGTCTTGCACCCGGCACCTCCGACGGTAACAGGAGTACCGATGACTCCGCGCACCCTGCGGCTGATCGAGCTGATCTGCGGTCTGGGAGCCACGCTCCTGGGGCTGGCGATTCCAACCTATACGCTGATCGTGGGGACCTATCCGTTTCGACCGGAATCCGGCGATCCCACCGCGATGATCGTGCAGTACGGCGCCGTGGCGCTGGTCGGCATCTCGGCGGTTCTGGATAGCGTCGTGCACCTCGGCACCGGCATCGGCCTGGCGCTCGCCTTGCTGTGGGTCGCGACCGGAACCGTCTGGTGCTTCGTTCTGACGCCTTCGTTGACGGTCAACTGGGCGATTCTGCCGGCCGCGACTCTCGGGCTGGTCGCGGCGGTGTGCGGTAGCTGGTCGCGCCTCGAGACCAGCGCCGTCGAGTAGGACGGAGTTCCTCCGAGGATCTCCTCGACTGGTTAGTGCAGAATCAGGGCACCAGGCCCGCGGCGAGAAAAGGAATGGTCCATCCAGCGCCCGTGTGCTACACTCGTAGGTGCTCGCGCGGGTCGATTGTTGAAGCTTATCGCCGTCTACCGTACCGGGTCTCGTGATCCGGTCTGGTGCAGTCGCACTGTTTCATCCCAGTGTTGCTTCGGCAGAACTTTATCCGCGCGAGTAGGACCGGAACGGGAGAGCGCGCGTGTCGACTTACTCGAACACCTACTCGACCAGACGCACTCCTCAGTCGCGTTCCATTCCGGGGTCGAGCCAGGTGCCGAACTCGGCCGGCGGATTCACCTGGTCGCTCGACGATTTCGCCCGGCTCGATCGCTTCCTCGTCCTCGGAGTGGATGGCCCGACCTATTACGCGAGCCAGGAGCACCTCTCCCGCGAAAACGCCGAGTGCGTCGTCCGGTGCGCCAGGGCAGACGGCCGGCGGACCGTCGCGCGCATCGTCGAGATTTCGGAAAACGGACGCGCTCCGAAGAACTCGCCGGCGATCTTCTCCCTTGCCCTGACTGCCGCGGTAGGCGGCCTGAAGACCCGACGGCTTGCCCTCGAGGCGCTGCCGCTGGTGTGCCGCACCGGAACCCACCTCTTCGAGTTTTGCGAGTACCATCGGGGGCTGCGCGGCTGGAGCCGCACGCTCCGCCACCACGTCGCGCGCTGGTACGACGAGAAGACGCCGCGCGAGGTGGCGTTCCAGGCAGTGAAGTACCAGCAGCGCAACGGCTGGGCCCACCGCGATCTGCTACGGCTGGCGCATCCGAAGGCCGAGGACGAGGTGCGGAAGCTGATCTACCGTTGGATCGCCAGAGGATGGTCAGAGGCTGACGACGCGGCGTACCGGGAATCGGACGCCCGGTTGATCTGGGCGTTCGAGCGGGCGAAGCGGTCCGAGAAGCCGGCCGACCTGGCGCGAATGATCCTCGACGAGAAGCTTCCGCGCGAGGCGGTGCCGACGCGGCACCTGACCTCGCCGGTAGTTTGGGAAGCCCTGCTCGCCGATATGCCGATGACGGCGATGATCCGCAATCTCGCGACGATGACCCGCGTCGGCTTGCTCGTCCCCGGCTCGGCTGCCGAGCGGCGGGTGATCGACGAGCTTGGCGACGGTCAGCGTTTACGCGCCGCCCGCGTTCATCCGATCGTGCTCCTCTCCGCGCTGAGGGTCTACCAGCAGGGACACGGCGCGCGCTCCACGGCAACGTGGGAACCCTGCCAGAAGGTGGTCGACGCGTTGGACGCGGCTTTTTACCTCGCGTTCCAGAACGTCGAGCCGACCGGCAAGGCGCATCTGCTGGCGTTAGACGTCTCCGGCTCGATGGGCATCGGATCGATCGCCGGCGTTCCCGGCCTGACCCCGCGCGTCGCCTCCGCCGCCCTGGCCCTGGTGACGATGGCGGTCGAGCCGAACTGCGAGGCCGTCGCCTTCGCCAGTGGCGACAGTCCAGCAGGTGTGAACGGAGGAGGTCACCTGGCCGGGATCACGCCACTGGGACTTTCGCCCGGCCAGCACCTCGACGACGTCCTTCGCGCCGTCGACGCGCTGCCCTT
>JAJPKB010000636.1 GCA_021323915.1 Chloroflexota bacterium | reverse complement strand
CGGCTGGGAAGGTCAATCCGGTATTCATGCTGGACGAGATCGACAAGCTGGGCCAGGATTTCCGGGGCGATCCGGCCTCGGCGCTGCTTGAAGTGCTGGATGCGAATCACTATGGCTTGAAGAAGGTCAAGGAACGAATCCTCGAGTTCATGGCGGTCCGTAAGCTCGGTGGAAGTGGTAGCCGAACACCGATTCTCTGCTTCGTCGGACCGCCGGGCGTGGGCAAGACCAGCCTCGGCAAGTCGATCGCCGAGGCGCTCGGTCGGCGGTTTACCCGAGTCAGCCTCGGCGGGATCCACGACGAGGCGGAAGTACGCGGACACCGTCGGACGTACGTGGGCGCGCTGCCGGGACGCATCGTCCAGACGATGCGAACGGCTGGGAAGGTCAATCCGGTATTCATGCTGGACGAGATCGACAAGGTGGGCGTGGATTTTCGGGGCGATCCGACCGCCGCATTGCTCGAAGTGTTGGATCCCGAGCAGAACGCGAGCTTCAGCGATCACTACCTCGACGTCCCGTACGATCTGTCGCGGGTTCTGTTCATCACCACCGCGAATCTCCTGGATCCGATCCCCCCCGCCTTGCGGGATCGACTGGAGGTGATCGAGCTGCCAGGCTACGTCGAAGAAGACAAGCTGCAAATCGCTCGACGGTTCTTGATTCCTCGACAGTTGGCCGAGAGCGGACTTTCCGACCGACACGTGCTGTTTACCGACGAGGCGGTGCGACAGATCGTGCGGAGCTACACCAGCGAGGCCGGCGTGCGAAACCTGGAGCGGGAGATCGGCTCGGTCTGCCGAAAAGTCGCTCGGCGCGTCGCGTCGAGTCGACGCTTTCCTCACACGGTTAGCGCGAAGACGGTCACCCGCTACCTGGGTCCAGCCCAGTTCGCCTGGGGCCTTGCCGAGGAGCACGACGAGGTGGGCGTCGCGACCGGCGTGTATTGGACCGAAGTGGGCGGCGACCTTGCCACGGTCGAGGCGTCGCTCCTCGACGGCAAAGGACAGTTGATTCTGACCGGCCAGTTGGGCAATGTGATGAGGGAGTCGGCGACCGCGGCGCTTAGCTTCATCCGCTCGCGCGCAAAGTCGCTGGCGCTACCGGATAAGTTCCACGAGGAGAAGGATATCCACATCCACCTGCCCGCCGGCGCGGTGCCAAAGGATGGTCCGTCCGCGGGAATCACCATGGCGACTGCGATGACCTCGGCGTTGCTGCGCCGCCCGGTCCGCCGCGACGTGGCGATGACCGGCGAGATCACCCTTCGCGGACGGGTGCTCCCGATCGGCGGTCTACGCGAGAAGGCCCTCGCCGCTCATCGGGCGGGAATCAAGACGTTCATTCTGCCGCGAAAGAACGTGAAGGACCTGGTCGACGTGCCAGAGCGGGTCCGTCGTGACCTGAGATTCATTCCGGTCGACACGATGGACGAGGTTCTGGACCTGGCGCTGTTGCCGGTTCGGGACGCGGCGCGAGCGGTCGCGGCGGTGGAAAAGGTCGGGGCGTGATGTTGACGAGGCGGACGTTTCTTCGAGGCGGCGTCGGGGCTTTGCTGGTGGGTCCTCTGGTTGCCCTTACCGGCTGCGGCTCCGGGCAGTTTCTTTCCCCGCTCACGGTGAGCGCGAGCACGATCACGCCGGACGGGACCAGCCGCGACAACGTGACCGACGTCGACTACACGCTGACGAAGCGGGCAGACGTGTCGGCGACGCTGATCGGGCCCGACGGCAAGACAACCTACGTCCTCCGTCCGCCAGAGACCCGGGCTCCGGACGACTACCAGATCGCGTTCGACGGCACGGTTCCGGTGCCCGGGAAGAAGTGGCTCCGGGTCGTTCCGGACGGGACGTATCGCTTCGTCGTTCAGGCGAAAGACCCGGCCGGGCAAACGATCACCCGCGAGGTGCCGATTACCGTCAAGAACGCCGACACCAACGCGCCGGAGATCGCCTCGGTATCGGTCGAGTATCCGACGTTCACCCCGAACGGCGACGGAGATAAAGACACGACGAACGTCGACTACCAGTTGACGAAAAAGGCGAAGGTCCGAATCTATGCCACGAGCACAACCGGCGCCTTCAACCTGATCCAGGCCCCGAAGACGCTCGACGCTGGTGCTCAGTCGTTTACCTGGGACGGCACCGACCAGAACGGAAACGTGCTTCCGGACGGAAAGTACCAGATCCACATCGAGGCGACCGATACGGCGGGAAACTTTACCGACTACACGACGACGGTCGCCATCGCCAACGGAGGAACGCCCCGCGCGACGATCTCCAGCGTGAAATTCACGCCGACCGCGATCGCCGTCGGGGGCAGCGTCCACGTCGAAGTCACGGTGAAGAATACCGGAACCGTCCCGATCAAGACGCTTGGACCGCCGTCCGGCTATACCTACCAAACGGATAAGTCCTACGCGTCGATCGTGAACGACAAGGGCATTCCGATCTACTACGAGCGGGCCGGCGTGTGGCGCGTGGCCGTCGGCTGGCAGAACGAGGCGATCGAGTTTCCGTGCCGCTGGGGATTTTTTGGTTCTGACTACTTGAAGAAGAATGCGAGTGGCCAGCCGGACGGCAGCGGAACCTTTACCCGCGACTTCATGCCCGGCGAGGAAGTTATCGTCACCGGAACAATCACAATCGCTCAGAACCTGGCCCAGAT
>JAJPKB010000238.1 GCA_021323915.1 Chloroflexota bacterium | reverse complement strand
CATATCGTAGGCTTGCAGGTCGCTCGCGGGCTTACGTAGACCGTTGGCCAGCAGATAGTTCACCGCCTTTGGCCACCTGGGACGCCCTCTCCAGCCTGGCGCTCTTCGCGCACAACTGGCTCCGACCTCACGTCGCCCACCGCCGCGCGCTGGCCGAGCCGCTCGACGGCAGTCGCTACGAGCGGCGCACACCGGCGATGGCCCTCGGCCTCAGCGATCATCTCTGGGCCTGGGAGGAATTCCTACGCCTACCCGTTCGTCGCCAACCGTAAATCCGGTCGCTACCAGGATGTCGCCCCTCGCCGCCCCGCGTCGCGGTCGCGTATAATGCGTATGGGTCCGGCGGGCGCTCGTTAGAAACAATGCCAAAATTAGCCTACGTCTATTCTCGTTTCCGAGACACGATGAGGACGTCTCAAAGACGCACTTTGCCCAAACAAGCCCGGCACCGGGTTACAGCCGACCGGCTGGATCATTCCGATTTTGCCGGTCGCGGTATGCTGACCGCCGTATCGACCTATCGAGCCTGTCCTTCCAGACGGCGGCTGGACCGTGGCCGTTGGACCGATGCAAGCCGAAGGGCACGGCGGTGATCCTCCCGAAAGTCCGCGATCCGCGCTTCATCACGATCCGCCGCGGGGGGACACTCACCGACTCCGACCATCGGCTGCTCGCGCTGTGGGCCGCGGCGTGCGCGGAGCACGTCCTGACCCTGTTCGAGGCGGCCCAACCGTCCGACCCACGGCCGCGCCAGGCGATCGCGCAGATTCGGGCATGGGTGCGCGGCGAGATCACGATGTCTCAGTCCCGCGCGGCGGGTGGCCACGCCATGGCCGCGGCAAGAGAGTTGAGCGGAGCCGCTCGCCACG
Source organism: Chloroflexota bacterium (assembly GCA_021323915.1). Classification (GTDB taxonomy): domain Bacteria; phylum Chloroflexota; class UBA6077; order FW602-bin22; family CADDYW01; genus JAJPKB01. Next base: position 2,277 of record JAJPKB010000238.1, on the reverse strand, counting down.
CCGCGTATGCCGCCGGTCAGGCCGCGGTGGTGGCGCACGTCGCCGCGCACGAGCTCGGAGCGGCAGCCTACGCGATCAAGGCGGCGCGTGCGGCCGCTCCGAAAGGCCAGGGTGAGAGCTCCGGCCGACTCGAGTGCCGATGGCAGCGCGATCAGCTCCCGAACGCGATCCGCGGGCTGGTCCTGGATGATCAGCGGTTGCGAAACGACATCTGCTGGTCGGTGTTTGACGGCTGATAGGCCTCGCCTGTGCGCCGGGCGACCGGCTGGTGCCTGGCGCGGGCAATGGCCGCGGTCAATCGAGAGATGACTTGCCCCGCCGCTCCCGCCACCACTCTCCCGGCAAGAGACGTTCGAAACCGGGAGGAGAGAGACGTGCGACGAAATCTGACGCCCGAGGATCTCGGGGACCTGCTAACTCAGCCGAAGAACGCGGTCCTGGCGACGCGGTTCGCGAATGGCGAGATTCTGCTCTCGCCGGTCTGGCATGAGTGGCGCGAGGGCGGCTTCGAGATCTCTTGCGGCGAGGACGACGTCAAGGCGCGCCACATTCGGCGCGATCCGCGCGTGAGCGTCGTGCTGGCCGAGGACGTCCCCCCGTATCGGGGCATCGAGATCCGCGGCGAGGCGGCGATCCTGCGGCCGGGCGATCTGTCCAGCCTGCGGCGGATCGCCATCCGCTACCTTGGCCAGGAGATCGGGCAGGCCTACATGGCCGATGCCGATCCGTCGCGGCAGGTGCTCATCCGCGTCGAGCCGGGCACCTTGCGCGCCTGGGACTTCGCCGACGAATATTGACGCCCCCGGATGCGCCTAACGGGGGTCCGACGGCCATGGCGCCACGGTCGAGAAGACGTTCACCGCGAAGGCGCGCGGCCCAGAGGGCACCCCGCGAAGCGGGAATGCAGAATTGAGAATCGAGAATCCAGAAGGTAGGAGGCGATGAGTCGCTCCCTTTCCCGTTTCTGTATTCTGGATTCTCTCTTCCGGCCACCGCTTCGCGCCCTTCGCGGTGGCGATCTCCCGGTGCTCGAAATTCGGGATTCCTCAAGGGGACTGAACGCTCACCGGCTGATCGTCCTGGTCGGTTGCTCTAGGCGTACACCGCCTCGCGCAGCCCCTTGAGGTAGCCGATCGCGAAGAGCCGCCCGATGCTCGAGTACGACGGGTTGTCGTTGCTGTCGCCCTCCATCGTCGGCACGTGGTCCGGCCGGCAGACGCCGTCGAAGCCGATGTCGTGGTAGGCCTGCATGCACGCCAGCATGTTGGTCTGCCCGTCGTCGTGGAAGGTCTCGACGAACTTCTCCGGGGTGCCGCGGACGTCGCGGAAGTGAACGAAGAAGATCTTGCCCTGCTTGCCAAAGTGGCGGATCGCCCCGGGCAGGTCCCGGGTCATCAGGGTGAAGTTGCCCTGACAGAGGGTGATGCCGTTGACCGGGCTCGGGACGAGGTCGAGCAGGCGCTGGTAGTTCTCGACGCTCCGCATGATCCGCCCCAGGCCGCGGATCGGCGAGAGCGGCGGGTCGTCCGGGTGCATCGCCAGCTTGACGTTGGCTTTCTCGGCCACCGGCACCACCGCCTTCAGGAAGTAGCGCAGGTTCTCCCACAGCTGGTCTTCCGTCACCACGCCGTACTCGGTGAGCGGCGCGTTTTGCATCAGCGAGTTGTCGAAGCTGGTGGCCAGCGCCCCGCCCCGGGCCGGCGCGGTGGTCGAGGTGCGCATCCAGTTGAACACCGGCATCCACTCGTAGCACCAGACCGGAATCCCGAGGGCGCCCATGTTGCGGATCAGCTCGCAGACGGTCTCGATCTCCTCGTCGCGCCCGGGCAGCCCCAGCTTGGCCCTGGTGAGCGGCGGCCGGCTCTCGATCACCGAGAGCTCGAAGCCGGCGTTCTCGTAGGCCGTCTTCACCCGAACCAGCGACATGTAGCTCCAGGGCAGGTCCTCGCGGTCGACGTTGAGGCCCCGGCTGAAATCCATCGCGCCAACCACGTGGTCGACGCCGCACTGCTTGACCATTCTCCAGAGCGGCGACGGCCGCGGCGACAGGAACTCGGCGATCTGAATCACGTCTCTTCTCCTCGTGTCTCATGCCCGAAAGGGGTGGTTCGCCCACGTCGGACGCCGGGCGCGGGCACGAGGCGAGTATAGCACAGGCCTCTCGCTCCACCCACCGGCCGCGACGGTACGCCGGCCGGGAGCGCGGGGCGACCGGATTGCAGGCGGGCGAGGCGCCCGGCGCTCCGTAACCCGCCGTTAACGTCCGGCTACCTGGCT
>JAJPKB010000283.1 GCA_021323915.1 Chloroflexota bacterium | reverse complement strand
TGCCCCGCAGGGCATCGGTCTGTTTTCCCCGAGCAATATCCCGTTCCCGGTTGCGGTCACTCCATTGAACGCCCGGTTCATCGGGGCGTTGTACCTGGCCGCCGCCGTCGGCATGATCCTCTCGGCGCTTGGCCGCGAATTCGCCGACAGTCGGATCCTGCTGTTTGCCTTCGGAGTCATCTCGGTGCTGGTGTTGGTGGTGACCTTCGCCTACTGGGGAGATTTCGCCGCCAAGCGTGTGCCGATCATCTGGCTCGTCACGTACGTCGTCGATCCAGCAGCGGCGGCCATCGCGATGGTCACGCTGCGGCCACTTCGGCCCGCCGAGGCGGGTGCGCACAAGTTGTCCGTTCTGTTTGGCGCCGAGTGCGGACTCTTTGGCCTGGTTGGGATCTTCCTCGTCTTGTTCCCGGGGCCAGCCGCGCTGATCTGGCCGTGGAAGATCAACTCGCTCCTGTCGCGGGTCTACGGGGCGTTCCTTCTGGCGTTTGCCGTTGGCGCTTTGCTTGCCTCCGGGGAAGGGCGATCTTCCGCGCTGATCCCCCCGGTTGCAAGCACCCTGGCGCTCGGCGCGCTGGCCCTGGTTGCCTCGCTCCTTCACCTCGATCGATTCGCGGCAGGCCTGGCGAGTGGAATCTGGTTTGGGCTCCTCGTGGCCGTCATCGTCGCGTCCGCCGCCGCGCTGGTGTGGCTGCTGGCTACGTCCCGTCGTTCATTGGCTCTAAGCCAACCGTCGTGACAATGGACTTGGAGCAGGTTAGGACGCCAACGAGTAGGCGTTCGGTTAACCGGTAGCACCGGGGCTTGTCCCTCGCTCTGGCCAACCGGACAAGCGAAGGACAAGCCCCCGCGCGACCAGGGACCGGTCGTCGAGAGTGGAAGAGAAGGGAGCGGTATGCTGGAAGACAGCTTGCAACGTACGCTACGCCGCTATCTCTTCGCGCTGGGATCGCTCCTGCTGGCCCAGGGCTTGGGCTCGCTCGCCCGTCGCGGGCTCGAATACAGTGGCCCGTGGCTGGTGAATGGCCTGCTCAACGCCGATCCGGGCCACGCGGCGATTCACATCGCCTGGGGAGCCATCATGCTCGGAACGATCGCGCTCGGCGCAAACGCCCGCCAGTTGATCGGTCTCGCCCTCGTCTTCGGCGCATTCTACGTTGGCCTGGCCATCCTGGGGACCGTCGTCTACCATCCCCTGGGGCTGCAGCTCAATCTGTTTGAGAACGCCTTTCATTGGACCGTTGGGCCGTTGACGCTCGGTCTGGGCATCGCCGGGTGGCGGCGCTATCGGGCCGCGGTCTCGGAGCCCGGGTGAGCGCTAACCCGACGCGCTTTCCCGACTCATAACTTGGAGGTGGCAGGAATGAGCACGCCCGAGATCTTGACCTTGGTTGCCGCCATCCTCGCGCTTCTGATTCTCCTGAAATTGTTCGAGCGTCTCATCTCCCGCCGCGTGTACCAGGCGATCCTGATCGCCGGCCTCACCGTGCCAGTGCTCGGTAGCCTGTACGCGCTCTGGCAGCTTGGCCGCCAGCCGGTGACCATCCGCGAGGTGGCTCTCTTCGTCGGATTCTACGTCGCGACCGGCTTCGGCACGACGCTTGGATTACACCGACTGTTAACCCATCGGAGCTTCGAAACGTACCCGGCGATCAAGCTTCTCTTTCTCATTCTCGGGTCCATGGCGAATCAAGGTCGGCCGATCGACTGGGCCGCGAATCACCTGCAGCATCACGCCCATTCGGACCGCCCGGGCGACCCGCACAGCCCGCTCGACGGCTTTTTTCACGCGCACGTCGCCTGGGTGATAACCGCGCCACGCGCCCAGCGCGAACGTTACTGTGCTCACCTGCTCGCCGATCCCATCGTCGTCTTCGTGGACCGCACGGCGCCGCTCTGGGTTGGCGTGGGCCTGTTGATTCCATTTCTGCTGGACGGCTGGAATGGATTGTTGTGGGGCGGGATCGTCCGGACGGCGGTGGGCAACCACGTCGTCTTCGCAGTGAACTCGATTTGTCACGTCTTTGGCGAGCGGCCCTTCGACACCCACGACGAGAGCCGGAACAACTGGTGGATGGCGCTGCTCGCGCTGGGCGAGGGGTGGCACAATAATCACCACGCTTTTCCGTCGATGGCCTTCCACGGCATGACGCCCTGGCAATTCGATCCGACGGCTCTGCTGATTCGCGCGCTCGCCGGCCTTCGCCTGGCGTGGGGGGTGAAGCGGCCGGGGGATGCGCTCGTGGAGCGCCGGCGTCGGGTCGTGGCGCCGCGGTACCGCGTCGACGCCGAGCTATCCCGCGGGCGGTGAGCACGTGGGAACAATCGCGCCTCGCCTGGCGGGAAGCCAGGAAGGAGCGGCTCAGCCCTGGCTTCGAAGCGCCCGCTGGGACTTGTCCCTTCTCGTCGGCAGCGTCGTCCTCGCCGTCGTCCCATACTCGATTTACGTCATCCTCGGTGGATCCGCCTTAGAGGAAGCCTCGATCAAGGGGACCGCCGCGTACCAGGCTCGGGTGCTGGTCAACCTCCTGGTCACCATCTTCATCGCCGGGCCCCACATGTACGCCACGTTCACCCGCACGCTGCTCGATGCGGACTACGTTCGACGGCATCTCGGGCTGCTCGCGCTCTCGGCGGTGATCCCGGTGAGCGTGATCGTCGCCGCGGTTGCGAGCTACGAGAGCTACGTCTGGCTGCTCACCGTATTCTTCGGCCTGGCCTCGGTGCACGCGTTGCACCAGATCGTCTGGCTCACCCAGGCCTACAACCGTCGGGCGCGTATCGCCATATCGCTTCCCAGTCGGCTGATCGACTACGCCGTGGTCTTTACCAGCCTCTACCCGATCGCGGTCGCGAAGATGGTCCGAGGCGACTTCCGGATCGGCCCGGTGTATCTGGAATACAACCACCTGGTTTACGGCTGGGGCTGGTTTGCCGATCTCGTCGGGATCGTCTTTGTCGTATCACTCGTCCTTTTCGTCGCCAAAACGATCGTCGAGATTCGGGCTGGCTACGTAAACGTGCCCAAGACCGTGCTGATCGCCGTGACGGTGCCGGTGATGCTCACCCTTCCCGCCTTTCCGAACATGGATACGTCATTCCAGGGCGCGAACGCATGGCACTCGTTTCAATACCTCGCGCTGACCTGGTACGCGAACCGACTCCGCGAGCAGGTGACGGGCAGGAAGATCGGCTTCCTCCACTGGCTCCCCTCCAGGCACCGAAGTCAGGGATTCTGGTCCGGACTCGCGCGCCGACTCGTTTCGGCCGACGGTGGAAGCGGCTGGACGACCTACTACCTCGTCTGTTTCGCCCTCGTTCCCGTCTCCGGCGTTCTGATCGTGCTCGCGAGCCTCGTCTGGCCGAACCTTCACGCCGGACAGCCGGGCGCCGACGAGGTTTATCGCTACATGATTGTGCTTTCGGCGCTCCTGGTACACTACTTTCAGGACACGTTCCTCTTCACGGACGCCCAGGCTATCATCGACTCGGGAGGGATGGCCGAACCTGGGCCAGCTTGATCGGGAGGCGTCCGGCAAGAGCGCGTCGACGCGCCAAGGCAGCGAGGAATCTCGATGGGAAGACGATCGTGGAACGAGCGCGTTGCGATCGTGACCGGGGCAAGCTCCGGCATCGGTCTGGCCGTCGCCCGGACACTTCTCAAAAATGGGGCGCGAGTTGGCTTGATCGGGCGTTCGGTCGCGCGGCTGGAGGCAGTGGCGGGTGAGCGCCCCGGGCACGCGCTGGTTCTTCCGGTCGACGTCCGCGACCGCTCCGCGCTGCGGGTTGCGATCGACCGGACAGTCGACGAGTGGGAGAGGATCGATCTTCTCGTTCACTGCGCCGGTCAGACCAGCTACGAGCTGATCGAGGACGTTGGCGAGGTCGCCGGTGACGTTCTCGAAACGAATCTTCTGAGCGCGCTCTGGGCGGTTCAGGCGGTGTTGCCGCCGATGCGGCGCCAGCGGAGCGGGCAGATCGTTTTCGTCGGCTCGCTCAACGGCCACGTGGCGCCGGTGGGTTTCGCCGTTTACGCGATGAGCAAGTGGGGGTTGCGCGCGCTGGCTCAGTCGCTTCGCGCGGAGCTGAACGGCACGGGTATCGGCGTCTCGCTGGTCTCGCCCGGCTACGTTCAGACCCCGATGCTCGAGACAGAGCTGAGGCTTGGGCCGCTTCCGGGCTACCGCCCGCGCACGGTCCTTTCGCCCGACACGGTGGCCCGGGCAATCCTCGAGGCGGCGGAAGCCAACCGTCGCGACGTTGTACTTGCCTCGCCATGGGTTAAGCTGGGATTGCTTCTGGGAAATCTGCTTCCAGGCGTGCAAAACGAGGTTCTCGCACGGGTCGCGCGGCCACCGGCACTACATCGGGGGAACCGTCGGTAGCAGCTTGCCGTCGATGCGCTCGAAAATGTCCTCCAGGTTCGGCCCAGTAACGGTCACGCCGTGGTTTATCAGACCGACGACGGCGCGCGTGGGGTCGGGTACGCGCCGGACAACCTCCGAGACTGCACAGGCGAGCTGGTAGGTGCCGCATGGATAATTGATCCGGGTGGCCGGCACGCCAGCCATCCAGGAATGGACGTGGACAATCGCGCCGACCCCCGCGTGTTCCTGGTAGATTAAGGCGTGCTCGATCGTGTCGACCGAAGCGTGCCGTGGGCGCACCGTCGGGGATCCGCGAAGAATCACCACGCGTCGCTCCAAGTCGTAGCCCCGTACGAGGACGATGTCGCGTCCGGCTTCTCCGAGGTGTCCCTTGTCGACCCCGGTCGCGGTTATCCAGAATTGGCCAGGATTGGTCGAGCGCGCGCTAACGTTACCGTACGACACGCCGCCGATCCCGAACATGAGACGGACGTGTCGCAGATCGTCTGGCGGAAGCAGCTCATCCAGTGGAAACGGGGATGGTAACAGGCCCATGCGGTCCAATCGAGCGCCCGCGGCGCGAATCTGGCTCGGGATCGTGTCGGCGAGGCGCTCGGCATCGGGAAGATCGTCGACCACCTCGTTGTCGATGATCAGAGTAGAGTTGACCAGCGGCGCGAGCTCCGCGAACACGCGTTCGAAAAACGCCTCGTCCGAGGTGTCGGGCGCGATCTCGTAGCATCCGCCCTCGAGGGTGATGAAATACACGCGGGGAGTCGGGGCGCCGACGAGAAAGACGAGAACGTTGGCGATGGCGCGGGCGAGGAGCAGATAGCCGGTCTTTAGAATGTTCGACGGGGGCTCGGACGTCTCGGCGATGGCGACGACGAAGACTGCCTTCGACTGGCGGCGGAACGATCGCGGCCGCGGCCCCGTGATGAGGTTCAAGACCAGTCCGGCGGCATCCGGGGAAGGCGGGTCGAAGCGACAGCCTCGCGCGACCATGACCGGTTTAAGTCCGCGGAGGAACCAGCGCTGAAGAGAGCCCGGGCGTTCTCCGACGACTACAGTGTCCACCGTCAGCCTGTGACGTCACCCGCGTCTGGTTCGTCCACTCGTCTGACCAGGCGCAGCACCGGGTGGCGATCGCGGGTAGAGTATAGCAGCGGATTGGGCGTCCACGCAATCCGTCTCTCCGGTGCGCCGAGCTAGCCGGTGACGCCTACCTCGTCGTCAGCACCCTCAAGGCCGCCGGCACGACCGCGAGCTCGGCAGGTCCACGGCCCAATTGCTCGCCGTCCATCTGGAGGACAAGATGGCCGGCCGGCTCGACGCGAACGCGGCGGGCCCGACAGTGGTCCACCAACGGATGCCCCAGGTGGGTTCCCCGGTAGATCGATGGCAGAAGCTCGAACAGAAGCGTCGCCCGGCTGGCGCCCCGCGCGACCAGCACGTCGAACAACCCGTCGCCGAGCGACGCCTCCGGGGCAATCCGCATTCCTCCGCCGGTGTAGGGGCCGTTCGCCAGGTAGACGATGTTGGCGCGTATCGACGTGGCCGGCGCGTCGTCGATCTGAATTGTCAACTGGCTCGGCCGATGGGCTCGGATGGCGCCGACTGCTCCAAGCAGATACGCGACGAAGCCGCCACCGCGCTTGATCCATCGCCGCCTCGCGTCGACGTACGCGGCGATCTCCGCTCCGAGACCGAGGTCAGCACCGGTGAGAAAATAGCGTCGGGTCAAGCGCTCGTTCGCGCCGACGAAGCGTGCGCGTCCGAGGTCGATGGTGCGGATTCGGCCACTCGGGCCGAGCAGCGACAGCGCCGCCTTCACCGGATCGTCCGGGAGGGCGAGCGCGCGGGCAAAGTCGCGGCCCGTTCCCAGGGCGATGTAGCCGAGACGCACGGCCGGGTTGATCGGGGCATCCTCGCCGTCGCCGGGATCAAAAAAGCCGTTCGCGACCTCGTTAGCCGTGCCGTCTCCGCCGACCGCCACGACGGTTGTCGCCCCGCTAAGGATTGCATCCGCGGCAAGGCCAATCGCGTCGCCTGGCTGCCGAGTCACCCTCAGGTTGTACTTCACACGCGCGGCGGCTAGCGCGCGCTGAATCCTCGGCCATTCCCGCCCGCATCGTCCCGCGCCAGCGGCGGGATTGAGGATCAACACGGTTCTCAAAGTCTTCACCTAAAGACGGCGTTTCATTCACCGGCGGACAAGCTCGCCGAACTGCTGGGTCAGGTCGGTCGCGGCGGGATTTACGTCAGCCATTCTACCGAAAAGGCAGGTTGCTGGCGCGAAGAGATTCGGGAAACCCCCGCCCCACGAGTGGCGGCTCAGCGATCCGACCTGCCGGCCACGTCCTTGCGCCTGGTCGTGATCTGCCCAATAGATTCGATCTAAGATTCAATGTTGACTCGGGTGCAGGTCGCCATTATACTGGGCCGAGATTGCGCCGCCAGGGCGGGCGGGGCACCTGCCGCATCTGGTGGCAGCGTCGGGTTACGTCTGAACTTCGTTTGCAGGGGGAAACTCATCATGGTCGATCTGTCGCACCCCGCGTCGAGAACCCGATTAACCCGCCGCGGGCTGTTGCGCGCTGGCGCCGTGACTCTGGCGGCGAGCGCGCTTCCGCTGCTGGCCGCCTGCTCGGGCCAGCAGGCCGCCGGTAGCCCAACGACCGCGGCCGCGCCGGCCCAGGCACCCGCGGCGACGCAAGCGCCGGCCGCCGCTCCGACGACGGCGCCGGCTCCCACTGCTGCGCCGACCACGGCCGCCGCGCCAACCACGGCTGCTGCTCCGACGACCGCCGCGGCCGCCGCTCCGACGACGGCCGCCGCGCCGGCCGCGAGCACCAGCTCCCTCGTCGCCGACTCGAACGTCAAGGGGAAGCTCGAGATCTTCTCCTGGTGGACCAACGGAGGCGAGGTCGAGGCGCTCAACGCGAGCTATTCGGTTTACAAGAAGTACTTCTCGAACGTGCAGATCGTCAACGCGGCGATCGGCGGCGGCACCGGCGCCGGCGGCAACGCCAAGGCGGTGCTGAAGACACGCATGCTGGCGCACGATCCACCGGAGTCCTTCCAGGTCCACCTCGGCCACGAGCTGATCGACACCTGGGCGACGACCGGCTACATGGAGCCCCTCGACGATCTGTACAAGTCCGAAGGTTGGACCGACGTTTTCCCGAAGCAGCTGCTGGACATCGCGTCCTGGAGCGGTCATCTCTGGTCGGTTCCCTGGAACATCCACCGCGCGAACATACTCTGGTACAACGTGAAGATCTTCAAGGACGTCGGGGTCGAGGCGCCGAAGACCTTCGACGACTTCTTCTCCGTCTGCGAGAAGATCAAGGCCAAGGGCATCACGCCGCTCGCCCTCGGCGAGGCCGCGCCGTTCCACACCGCGCACATGTTCGAGACCGTCCTCCTCGGCACGCTCGGTCCAGACGGCTGGAAGGGGCTGTTCACCGGGGCGACCTCCTGGGGCGATCCGAAGGTGACCCAGGCGCTGAACACGCTCAAGAAGTACTTCGACTACGTCAACTCGGACTACCTGAGCGTCCAGGCCGGCGACACCGCGACCCTCGTCGTCCAGGGCAAGGCCGCGATGGTGATCAACGGCGACTGGAACAACGGCCAGTTCAAGTCGGAGAACTTCCTGGCGAACACCGGCTTTGGCTGGGCGCCGACGCCGGGGACGACCGGCGTCTACGACGCGCTCGCCGACTCTTTCGGCCTCCCGAAGGGCGCCAAGAACCGAGATGCCGCGATGGATTGGCTCAAGGTCGGCGGCTCGAAGGAGGGACAGGACGCCTTCAACCCGCTGAAAGGCTCGATTCCGGCGCGAACCGACGCCGACAAGAGCAAGTACGACGCGTACCAGCAGTGGGGAATGGGCGAGTGGACCCAGGACACGATCGTCCCGAGCTTCGTCCACGGCTTCGCGGCGAAGGAGAGCTGGACCACCGACTACGTTAACACCATGAACGCCTTCGCGGCCAAGAAGGACGTCGCCGCGACGCAGAAGGCGCTTCAGCAGAACTGCCAAGACGCCGGTGTCTGCAAGTGATCTGAGGCGGGAGGGGGAGCTGACCACCCCCCTCCCGATCTTGCGCCGGGTCGCCAGATCGCTTCGTGGCGACACGCTGATCGCGATCCTGGTCCTGACTCCTTCGATCATCGCCGTAGCGATCTTTATCTACGCGTTCATCTTCTGGACCATCTACGTCTCGCTCGTCCGCTGGAACGACGTCCGGCCCGACTACGCGTGGGTCGGGTTGAGGAACTTCGCCCGCCTGCTCGATACCGACCGGTTCCTGATCGACCTCCACAATATTCTGATCTACACCGTCCTGTTCCTGGCGGAGTGCATCGTCGTCGGGTTTCTCCTCGCGGTGTTCCTGGATCAGCGGGTCAAAGGCGAGGCACTCTTTCGAACCATCTTCCTCTTGCCGTTCGCGGTGTCGGCGATCGTCACCGGCGTCGCCTGGCGCTGGCTGATGAATCCGGACTCGGGGATCAACCTGCTCTTTCGCACCGCCGGCCTCGGCTTCATCCATTCGAACTGGTTCACCGATCCGAACTTTGGGATCGCGGCGGTGACGATTGCCTCGAGCTGGCAGATGTCGGGCTACGTGATGGCGCTGTACCTCGCCGCGCTTCGCGGAATCCCCGCCGAGCTGCGCGAAGCGGCGGCCATTGACGGCGCCGGGGCGGTGGCGCTCTACCGGCACGTGATCATCCCGCTCTTGAGTCCGGTGACCTACACCGTCGTCGTGATCGTGGGCGGGATCGCGATCCGCACCTTCGACATCATCGCGTCGATGACGTCGAGCGGCCCGGCGTTTGCCGACGATACGCTTGCCTTCTTCATGTTCCAGACGACGTTTCAGAGCAATAAGTTCTCCCAGGGCGCGGCGATCGCCGTGGTGATGCTGATTCTCGCCGCCATCCTCACCATTCCTTACCTGATCAACATCAACCGAGAGGTGGAGGGATGACGCGTGCCTGGAACCGCGGCGGCATCTACCTCGTCCTGATCGCCTTCGCGCTCTTTTACCTGATGCCGATCTACGTCCTGACGGTCAGCGGGATGAAGCCGTACAAGGACGTCTCGATCGCGTCGATGTGGAATCTGCCCCACAGCATTTACTTTGGCAGCTTCGCCGAGGCCTGGACGCGCGTCGCGCCGAATTTCTGGAACAGCATTCAGATCACCGTTCCGGCGGCGGCGATCTCGTCGCTGATCGGCTCGATGAACGGCTACATTTTCGCCAAGTGGCGCTTTCGCTACTCCAACCTGCTGTTCCTGTTCGTGCTCTTCGGCATCTTTCTTCCCTATCAGGGCATCTTGATCCCGCTGGTGGTGACCCTCCAGTCGTTTGGTCTGTACGGCTCGATCCCCGGGCTGATCTTCGTCCACTGCGTGTTCGGGATCCCGATCACCGCGCTGATCTTCCGATCCTACTTCATCGGCGTCCCAACCGAGATCCTCGACGCCTCGAAGATCGACGGCGCGGGCTTCTTCGGGATCTATCGCTGGATCATGTTCCCGATCGCGATGCCGGCGTTCGCCGTCGCGTTGCTCTGGCAGTTCACCTCCATCTGGAACGACTACCTGCTCGGGGTGGTAGTGCTGAGCAACCCGAGCCTGTCGCCGGTGACGGTCGCGGTGACCAACCTCGCCGGCAGCTACTTCGTCGAGTGGAACGTCCAGATGGCCGGCGCGCTGATCGCGGCGTTGCCGACGATCGTCTTCTATCTCGCCCTCGGACGGCTGTTCATGCGCGGATTACTCGCCGGATCGTTGAAGGGCTGATCGGATGAGTGTGATTCGACCACGGCTGCGCGTCGCGATCGTCGGTGCGGGAATGATTGGTCGGGCGCACGCGCACGCCTTTCGGAGCATGCGCGAGTTCTTCCAGCCCGTGCCGGCCGACGTCGAGCTGGCGCTGGTCGTGGACGCGGACGCGGCGCTTGCCCAGGACGCTCGGGAAAGGTTTGGCTTCGAGCGCGCGGCTCGGTCCTGGGAGGAGGCCGCGGAGGCGTCGGACGTCGACCTGGCGGTCGTCGCCCTGCCGAACCACCAGCACCGGGAGGTCGTCGAGGCCCTCGTGGCACGGGGCAAGCACGTCCTCTGCGAGAAGCCGCTCGCCGCGGATCTGGAAGGCGCTCGGGCGATGCTGGAGGCGGCCCGACGCGCTGGCGTCGTGCACGGGACCGGCTTCAATCTGCGCCGAGCCCCGGCGGTCGCGGCGATGCGAAACGCCATCGTAGGTGGGGAGATTGGCGAGCCCTGGCATTTCACCGGTCGCTACTTCACCGATTACGCGGCCAGCCCGGACGTGCCGTTCACCTGGCGTTACCAGCGAGCCCTCGCCGGCGCCGGGGCGCTCGCCGACATCGGAAGTCACGTGATCGATCTCGGTCGCTTCCTGCTCGGCGAGATCGCGTCGGTCCAGGGGGCGGTGCTCGCGACGTTCATCACCCGGCGACCGGTCCCGGCCGCGCACGCCATCGGCCACGCCCGGGTCGCCACGACCGGCGAGTTTCGCGACGTCGACACCGACGACGTCGCGTCCTTCACCGCGCGGTTCCGGAACGGAACGGTCGCGAATTTTCACTTCAGCCGCGTTGCCAACGGCTACCGCAACTCGCCGGCCTTCGAGCTCGTCGGCTCGCGGGGGTCCGCCGCGTTCGACATGGAGCGCGCCGGCGAGTTTCA
>JAJPKB010000477.1 GCA_021323915.1 Chloroflexota bacterium | reverse complement strand
TCCAGGATGCTCTCCAGACGCGGCAAGCCAAGCAGCTCCGACGGGTTCACCGCCGAGTGACCGGCCGGCAGAACCCGCAGGCCGTCGAAGGTCGTGGGCCGAAGGCACGACTCGACCTTCAGCTCGTCGTCTTCGATCAGCTCGGCGAGCCCGGGCGAACCCGGCACGTTGAAGAGGTGATGGAGGTCCGGAGCGCGCAGGTCCCCATCCGCCAGGATGACGCGCTGGCCGGCCTGGCTGAGGACGATTCCCAGGTTGCGGCTGACGCTGGATTTGCCCTCGCGCGTCAGCGCGCTGGTGATGAGAATGGTTCGCGGCGGATTGTCTCGGACGGCGAACTCGACGTTGGCTCGAATCAGGCGGTAGGCCTCCAGCGTCGGATCCGAGGTGCGCCCATCGTTGAACGCCCCCGGACGGTAGGGAGCGTGGACCACCGTTCCGAGCACGGTGAGCGACGCCGTTTCTTCGAGCTCCTCCGGCGTCTTGACGGTGCGGTTCAGATCTTCGACGAACCCAAGGCCGGCGAAAAGCCCGATCAACCCGACGAGGCCGGCCACCGCCCCGAACAGCTTGGCGTGCGTGCTGACCGGCTGGGTTGGCACGAGCGCCGGCTGGACGACGCGAATCGCGCTCGTCGTCTGTCCGGCCGGAAGATAAGGCTCCTGCTCGTCGATGAAGACCTGGGCCACCATGTTGGCGATGCCGCGCGCCTCGGTCGGAGTGCTGGCGGTCGCGGTGATGTCGATCAGCTGGGTCGTGCGAACCTGGGAAGCGCTGACCATGCCGGCGAGCTGAGTGGTGTCGTACGGAAGGGCCAGCGACGTCCGGACCATGTCCAGCACGATCGGCTGGTCGATCATCTGGATGTAGGTCACGATCAGCGCCTGGTCCAGGAGGGTGTCGGTGTAGGTGACCGTCCCGGTGGTCGCTACTTGATTCACGAACAGGGTGGCGGTCGCGCGGTAGGAGGGCGGTCGTCGACCGATCTCGTACGAGACCCCGAAGCCGATCAGCACCGAGACGGCGATCAGCAGCCACCACCATTTGAGGAAGACCGCGACGTATTTGCTAATCTGCATATCCTTTCCTACCTCTTCAGCGCGGGTCTGGGATGGCGACGTTTGGACTGGCCACCGCTTCGTACACCGCGCGCGTCTGGCGGGCGATCGTGTTCCAGGAGAGCGGGCCGCTTACCAGGCGGCCGATGCCCTCGGCCAGCCGTCGTTGGAGGGTCGGGTCCGCCAGGACCCGGACCAGCGCCGATGCCAGCGCGTCGGCGTCGTTGGGCGGAACGAGGAAGCCGGTCTCGCCGGGTACCACGTACTCGGGCAGTCCGCCGACCTTGCTGGCCACCACCGGCTTGCCGAATCCATAGGCAGTCTGAACGACCCCGCTCTGGGTCGCGTCGACGTACGGGCAGACGACGACCGTCGCCGTCTGGAACAGCGCGGCGAGCCGGGCGTTCGGAACGTAGTCCGCGATGACTTCGACTCGTCCGCCGTTCGCGATCGGCGGCGGCGACGGAGGCGCGTAGCCAGGAATCGGCTTGCCGGCGACCACGACGTGGACGCCCGGGACCGCCGCGACGACCCGGGGGAGCGCCCGGTACAGAACGTCGAGGCCCTTGTACGGGGAGATTCGTCCGAAGAAGAGGACGGTCGGCGGGTCCCCGGCAATCGGGGGCTCGCCTGGCTCGATCCATTCCCGGTAGACGTCGTACACCCCGAGCGGGAGCGATTGCACGCGATCGCGCGGGATCCGGTACCTCCGGCAGAACGGCTCGACCTGTTCGCGGTTGTGCAGCACGTACCTCCGAGCGTGGCCGAAGGTAAGCCACCGCGCGAGGTCGTTTCGCCAGTGGCGCTCGCCGCGGTGCGGCTCCGGATCGTGGATGGAGAGCACCAGTGGAATCGATCGCAGCTCGGGCAGCGCCCAGGCCAGCCGGAGGGAGACGTCGTCGAGGTGAACGACCGTGGGCCGGGCCCTCCGCATGAGCTGAACCGCCTGGTGGCTTCTCCACCATGCGCTCGGATGGATGCTTCGCCGACAGTTGTGCACCACCAGGTGAAAGCCGGCCAGATCCCGCCAGTACGCTCGGACCCGCGGCGGAAATCGGTCGCCCAGGACCTTCTCGGCCGCGACTACACCCGACGGAAGGGGGAGCCGCTCCAGGTCGAACGCGCTGCTCGACCATTGCTCCGGCGAGACCTCGAGCACGAGGTGCAGCTCGACCTGGCGGCTCATCTCCCGCGCGAAGGGGAGCGCCAGGTCCAGAAACGCCGGACGGGTGTAATAGACGACGCGCATGCTCTCATCCTATCCGGAGATTGGCAGGGCCGGCGCAAGCAGCCCCGCCGCCAGAACGCCGCGCAGCGATCGCTCGATCAATTCCTTGCGGACGGTGTTTGCCTCGAACCGAGACAGGTAGGTGAGCAGCCGGGCGAACAGGATGATCGCGTTCACGGTGCGAGGATACGTCTCGTGCAGGCGGCGGCCGATGAAGACCAGGTCGTGCTGGGATTCGACGAAGCCGCGTCCCAGGACGTCGAATCCCAGGTCCACCATGAGGCGCTCGACCTCCGGCTTCAGCTTTTGCCTCTGCCAGACCGCCCGCGTCTCGACCTCCACGTGGACCGCCTGAACGAGCTCCCGCGCGCCGGCCAGGCCTTCGAGAACCTCGAACGCGGCGCCTTCGACGTCGATCCAGAGCCCGGCGCCCGCTGGAGGCGGCTCCTGGCGCCGCATGAACGTATCCAGTCTTACCGACTCGACCCGAATCTCGGAGTCGCCGAGGCTCCCTGCCAGCCGGCTCCGGGTCGAGCTCGTTCCGCGGCGCCAGGCCTCGGCGCGGTCGCGCTCCGGGGCGCTCTCGATGTGGAAGGTCACGTAGCCGTCTTCGTTCCACGCGGCGGCTTGACGGACCTCGATCTTCCGCCGGGCCACGTCCGGGTTCTCCCGAATGAGGCTGGCGTTGCGCGGGTTCGCTTCGAAGGCGACGATCCGCGAATCGGGAAGGATCGATCGGAAGCGCCGAGCGTGGAGTCCGTCCATCGACCCGATATCGCACACCAGCCCCGGCCGGAAGGTCCCGAGTAACAGGTAGAACAGGACCTCGGTGTGGAGCTTCACGCCATTCGTCGTCAGCATGTCGTCCCTCCCTCGGCGTGGCCGACGCACGCCCGATTGATCTGGCCCAGTCGCCACGCGCCGCGGTGTCATTCGACCTGCTCCGCCGCCCTGGCCCAGCGTGTCACCGGACCGACCGGGACGGAGAAGACCAGACCGCGCAGGAACTCGATCTGTTCGGCCCCCAGCTCGCCGGTCAGTCGCAGCACGCCCAGGTGAGCCGTCGCGAACGCGATGGCCAGGACGAAGGCGGTGACCAGGGGCAGCGGCGACGCGCCGGAGGCGAGCGCGTCGGCCGGAACGAAGAGCACCGCCGCGGATGCGACGTGGATGGAGGTCCGGCGGTCCAGCCGGGCGCCAAGGGCGCGCTGGGCGAGCGCGCGCCAGAGGACGGCCCCGACGATCGACGCGAGGGCAGCCGCCACCCCCGCCGCGGGCGCGCCGCTGACCGGCACCGGGATGCCGAGCGGATGGGCCACGAACAGGTACAGCAACGCGGTCTGAAAGCCGAAGAACCCAACGTGAGCGGTGGTGCTGACGACCAGCTTCTCGGCCGCGTTGATGATCTGCCGATACGGCTGGGTCAGCGCCTGAAAGATCATCGCGGCGGTGCCGAAGACGATGACCGGACCGGTCTCGAGGTAGCGGCTCCCCAGGAGGAGGTCCGCCGTCGGCCGAGCGACGAGGGTGATGCCAAGGAGCACCGGAAAGAGCACCAGCGACAGTTGCCGCTCGGCCCGTCCGCACAGGGCGAACGCTTCCTCGGGGCGTCCATCGGCGTAAGCGCGCGACATGCTCGGGAAGACCAGCAGGCCGACCGCGACCGACAGGAAGTTCAGCACCGCGCCGAGCCGCATGCCGGCGGAGTATTGTCCGACCGCGCCCGCCCCGGAAAACAGCTCCAGGAACACCCGGTCGAGGCCGGCCCCGATGCCGGTCACCGTGGCGATGATGAACATGGGAATGCCGAACACCAGATAGCTCCTGGCGAGCTTGCGGCTTGGCCAGGCAATCGGCATCTTGCGGAGCAGCCAGGCGTAAGTGAAGAACAGCAGAATCGAGGTGAAGAAGTCGGCGATGGCGAGGCCGATGGCCCCCAGGCCGCCGATCACCAGCAGCACCCGGGCGATTCCGTTGAAGACCTGGGTCCCGGTCGCCGGTCCATCCTTGCGAATCACGTCCTGGAACGCCGTCAAGGTCGTGATCGGGACCATCGAAAGCTGCGACAGAACGAGCGTTCCGACGGACAGAAAGAAGACGACGCGCCCGGTCTCGCCGGGGAAGGAAGCGGAAGCGCCGGCCCAGAAGGAGCCGAGCACCACGGCGGTCATCAGCACGAGGCCCACCAGCTTGGCGATCCACATCATCCCGATGCACTGGCCGAGATCGCAGCCCTCGGAGATGCGCTTGACGTGCGCGGTGCCGAATCCGAGGTCGGACAGGGCCTGAAACGCGATCATGTAGGCGCTCGCGTAGGCGACGATTCCCAGTCCTTCCGGCCCGACCAGGCGCGCGACGACGACGCCGGTGACGACGACGATGAACTGCTGGCCCAGGTTGAGGCCAGTCGAAAGAGTAACTTTCTGGGCGATCGAGCCGCGCGCGGTGGTCGCCATCATGACGCGGCCAGCCGCGGTCGCGTGGACGGCACGCCACGCGGATCAGACAGATCATCGAGGATGCCGGTGAAGTGCGCGGCGACCGAGCGCCAGTCGAGCTCGGCGCGCGCCACCTCGCGGTCCAGGATCGGCGGCAGGCCGCCGTCGAGGATGGATCGGATAACCGACGGCCACCGGTCGTGTGCCGCGGCGGGCAGGACGCGCCCGGCGCCGTGCTGGCGCATGACCTCGTAGGCGCGCCCGACCGGCGTCGTCAGCACCGGCAAGCCGCAGCCCATCGCCTCCATCGTCGTCACCGGTCCGCCCTCGGTCGCGGACGCCGAGACGAACACGTCGGCCGCCCAGTACAGCTCGCGCAGGGGGTCGCCCTGGACGTAGGGGCGGAAGATCGCCTGTCCCCGGGCCAGCAGCGGCTCGGCCAGCGCGCGCAGGTACCGGTCGTAGGCGTCGTCGCCCCGACCGACAACCAGCAGAGTGACATCAGGACGGTCGCTCAGTCGAGTGAACGCCCGAATCAGGTGATCGAGCTGCTTGACCGGCCGGAAGTGCGACACCGTCACGAAGACGCGGCGGCCATCCGGAATCCCCAGCCGCGCGCGGAGCGCCGCGCGGGTCGTCAGATCGGGAGCCGGCCGCCAGTAGGCGAAGTCGCAGCCCATGGCGACGCGTTCGATCCGCCCGGCGTAGATGGCCCGAACCGCGGCGAGGTTCTCGGCGCTGGGCATCGAGAGGACGTCGACCGACCGGTACGATCGCCGGGTGCGGATCTGCTCGATCGCGCAGGCGAGAAACGACGCCGGATGGCGCGACGCGCGCAGGTACTGGATCGGCGTGACGCTGAGGCCGTGGCTCATCAGCACCGTGGCCACGTTGGGACGACCGCGGAGCCGCCGCAGCACGTCGTGCCAGAAGAGGCAGCCGAAGCCGTGGAGGACGATGACCCGGGGCTCGTCGCGAGGTCGACCGAGCTCGTCCAGGAGCGCCGACGAGAACGGATCGCGCGACGGTCGGAGGAAGCCGCGCCGGAACGCGTGGTCTCGGGCGGGAAAGAGCCGGTGGATGATCCCGTCGTCGAAGACGTGGGCAAGAGCTTCCGGGGCGTGGGTGTCCGGCTGCCAGACTTCCCAGTCGTAACGGTTGGTCCGCGCGAGCACCCACTGGCCAAGCTGTCCCGGCCACTCGCGGTTGACGATCGCCACCCGTTGCCCGTTCTGGCTGGGCCACTCGTGGAGGGGCGCCTTGCGCTCCGAGAGCAGCTCGTAAAACGGGCCGTGGGGCAGGATGTTGACGATCCTCATCGGCGTGTGCCTCGCTCCGGGCCACCGTCGGGGCCTGGCACCCGGAGGGGCGAAGCATGCTTCGCCCCTCCGAGCCCGACCGCCGGCGGGTAGGTCGAATCGCGGCGCACCGGCGCCGCCCGGGGCTGAACGGTTGGTTGAGACGCCAGGACCGCCGATGCCAGGGCGGTGGCGACGGCCAGGGTCGTCATGGTGTACGGCTGGAGGAAGTTGGACGCCGGGAAGCTGTAGACGACCAGGGTGACGGTGAACGCCGCCGCCGCTCCGCCGATCACCTGCCCCAATCGATCCGCCGCGCGGATGCATCGAACGACCGCGGCGATGCCGACACTCAAACACGACACCATCAAAAAGGCGACGGCGAGGCACCCGGCCACGCCGACGTGGAGGAACACGTCGAGGACCCCGAAGTCCGACCAGTAGCTGCCGAAGAGCCCCGCGCCCAGCAGCCAGTCGTTCCAGTTGAAGCGCGCGAGCATCGTGTAGGCCATGTTCACGCGCGTGCCCCAGGTGCCGGTGTCGGTGGAGTAGGCGTAGATTCCCTCGTCGATCCGCGCGATCACGTCGGCGAAGGCGTTGATCCCCAGGAACGACAGGGCGAATCCGCTGGCGATCAGGACGACCGGGACGACGACGAGGGTCACGACGACGCGCCGGCGCAGACGACGCTGGGCGCCGTAGATCGCCAGGACGGTGACCAGCCCGCACACCAGGGCGATCCACAGCGAGCGGTAGTAAATGACGAGAAAGGAGATCGCCAGGAAGGCCGCGAACGCGGTGAACAGGATGCGTCGGTAGACGACGCTGGCGCACAGCGACAGGAAGAAGACGAAGATAATGTAGTTCGTGATCTCGAGATAGACCCGGTACAGGTCGCCGACTTCGCCGTGGATGTCCGCGCTGTAGACCGGGCTGCTGAACAGCGAGACCGGCCCCAGGGTGGCCTGGGCAATGTTGAACAGCGTGCCGGTGGCCGCGATCGCGAGCGAGAACGCGAAGAAGGCCTTTCGGTTCCGGGACGTGCTCAGGATTGCCGCTGCGGGGAAGAATAGCACGAACCGGCTCACGAAGCGCAGGTTCACGAACATCTCGGTCAGCGAATCGACCGGCGAGCTCAGCGAGCTGACAAACAGGATCGCGACGTAGATCAGCCAGGCGATCTCGAGCGTTCGGATCAGCCTCGACCGGTGAGCGCCGCGCCATGCGAGATAGGTCGGCGCGCTGCCCAGGACGACGACCGTCAGGAGGATGTCGTCGCCGTTGAAATTGCCGGCGGGCGTTGCGATGTAGGTGACCTGGGTAAAATTCAGCAGCCCGAGGAGCGACACGCACGCCACGAGGTAGACCCAGAAGACGAGCGAAGGGACGCCGACCGGCGACGGCCGGGCCACCGGCGCCCCGGGCAGGTATAGGCGGCGCGGGTAGGCTCCCGGGAGAGCAACTCCGGGCGACGGCGTGCTGGCAGCCCCAGTATTCTCAAAGAGTGTCACAAGTTTCCCTCTAGACGATTCGTACTAGGTCGATTGGGGGAGTTGACCCTCGTCTGACTAGTTGGTAAGGTACGCCCGCTACCCAGTCTGGTCAGTTGACAGAAACGAGGGGGTGAGGCGGTGACGTAGCGACCGGCCTGGACCGAGATGGTCCACCCCACCCGACGTGCCTTCGGGGAAGCGGCTGGAGACGGCTTCCCGAAGACAGAGCAAGGCTTCAGATCGCGTCCGCGGCGTAGTGCCCGACCCCGTCCTTCGCACCCCAGGCATCCCTCGCACCTCTCGCGCCCCATGCGCCGTGCCAGTCGGCGGCGTTGTCGACGATTCTCAGACGTTGACGTCACGATCAGGCCGCGAGCCGCGGCTCGGGGACAGGACTGCCCCCGGGGCTGGCGATCCGCGCGCCGCCGCGCTTGGCAGCCAGGCAGGGCACATCCCAATCCCCGGGACGCGTGCGCCGGAAGCCGGACGAAGAGGAGAGAGAGTTGCGACGACGACAATTGTTCAAAGTCATGCTGGCTGGCGCCGCCCTCGGAATCACCGGAATACCGGTTGGTCGACGCGCGCTTGTCGCGTCGGCCGCGAGCGTCGGAATACCAGCGCCCCGGCTGTCGGATATCTACTACGGCAACATCAGTAGCTCGGTCGTGCCTTCGCTGGCGAGGTACGATTTGCTGGTCTGCTCGGGGGAGAGCTGGGCGAACGCCGAGTTCGGCGCGATTAAGCAAACGAACCCGAACATCAAGATCCTGCCGTACATGGACCCCACGTCGGGCACGTTCGGCGACCCGAACGGACCGCTCAACACCTCGGGCTACACCAGCGCCTGGCAGCTGAAGACGTCGGGCGGCAGCGTCATCGACGAGTGGGGCAGCGAGGCGATGCAGAACTGCTCGGACCTCTGCCCGACCAACGGGGCCGGCCAGCGCTGGACCGACTTCCTCGCCCAGTGGGTCCACGACACCTACTGGGCGAAGGGCGTCGGCGACGGCGTCTTCTTCGACAACTCCTGGAAC
>JAJPKB010000617.1 GCA_021323915.1 Chloroflexota bacterium | reverse complement strand
CGGCCCGGCGTGCTCCTCCCTCTCCCCCTGGGAGAGGGTTGGGGTGAGGGTCCGGTAAGCGTCGCTGCCAGTTAGCCCAGACCCTCACTCTCGCCCTCTCCCAGAGGGAGAGGGAAGAGTACGCTTGCCAGCTATCTTAATTAGAATAGCACTGCTCCAGGGCCCGGCGATGCCGGTCGAATCTTGCTTGGAGCATAGATCACGTCGACTGCATCATCTGCTCGCGCCACCGGCGTGAGCGCGCGCACGATACACCGGTTGGCGGCTACCTGTACGAGGACGAGCACTGGCACGCCTACCACGCGCCGACAAAGCGGTCAGTACCGGGGCAGCTTTTCCTCGTATCGCGCCGCCACTTCCTCGACTTTGCCGAACGGACGAGCCATTGGACGTTAGAACCACGAACGACGGGGCTTAGCGCGAAAGCCTCGAGCGCGTACGAGCGGCGGCCCCAAGCTTTTCGCGTTTTTCGTCCCTTTCGCTATTTTCGTGGTCCAAACGGCCTTCGGCGGCTACCGCTCGATCACAACCTCGCGACCGGTCTCCCCCGAGCGCTCGATGGCCTCCATGACCCGAATGACTTCGAGGCCGTGCTGAACCGAGACCGCGGGCTCGGTGTTGTTCTCGATTGCGTCGAGGAAGGCGTTGAACTGGTCGACCAGCGAGTCGTTCTTGGCGATCTCGACCGGCTCCCATTCCTCGTTCTTGCCAATCCAGACGCCGTTTTCGCCGTGCCGACCGTAGGGCAGACGATACTTCAGGTGGCCGCTGGTCCCGAAATAGTCCGCGCCGTACTGCGTGATACCGGTTCGATAGGCGATCCGACTGATCGTGATCGCCACGCCGTTGTCGAATTGGAGAAACGCCATCGCGGTGTCGTCGGCCGGAATCTCGGGATAGATCGGATTCCCGTTGTAGGCCTTCACCGAATTGACGCGACTACCGATGTGCCAGAGCAGCCGATCGATCATGTGGACTCCGTCCATCAGCATCATGCCGCCGCCCAGCTTGCGGTCGAGCATCCAGGCCGGCCGCTTCTCCGGCTCGAGCGGCTTGTACCAGGTGTCGATGCCCATGATCGTCCGGCCGATCTGACCCGAATCGAGAATCCGCTTCGCCGCGGCAACGGCCGGATAAAAGTGCTGAGTGTGTCCGACGGTGAACTTGACGTTGCTCTTCGCCACCGCGTCGGCGATGCGCTGGCACTCCTCGACGCTGTTCGCCAGCGGCTTTTCCAGCAGGACGTGCTTGCCTGCCTTCACGGCGTCGATCGCCGCCCGCTCGTGCAGCCAGTGGGGCAGGCAGATCACGACCGCCTGCACGTCGGCGCGGTCGAGCACCGCGCGATAATCGTTATAGCCGGCGCAGCCGGGATATTCGGCGAGGATGCGATCGAGCTTTGCCTGCTCCGCGTCGGCCACGGCGACCAGCGAGACTCGCGAGCTGCGATGGACTGTTCGCACGTGCGACGGCCCGACTCTTCCCAGACCAAGGACGGCGACGTTGATCACGCGAATTCCTCCCAATCTATTGATCCGCGACCGAACCGTCCTCGTGGAGTGGCGTGGCGAGCTCGCGGCGGACGAACGGCATCTTTTCGACGACCGCGAAGTTGAGCTCGATCCCGATGCCCGGCGATTCCGGAACTCGGAGATAGCCATTATCCAGGGCTAGCGGAGTCACCACCAGATCGCGCTTCGGGGGATCCTCCTCGCCAGTGTACTCTTGCAGGGCGAAATTTGGAATGCAGGCGTCGATCTGCACGCACGCGGCCGTCGAGATCGGAGACAGTGGATTGTGCGGAATCACACCGACGTGGTAGGCCTCGGCCAGCGCCGCGACTTTCTTGGAGTTGGAGATCCCACCGCAGATGCACACGTCCGGTCGCACGAAGCGACAGCCGCCCGCTTCGAGCAGCTCTCGGAACTGGTACATGCTGGTGAAGCGCTCGCCGGTGGCGATCGGAATCTCGATCGCCTTCTGGACTTCCGCCATCGCCTGCACCGAGTCCGGTAGGATCGGATCTTCCAGGAAATAGGGACGAAACTCGGCAAGCTCCCGACTCAGCCCGATCGCCTCCATCGGCGACATGCGGCGATGGATCTCAACACACAGATCCACGTCCGGTCCCACCGACTCCCGAACCGCTCCGACCCGGGCGACCGCCTCACGCAATAGTCCTCCGTAGCGCATACTGGTGTATCCGGAGCGAAACGGAGTGAAGCGCACCGCGGTAAATCCCCGGGCGACTGCCCTCTTCGCGTCGGCAGCCAGGTCCTCCGCCGAGTCGCCGTTTACGTGCATGTAGCAGCGGACCTTATCACGACATTTTCCGCCGAGCAGGTCATAAACCGGCGCCTGGTAGTGCTTTCCGGCAATGTCCCAGAGGGCGATGTCGATCGCCCCGAGCGCGCCGCCGACCGCGGATCCCATGAAGTGGGAGTTGCGCGCCAGGTACTGCCAGTGATGCTCGATCCGGAGCGGGTTCTTGCCAATCAGGTAGGACGACCAAGCGTCGACGATGCGCTCGGAAGCCTCCGGGTAGCCCCAGATCCCCGACTCGCCAACGCCGACGAGACCGGAGTCGGTCGTGATCCGCACGAAGTGCCAGCGCCCCGCGAGAATGCTCTCTACCTTTTCGATCTGCATCGTGTCCTCTTGTTGTTTTATCGGCCGGTGATTCCGGAAAGCGCGATACCGCGCACGAAGTAGCGCTGCAGGAGCAGAAAGATGATCAGGATGGGGATGATGTTCAGGACCGAGCCGGCCATCATGTAGTTGAACTGCGTGCTGTACTCATCCTGAAAGTAGCTGAGGCCGACCGTTAGCGTTCGGAAGTCGTCGCTGTTGGTCACGATCAATGGCCACAGGAAGCTGTTCCACTGGGCGTTGAAGGAGAAGATCGCGAGCGTCGCCAGGGCCGGACCGGAGAGGGGCAAGATGATGTGACGGTAAATGCCGAAGTAGCCACATCCGTCGATCCGGGCTGCTTGTTCGAGCTCGGGAGGAATCGATAAGAAGAACTGTCGCAGCAAAAACGTGCCGAAGGCGGTGAACGCCGCGGGAATGATCAACGCCTGGTACGAGTTGATCCAGCCGAACAGGCTCATGACCAAAAAATTCGGGATGATCGTGACCTGACCCGGCACCATCAGCGTGCCGAGGTAAATCAGAAAGAGGCGATCGCGGCCGGGGAACTCCAGGCGCGCGAAGCTGTACGCGGCGAGCGAGCTCGTCAGCACTTCGAGAAACGTGACCGTGACCGAAACGACCGTGGTATTGATCAAGTACCTCCCGAACGGCAGGAGGACCAGCACCTTCGCGTAGTTCGACCAGAGCACCGGGCTTGGAATCCAGACTGGCGGGAACTCCATCACCTGGTTATCCGCCTTGACCGACGTGGACACCATCCAGAGAAACGGCAGAATCATCACGATGAATCCAGCGACTAGCGCGACGTAGGCAGCGCCGCGCAACACGATACGTCCGAGGTGACTCTCGCGGGATGGCCGGGCGGCTACCCTGACCGCGCTCATCTCGCAGCGCTCCGCACCGTCAGATTCAAGCCCATGCGCTCGCGGGTCATTGTCGGCCGCCGGTCATTCATAGTGGACCCAGCGCTTCTGGCCGCGCCATTGAATCAATGTAAAGGCCATGATGATCAGG
>JAJPKB010000245.1 GCA_021323915.1 Chloroflexota bacterium | reverse complement strand
CTGAAAGCCGTCGACTCGATATCGTTCCAGGTCCAAAAGGGCGAGGTCTTCTCCCTCCTCGGGCCGAACGGGGCTGGAAAGACGACCACGATCGAGATCCTCGAGGGCTACCGCAAGCCGGACTCTGGCTCGGTGCGCGTTCTGGGCTTGGACCCTCGGCGCGACGGAGCCGGCCTACGGCGACGCATCGGTCTGATGCTGCAGCAGGGCGGATTTTACCCTGCCGCGACCCCCGCCGAGATGATCCACTTGTTCGCCAGCTACTTCGACAAGCCGGCCGACCCCGACGCCCTCCTGCGCACCGTCGGATTAGAGGACGCCGCGCGAACGCGCTACCGCAGACTCTCCGGAGGTCAGAAGCAGCGCCTCTCGCTCGCGGTTGCGCTGGTCGGTCATCCCGAGCTCGTCTTTCTAGATGAGCCGACCGCCGGTATGGATCCTCAGGCGCGTCGCGCAACCTGGGAGATCGTCCGTGGGCTGAAGGACCGCGGTGTGACGGTCATCCTGACGACCCATCTGATCGACGAGGCGGAACGCCTCGCCGACCAGGTGGCGATCGTCGACGGCGGCCACCTGGTCGCCCTGGGTAGCCCCGGCGAGCTGACCGGAGGCGATGCTTCGAGCGACGTCTGGCTTACCCTGCCGGTTTCCGTCGATGCGCGGGAGCTGGCCCGGCTGCCGTACGCGAAAGGAGCCCACGAGCGGGGCGCGGGGCAGTACGTCGTGCAAACCGATGCCGCGCTCGATCTCCTGGTTGAGCTATCCACCTGGCTCCGTGCTAGTGCCATCGTTCCCCGGGAGCTACGAATCGGAGCGGGCACGCTTGAAGACGTGTTCTTGCGATTGACCGGGAAGGAGCTCCGGGAATGAACGGATCCATCGGGCGCGCGGTGTTCTCCCAGGCACGGATGGAGCTCGCGCTAACGATGCGCCGTGGCGAAAACGTCCTGGTGACGATTGTCGTCCCGCTCGTCTTGCTGGTGTTCTTCGGGTCGCTCGGCCTCATCCCCTCGACGTCGGCCGGTCCGATGGACTTTCTCGTGCCGGGCGTTCTCGCCCTGGCGATCATCTCGACTGGCATGGTCAATCTCGGAATCGCGACCGCGTACGAACGATACTACGGCGTGCTGAAGCGGCTCGGCGGCTCACCCCTTCCGAGGTGGGGGCTGCTCGTTGCCAAGGCCCTGTCGGTCCTGGCGCTCGAGATCGTCCAGGTCGTGCTCCTGCTCGCGGTCGCGTTCTTCGGTTACGGCTGGTCGCCCCACGGGGGACAAGGCGTCCTCGCGGTCGTGTGCCTGGTGTTCGGTACGCTCGCGTTCAGCGCGATCGGTCTCGCGATGGCTGGCGCGCTCCGGGCCGAGGCAACTCTCGCGATGGCCAACGGACTATTCCTCCTTTTCCTCCTGCTGGGGGACGTTCTGATGCCGACCGATCACCTGCCGCTCCTGTTGCGCCCGCTAAGCGAGGTACTGCCAGCCACCGCGCTGAGCGATGCCCTCCGCTTCGCGCTCACCGGTGCGCCGTCATTTCCTACTCTGAGCGTCGTTCTCCTGATCGCCTGGTCAGTTGTTGCCTTGATCGTCGCGGCGTCGACCTTTCGCTGGGAATGAGCGCTGGCCTGCATTCTGCCGGTGCTACCTCTCCGTCTATCGAGAACGGCGAGGGAGGTAGGCACGATGCAACCACAATCTCACCGCGAACCGGGAATGAGCCAATCTCAGCGTGCGGATGAACGACGCCGATTGCGCGATCGGTATGCCTGGCTCAATCACTTCACCGACGAAGAGATCGAGAAGATCAGCTTCTGCGAAAACGGGGCGGAAATGGTTCCGGGCGAGCTTTACTTCGACATTTCGAACCCCGAGCACGGCGCGTTCGTGGGTCAACCCGGCCAGTTGATCCCCGAGGGTGGCTGCCTCGTCAGTCGATCGGACGTCCCCTCGAGTATCTGGGCCAAGCTGACCTCTTACCCGTCCCGTCGCTGATCGACGACGCCGATGACGGCCATCGCCAGGCCCAGTCCCACCAGCGCCAATCCGCCCGAAACGAGCAACGTCAGGGACTGAAGCGGACCGGGCGGAGCTGGCGCCGCCTCCCGGTCGCCCCCTGCTGAGACGGCCGGCGTGGCGGTCGCCGTGGTGGTGCGCGTTGGGGCCGATGGACGCACAGTACGCGTCCCGGATGGACGGCTTTGCGCGATTGGTCCAATAGGAGCCTGACCGGTGAGCGGCTGGTCGGCGCCAGACGGAGGTCGAGTCGACGCCGGTGTATCGGTCGGACGAGCCTCGGTCCGTGTTGGACTAGGAGGCGGCTCGACGGTAAACGCGACAGGCGGTAGAACCCGAGTAGGGATCGCGATCGTGGGGATAACGATCGCCGTGCGCGTCGGAGTGGGGGTCTCCGCGGCCACGGCAGCGCGTGGCGTGGGAGAGTTGGTGCCCGCGGGCGAGAGCGTGGCACGTGGGGTGATGGTGGCGACGACGGTCGAGGCTGGCGGCACCGTCGGCGTCGCGGTAGCCGTCACGCTCGCTCCGACCGGAATCGGGGTCTCGGCCGGGTTCACCCCGCCTCCCAGGGTAATCGCCGATGCCTGGATCACCCCACCGTTATCCAATTTGATCGCGTCGCTCTGGGCCGGGTACACCGCGCCGAGTCCGCCTCCCTCGGCGGTCACCAGCAGGAAGTCCGATCCATTCGTCGAGTAGTTAAACGCGCTGGAACTGTCGGACGTTCGCGGGTTCAAGGCGATGGTCCAGTAGCCCTGGCTGTTAGTAAATCCGGACTGCGGTGCCGACGTCGTCGGGCTTGGTCCATTCAGATTCGCGTTGTCGAGAACGCGCACCGTCACCAGGACGCCCACGGCGAGCGTCTTTCCATCCGACTGGAACACCTGGCCGGTCGCCCAGTGGACCGTCGGAACGCCTTGAATCGAAGGGCCCGTCGTCACCTTGTATACGTACCCGCTCGACGGGTCGCTTACCCCCGCGTCGACGACCGAGAAGTAATACGTCGTGCTCGCGCTCAACGACCGAACCGTGACCGCGTGAACGTCTCCCCGCGCACCGGCTACCGGTGACGTCTCGGCAGCCTGGAAGACGAGACTCGTCGGGCTGGTCCCGTAATCCACCGAACCGCTTCCGGGCAAAGCGGAGTCGGTCACCCAGCTCACCGTGAAGCTGGTATCGGTCACATTGGTGATGCTCACGCCACGGATGCTCAGGAGGCTCGGCGACGCATCCGCGGAACGCGCCAAAGCCGCGGTCGCGCCCAGGACGCAAAGCAGCACGGCGATGATCAGCCGCCCGCCTTGTGCGCGCGTGTCAGCATTCACCTATCGACTCCTGGCGTTGCCGCCGTAGTATAGGGCGGCCCGCCGAGGAGCGTCAACGACGGATGAGCAGCAGCGACGCCAGGGTCGTCGCCAGCCCGACCGCGCTGACGACCACGCCAACCAGCCATGAGATCGGCTGGTAGCTGAAGACAACTCGATGAGCTCCCGGTCCCAGAGCCACGCCGCGGAACAGAATGTTGACCGGAAGAATCGGACGCGGCGTGCCGTCCACGGTAACTCGCCAGCCCGGATAGAACGAATCGGTCAACACGAGGACCCGGGGACCGGTCGCGCTCGTCTGGACGACGACCCGCTCCGGCTCGTCCCGGACGATCGTCGCGGCGCCCGGATCTCCGCTCGCCCGGAACGCCGCAGTCGGCGAAACCTCCAACGCGGACGCAACCGCGTAGGCCCGCGGATTCCAGCCTCTGCTTTCGAGCTCCGCCGTGACCGCCCGAGGGTTCACGGCGACGTCGAGACCATCCGTCAAGAATGCCCGGGGCAGCACGTCCCGATTCTCGTAGATCTTGACGTCTCCAAGAAAATCGAGCCGATAGTCCGGCGACACCACCACCGACTGACTGGTACCGGTACGACGGTCAATCAGAGTGAGCGACCGGAGATCGATCGGCGAACGTCCCAGCCAGGTCGTGGTGACCTCGGACACGTTCGCCGGAGCCGCGAGGTTTGCCGTCCAGAGCCAGACGCCGTCGGGATCCAGGTCGCTGTCGACGTGCTGACCGGCGAGTCTTCCCGTCCCGACGAAGATCGACACCGTCTGCCCGGCCGCGTCGATCGTCAGGGTGCCAACCGGCGCCGCCCCGTCAGCGCCACGGAAGATCACCCCAACCGTCGTGGTCGGAAAAGGCGCGGACGTCGGAAGCGTGAGCGGCTCTCCGGGCTGGACCGGCTGGCTCACCGAAAGGTCGTAGTAGGCCCCGCCAATCCATTGATCGCGGAGACGATTGATCAACACGTAGCGGACGTTCAGCCACCCGAGCAGGGCTGGACTCGGCACCGACTTCAACTGCAGGCGAAGGCGTCCGTCCGAGACGGTCGGGCCCTCAACCGGAAACAACTGCTTCAGGTCGTCGAAGCGCTTGAGCGGCAAGACGCCGCCGTCGTACCCGTCGATGGTGCGTATTCCGAACCGGAGCGTGAGGTTCGGCGTCAGGCCCTCGACGTGCTTGACCGCGGTGACGTATTCGGCGATCGCATCGGTCGACAACGTACCGGCGAGCATTTGTCTCAGATCCGAAAGATCGCCGGGATCGAACGAATTCTCGCCGATCGCGAGGACGCGGTCCGGTCGGCGCTGGGCCAGGATGTGATCGACCGAAAGTCGGTACGTCTCGACGCCGTCGAGCAAGATCGCGTTCTGGTACGGCAGACCAAGCGACGCGACGCCCAGCTCGACGCTCAGCAGCGCCATCAGGCCGAGCGCTGCGAGCGTGGTTGAAACGCGGGCGATCCTCCAGAAGGCGAAGCATGCGACCAGCGACCCGCACCAGAGCGTCGCCGAGGACGGCGACGGCCAGCTGATGACGTGCCGATGGGTAAAGGCTTCGAATCCAACGGCGCCGACCACGAACAGCGCCCCGGCGAAGGCAAGCGACCGCACCGCCGTGTTCGATCCGGGGGACTGACCTCGACTTTCGGACGCCGCTTCTCCATAGCCTTGTCGAAAGTGCCCCGACCCACCGCGAAGCCGCACCTCGACGGCGAGCTCCTTTCGCTTGGCCGCCGAGCTCCCGCACCCAATCAGCGCGTCGAATCCGTGCCCGGCGAGTAATGCCACCCCGAACGTCCAGAGCGTCAGCCAGCGCGCGGGAACGCGAAAGAGGTCGACGCCGGGCACGGCGTCGAACGCGAGCTGGAAGAGGGGAGTGTACTTTCCAAGCGCCATGCTAACCCCAAGGAGCGCCAGTCCGGCCAGCCAGCAGCTCTCGGGAGTCGGCCGGCGCCACACGCCGACGATTGCGACGGCGACAGTGACCAGACCGACGTACCCGAGCCACTCGGTCGACGGTGGCGATTGCCCGATCGTCGGCAGGAGCGTGGTCGGGATGTACGGCGGCGGGAGCGAAAAAGACGCGGCATCCGCGAAATCGAGCCCGGTCGACCGAATCGAGAGCCGTGTCAGCTCGAGAGTGGGAATCAGCTGCGCCGCGGCGATCGCCATCCCCAGCGCCGGACCAACCGAGATCAGAACGAGATCGGCAAGCATTCGGCCGACGCCAACGCCAAGGCGGAAGGGGCGGTCGGCGGTTCCGTCCGGTTTTCCTGTCGGACCGGACGGCAAGGTGCGCCTATCTCTCAGCCAACCCTGGACGATCCGCGAAAATCCGGCCAGCCCGGCCACCACCCCGGTCATGTAGAGTTCCTGGCTGTGGCCGGCGAGCGCCGACAGGGCGAAAGGAAGCGCCGCGAGAACCTCTAAGCGCCAGCGCCGCTCGACGGCCCCGCGCTCCACGAGCAGAATCGCGAGCGGAGCCCAGGAAAGCGCCTCGAGCTGATTCAGGTGGCCGTTCATCCCGCCGACGAAGCCACCGAACGCCACCGCGGTCGCGGCGAACGTCGAAGCCATGCGCCCAACCCCGAGGCTCGTCCGACTAAGAGCGTACGTCCCAACGGCAAGCCACCAGACGTGGACGACGACAAGCACCGCGTAGATTCGACTGACCGGCCCGACCAGATAGAGCAGATTTGGCGGATAGAGAACGCCGGCCTGGCTGTTCGCGAGGAAAGGTGCGCCGGCGAAGAGGTAAGGATCCCAGAGCGGTATCTGACCGGCCCGCAACCGTTCGGCAAGGTAAGTGGCGTTGGGGTAGAAATAGACGAGCGAGTCGAAGCTCGAGAGGACCCGCCCCTGGATCGTCAGGGGATAATAGATCAGGATGGTCAGCGCCGCGAGAAAAAGCGCCGCCAGGAGATCCCGGCGACCGAAGAATCGCCTCAATCAGTCCTCGAGGATGACCTCGCCGCTTTTGCCGCCGCTCTTACGGGTGAGTCGGATGTCGCCGATCCGCATCGCCGGATCGACCGCCTTGCACATGTCGTAAATCGTGAGCGCCGCGGCGCTGACGGCGGTAAGCGCCTCCATCTCCACGCCGGTCTTTCCCACGGTCTTGACCGTCGCGCTGATCTCGACCGCGCTCCCTTCCCGATCCAGACGAAAAGAAACCGAGACGCCGGTCAAATTGAGCACGTGGCACAGGGGGATGATCTCCCAGGTCCGCTTCGCGGCCATCACCGCCGCGACTTGCGCGGTCGCGAGCACGTCCCCCTTCTCGACCTGACCCGCCTCGATCGCGGCCAGGGTCGTCGGCGCCATCTCCACCCGCCCGCGCGCGGTCGACTCCCGGCGCGTGACGTCTTTGTCCGAGACGTCGACCATGTGCGGCCGTCCACTGGGATCGAGGTGAGTAAACGGGCTCAATGCCGGCAGAGTCCTTCCAGGGAGAGGTGTGAAGACACGGGAGCCGAGGCAACTTCCTGATAGAGGGTGGTAACCCGGGCGGCCACGAACTCCCAACTGTAACGAATGACCGAGGGGCGCGCGTTCGCCGACAGTTTCGACCGAAGCGGCCGATCGTCCAGGAATCGCTCGATCCGCTCGGCGAAGGCATCGGGCCGCCGACTGGGCACGAGCAGGCCATTTTCCCCGTCGTCGATGACCGTTGGCAGACCGCCGACCCTGGACGCGATCACCGGCGTTCCACAGGCGAGCGCCTCCACCGCGACGAGGCCGAAGCTCTCGTAATGCGACGGGACCACCAGCAGATCGGCCGCGCTGTAGTAGGTCGGAAGGCTTTCCTGGGGTGAAGCGCCCCGGAACGAGACGTCGACCTCGAGCTCGGCGGCGAGCGCGCGGCACCGCTCCATCTCGGCATCTTGATCCGATCCCCCGACGACGACCAAGCGGATACGCGGTCGCTGCTTCAACAGGGCCATCGCTCGAAGCAGAACGTCCAGGCCTTTGACGCGATCCATACGCCCAACGAATAGAATGACCTCGTCGCCCGGCGGGATTCCGAGCGTCGATCGGGCGGCGACCCGATTACCCGGGCGGAAGAGCCCCAGATCGACGCCACCGTTGATGACCGAGACGCGCTCCCTTCTCGCGCCGTACTGCTCCACCAGCGCCTGGCGCTCGTGCTCGCTCGAGGCGACGATTCGGTCGGCGGCCCCGACGACGTGCTCCTCGACGCGGATTCGGGCTTCGGTCTCTTCTTGATCGGCAAGGGCGCGGTTCTTCAAGCGGCCGAGCGTGTGGAACATCGTGACGTGGGGGATCTCCCAGCGACGAGCCAGCAGATTCCCCACCCATCCACTGAGCCAGTAATGGCTGTGAATGACATCGTACGTCAGCCGCTCGTCGCGTTGAAACCGCTTGACGTTGCAGACGAACTCCGGCAACACGTCGACGACGGCGTTCTTGTCCATCGGCGTTGGCTCGCCCGCGTCCACGTGAACGACCCGAGCACCGGGCGCGAAGGGCACGACGGCGGGCAGCGAGGAGTCCGTGCGCCGCGTGAACACGTCGACGGCGATACCACGGCGCGCCAGCTCCCGGCTGAGTGCCCTGACGTACATTTGCATGCCACCGGCGTCGCGGGTCCCGGGTCGAGCCAGCGGACACCCGTGGACGCTCAGCATCGCGACCCTAAAGGTGTTCACTCGCGTCCCTTGACCTGACCGGGGCACCAACGCTCATCCGAAGTCGATAGATCGGAACGTCGCTGGCTCCCAGGTCATACTTGTATGGCTCGTTGCCCTGAAGAAAGTCGAAGACGCGCCGCCCCTCCTCGATCGCATCGCGTAGGCAGAACGCCTTGAGCAAGAGGCCGGTGCTCAGGTGAGAGGAGGCTGGATCGTAGCCGCTGTTATACAGCAGGAAATCTCCGCCGTAGTCGAACAACACCACTGTCGCCACTCGCACCCCGTCGATTTCCAGAAAGTACAGCCTGAGCATTCCACTCGGCGCGAACTCGTCCACCAGGGCGTGGAAGAAGGCCGCCATCGCCGGGGTCATGAACGAGGCCTTCTCCGGCGCGCTCAGCCGATGCAGACGAATGAAGTCGTCGACGTCGCGGTCGCGAGTCGCGGGATCCTTCGCAACGCCGTACCACACGTTCCCACTGGACAGAAGTCGTCTTGTCTTTCGGCGCAGCTCATGACGGTCCTTCTTCGTCAGGCCCTGCAAATAGGACTCCCAGTCGCCCGGAAGCTCCACCCGTGGCGATACATCCTCTTGTTCGAGCGCCGCATCGATGCCGCGCCGGCGGGCCTCACCGAAAAGGAGCGTCGCCCCGAGCGAATCGGGACGAAGGTTACGAAGCTCGACCTCGCCGCCAAGCTGCTCGAGATAATCCAGCACCACGGAGGCGACGTGCGATGCCTGGGACGGAACGGCGAGAACGTCGAGAAAATCCGCCACCTCGACCCCACCGGCGAATCCCCAACGCCCCTCGGCTCGGACAAGCGGCGCGATCCCGACCACCTCGTCGTCGGCCTCGACGGTCACCAGGTGCAGCTCGCCGTCACCGCACTTCTCCCACCAGAGACGCTGCCAGTCCCAGGTTAGAAAAATCGTATCGGCAGGGCACTGACCGAGGAGTGATTTCCAGGCCCTGTCAAGAGAAGCGAAGGAATCGAGGCGACGGATGGCCAGCGTGGGGGTGTTCACCGTTTGGCACGTCCTATTAGGAGTTGTCCTCGCAGGATTCTAACACAGCGACCGGACGAGGCGCAACCAATTCCGCCGGGCCACAAATTGTACAATGTAACATTATATAGAACAAATTGCCAAAGCACTTGAAAAAACACGTTACTGTATTATATAATAAGCGGCGGTTGGGAGGGACGGGTGGACCGTCGTTTGACCGAACGCCAGCGCAGCGCGCTTGAGTTCATCACGCGCTTTATCGAGGAGCACGGTGTGTCTCCGTCGATTCAAGAGATCGGTCACTCGATGGGCACGTCGGCGACCGCTGCCCTGGCGCATGTCGTCGCCTTGGAGAAGAAGGGGTACGTCCGGCGAAACCCACGTGAGTGGCGTAGCCTGGAAGTCATCCAGACGGATTCCCCGGTCGAGCGACCAGACGTGTTTCGCCTACCGATTGTCGGTACGATCGCCGCCGGTCAGCCGATCGAGGCGTTCGAGGAACGCAGCGAGTTTCTGTGGATCGAGGCGGGACTCGCGCGCTCGCCCACCAACTTCGTATTGCGGGTGCGCGGCCACAGTATGATCGGCGATGGAATCAACGATGGCGACCTCGTGGTGATCCAACCGGGAACGACCGCGGAGAACGGCGACACGGTCGTGGCACTTCTCGGCGGAAACGGCGTGACCCTGAAGCGATTCTACCGCGAAAAGGGTCACATTCGCTTGCAGCCGGCGAACCCGTTCCTCGAGCCGTTGATCGTTTCCGAGGTGGTGATCCAGGGTAAAGTCGTCGCGGTCATCCGTCGCTTCGACTGACGCGTGCGCCGGCCCGAGCGCCCCCGAACGCCACGCGAGATCCCGCCCCCTTTCCGTCGATCCGGTCCCGCTGCCGACTAACTCGAACCGTCGGTCATAATATAGAACAAATGATCGTGCTACCGACAAGGAGGCTCCCCACGGTGAAAGACTCTTCAACCACCATTTCCGACGATCTCCTTCGCCAGGCCAAAGCGGGCAATCCAGACGCACTGTCTCACCTGTGGAGCGCATGCGAGCCGCTCATTGCCGAGGGTGCGAGACGGCACCCGACGCCCTCTGCTCCAACGCTGAGCGCGGCCGACGTCGCGCAGGAAGCCGCGCGTCTCTTTCTCGAAGCGGTCCGTGGCGAGGAGTGCGACTCGGTCGCGTCCCTTAACCGATTCCTGGCGTCAAAGCTTCCCTACCGCTTGCAATCCTTCGTCCGCGCCGAGCGACGTCGGCTCGGACGTCAGGTGATACCGAACGACCTGGCCATCGAGCGCGTTCTGGCGCACGGAAGACTAAGCGCGTATTCTGGCGCTCCACCCGGGCGGCGCGTTGCCCGCGCCCTGGAGCGTCTTTCGCCCAGACAGCGCGCGGTGATCGCCGGCCTCTACTTCCACGAAGACAGCCTTCAGGACATCGCCGACGAGCTTGGCATATCGTACGCAGCCGTCAGCGCGGTCCACGTTCGTGCCCTGAAATTTCTTCGG
>JAJPKB010000665.1 GCA_021323915.1 Chloroflexota bacterium | reverse complement strand
GGCGACCTGATCCTGCGGAGCTACGACCTCGCGCTGGCGCTGCGCGAGAGCGAGGTCACGGTGGTGGGTGGGTTCCACGCGCCGATGGAGAAGGAGTGCCTGACCTTCCTCCTGCGCGGGCGGGCGCCAATCGTCGTCTGTCCGGCCCGCTCGATCGAGGGCATGCGCGTCCCGACCGATTGGCGGACGCCGTTGGCCGAGGGGAGACTGCTCGTCCTCTCGGCGTTCTCGGAACGCCAACAGCGGCCGACGGGCGAGCTGGCCGCGCTGCGCAACGAGCTCGTGGCGGCGCTGGCCGACGAGGTGCTGGTCATTCACGCCGCGCCGGGCGGCGATGTCGAGCGGCGGTGCCGGACGGCGCTGGCGCGGGGGAAGCCGCTGCTCGCCCTGGAGAGCCCGGCCAATCGCCATCTCATTACGCTGGGGGCGCGGGTAGTGAGCCCCGAGAGTTTTCAGAGGACCGAGACAACCGGTAACGATCGTACAACCGGCGGTAGCGCATCATCGTAGCGACAAAAGCGACAGTTCGGGCGATCCCCGGAAGGATGGCTCCGGGAGCAGGGGAGGCGCGGAGGTCGGAAATGGCCGATTCCTCGGAGCAGATCAAGGAGTGGCTTACCGCCAAGGAAGACGAGCACCTCGAAGTAAAGGAGGCGAAGAACAGCTTCGAGTTTGAGGATCTTGTCAAGTACTGCGCCGCTCTGGCAAACGAGGGCGGCGGCCACATGATACTTGGCGCTACCGACCGGCCTCCGCGACGGGTTGTCGGTAGCCAGGCCTTCGGCGACCTGGAGAGGACCAAAGCTGGACTGGTCGAGCGGCTGCACTTACGGATCGAGGCGGCTGAGTTTCACCATCCGGGCGGTCGAGTCGTCGTGTTCACGGTGCCCTCGCGTCCCCTGGGTGTGCCGATTCAGTACCGGGGCGCGTACTGGATGCGCGCTGGACAAGATCTCGTTCCCATGACGAGCGACACCCTCCGGAGGATCTTCGAGGAGACCGGGCCCGACTTTTCCGCCGAGATCCGTTCGAAGGCGTCGATTGACGATCTGGATTCGGGGGCTATCGAGCGCTTCCGGACCCTGTGGCGGCGAAAATCCGGAATCGAGACCCTGGATCGGGTTTCCGTTCGGCAACTCCTGGCGGATGCTGAGCTGCTCATCGATGGCCAGATCACCTACGCGGCGTTGATCCTTTTGGGAACGCGCGAGGCACTCGGAAAATATCTCGGGCAGGCCGAGGTCGTCTTCGAGTATCGCTCAAGTGAGGCATCGGGGCCAGCTCAGCATCGGGTAGAATACCGGACCGCCGCGATCTCGTTCCTGGAAGATATCTGGAATACGATCAGTCTCCGCAACGACATTCAGCATTTTCAAGACGGGCTGTTCATTTGGGATATACCCACGTTTAGCGAAGCGGCAACGCGCGAAGCGATTTTGAACGCGGTCGCCCACCGCGACTACCGTCGCGTCGAGTCTGTGTTCATCCGCCAATACCCTCGGCGGCTCGAAATCGTAAGCCCAGGTGGCTTCCTGCCCGGGATAACTCCGGAGAATTTCCTTTGGAAACAGGCACCGCGCAACCGCCGCATCGCCGAGGCGTTTGCCAAGTGTGGACTCGTCGAGCGTGCCGGACAGGGAGCAAACCGCATGCTCGAGGAGTGTATCAAGGAGAGCAAGCCACTTCCTGACTTGTCCGGAACGGATGAATATCAGGTCGCGCTGGCATTACGTGGCGAGGTCCAGGAGCCAGGGTTCCTCCGGTTCCTCGAAAAGATCGGTCGTGAGAGGCTCGCTGAATTTACGACGATGGACCTTCTCGTGATCGATCTCGTACATCGCGAGCAAGCGGTTCCGGAAGTGCTCCTATACGCGCAAACGCGGCCTGGACCGCGAGACAAACAAGGCCCTGCTCCTGAAACACATCGAAGACAATCGCGAAGATGGAAGCCAACTGGCCGAGTTGATGCAAGTCCTTCCGTCGCTGTCACGAAGGCAGATTCAATTGCTCCTCGAGACCCTCAGAACAGAGGGAAAAGTGCACCTTGCTGGACGTACTATCAGCAGTCGTTGGTACCCGGGCCCGCCACCGTCAGCTCAAGTGACGCGAGGCTGAGCGCATCGTGGATGATGCACTACAACTCAACTCGGTGCAACCGAATCCAATCCGTTTTGGGGCTGCTCCCGAAACAGGGCGTGGATCTTGGCTGTACTGCCATCACTGGGTGCAACTAAGTGCAATCTGGTGCAACTAACGTGCAATTAGCGTGCAACCAATCCGAGGCTGCTGTCATCCGGGCCTGAAGCCGAGCGTCGATTCGAGGTAGCGCTTCGCCAATCGACCGGACTCTCTTCCACCGCGCTTCGATTCGTCGAGCTCGGCCATCAGCCAGCCGGAATAGCCGATCCGGTCGAGGATCGGGAGCAGGCGGCGAAAGTCGATCACGCCCTGTCCCATCTCGGCGTAGCCCTGTGGACTTCGCAGCGGAACCCCGGCCTTCCGCATCCCCTCCCACTCCGGGCTGAGGTCCTTCAGGTGAACGTAGCGGACCATCCCCGACCAGCGCTCGATGATCGGAAACGGGTCGGCCCCTCCCTTCGCGATCTGGCCGGTGTCCGGCGCGAAGCCAACCAGCTCGGGCTCCAACGACGACAACAGGATTTCGATCTCCAAGCGCGTCTCGGCGGCGGTGCCCCAGTGAGGGTGCATCGTCGCGTCGATCCCGGCCTGGCGGGCGATCTCGCCGGCCCGATTCATCGTCTCCGCCATGCGCTTGAAGTCGTCGAGCCCGTGGGTCGGGGTTTCCCGGCGGCGCCCGGGCACCAGCATGAGCATCTCGCCGCCCAGATCCTTCAGCGCGCTCGACCAGCGGCGGGCCTTCTCCAGGAGATCCGGTCGTGCGCTCGGGTCGGTCCAGTCTCCCGAGTGAAACAGGGTGACCATTGGGATGCCCGCCTCCCGGAGAATCCGCTTGAGCTGGCCGGGGCGGTGCTCCTCCCACCAGTCGTAGAGCGCTCCACCGGTCTCGGTTCCGGCGAAGCCAAGCTCGGCGACGTCACGAATCCCGGCTTCGATGTTTTCCGGGTGCGCGAACACGTCCCAGGTCAAGAGGGTATGGCCGATCCTCACGTCAGGCATGGTTGCCTCCTTTCGCCGAGCCATCCACCCAATCGCGGCAGTCCCTCCCTGGGCTCGACATTTGTTCAAAACGGGGGGTATAGGACTTATGCGGTCACGGAAGGATCAGACCATCGAGAACGGCGCCCCTGTCGCCGACTCACTGACTCCGGTCACCGATCCCAGCCGGCGCAGCGTTTGGTGGCCCTCCGTCTAACATTGTCATCATTCCTCCCGGCTGAGCGCATAGGCTGCCGCTTGCTCTGGCGTCATCGCCTCGCCCTCCGCCCAGACGGCCGCCTGCTCGTCGGAACTAAGTCCGCCCGGCGCGTCGTGCAGTGGCCGGAGCGCGCGCTCGAGGAGAGCCAGGTCGATGGATGCTAATCGGTGCGGATTCCAGCCGCGCAAGGTGGCCGCCCGTCCCGCCAG
>JAJPKB010000507.1 GCA_021323915.1 Chloroflexota bacterium | reverse complement strand
GCTGCTACTCTTCATGCGCGCGCCACGCAGAGTTTTCGATCGCGCCACGATCTTTGCCGAGGTCTGGCCAAACGATTCCGACGCGTTGTCCAACACCGTCGAAGTGCATCTGCACTACCTGCGCGAAAAGCTCCACGGCCCCGGTGAGTCGGCGATCCTGCATTCCATCCGCGGCCAAGGATACCTCCTGCGCGATTCCCCCGACGACGACCGTAGTTGCGGCTGCCGTTGACCGATCAGATCGGCGAGCGTCGCCGATTGGTCAGATGTGTACTCTACGAATCCCGGGACGGCCTTAATCGATCTGCGGCGCCCGGTGTCGCTGGCCGCCTTTCCACTGAAAGTACCACGTCACCTGTCCCCCGAACGTCCTATCTGGTGAATCGTATTCTTAAGCGCCGCTTAAGCCCGAATCGCTATGCTTCGGAAAGAAGCGAAGAGAGATTCGCCGCCACGACACCGAGGAGGACCCCCACACGATGAGGGAAAGGGAAAACGCCAAGATCACCAGCCAGCGCGGGCAAGCGCTGGTCGAGTTCGCCTTGGTATCGCCAATGCTATTTTTGATGATGCTGGGGATCATGGAGTTCGGCTTCATGTTCCAGCACGACGTCGCGATCACGAACGCCGCCCGCAGCGGCGCCCGCTGGGCCGCGACCCATCCCACCGCCTGGAGCAACGCGAGCGCTGCCCCCTCGAACTCGATCGAGGGGCAGGTCCAATACGCCGGTGGCACCAGCTCGATACCGAACGACGACAGCCACCTGGTTATCAATTACCT
The DNA here is from genome assembly GCA_021323915.1 of Chloroflexota bacterium. Classification (GTDB taxonomy): domain Bacteria; phylum Chloroflexota; class UBA6077; order FW602-bin22; family CADDYW01; genus JAJPKB01. The sequence continues at coordinate 1,819 of JAJPKB010000507.1, read as the reverse complement.
CGTTCCCGGTGGCGGTAGTCCGACTGTTTGCGGTCACTATAGCGCGAGCTCGGGATCCTTCGTCGCCAATAGCGGGTACACCCAGGGAACCTGCGTCGTCGCGGGCACGATCATTCAGGTCCAGGTGACATCGCCGTACACGTTCATCACCCCGTTCATCTCGGCGTTGTTCCCCGGAGGCATCCGGCTGACGGCAACCGGGGCGGTCCTGGAGGAGAGCTGATGGGGCGATCTAGCCAGCGGCGGCCGTCGGGGTGCCTGATCGCCGCCCACCAGGGTCAAGCCGGCCAGTCGCTCATCTTGATGGCCCTAATGATGGTCGCCCTGCTCGGCTTCGCGGGCTTCGCGATGGACTACGGCTACGCGACGGTCAAGTATCGCCGGGCCCAGAACGCATCCGATGCCGCGGCGCTCGGCGCCGCCGCAGCGATCAACTCGGGCTCCAACGAGTCGGCGGCCACATCGGTGGCCCAGGAGGTAGTCCAGCAGAATGGCTTCCCCTCGACCGACGTGACGCTGACTTACCTCGACTCGAACGGAAACGCTACGTCGAATGCGTCGCAGGTCAATTCGGTCAACGCGGTGGTGCGTGACACCTTCCCGACGACCTTCATGCGCGTCCTTGGCATCGACACCAGCAGCGTCTCGACCGCGGCCTCCGCGAGGGTTGCCGCCACCGCGCCGTGCGTGTTTTGCGTGCTCGCGACCAGTGGAACCACGCTCCCGCTGAGCGGAAACGGATCGATCGACGTCGCCGGAGGTGGCATCGGCGTCGACTCCAACTCGTCGAGCGCCGTCACTTTGAGTGGGAACGGCAACATCACCGGCACGTCAATCGGCATCGTCGGGGGATATCGCACCAGTGGAAACGGCACCCTCAACCCAACTCCGGTGAAGATCTCGCCCTTTCCCGATCCAATGGCATCCGTCCCGGTCCCCAATTGTGGGAGCCAAGGAACCACGTCGGTCAGTCTGAGCGGAAACCAGTCGATGACGATCAATCCCGGTAACTATGACAGCCTCAACGTGTCGGGAAACGGCACTCTCACCCTGAACACGGGCCTTTACTGCATTACGTCGTCGGTTAACCTGTCCGGAAATGGAAATCTGGTCGGGAATGGGGTGATCATGTATTTCACCTGCGGCGGCATGGGAGGACCTCCCGCCGCGTGCTCGCCCGGACAGACCGGCGGTGAGATCAATCTCTCGGGTAACGGCTCGTATCGGCTCACCGCCCCCACCAGCGGTACCTATCAAGGACTTGAGACGTTCTACGATCGCAATAACGCGGCGCAGATCAATCTCTCGGGCAACGGAAACGACAACTACACCGGCACGATCTACGCGAAGTCAGCCCAGGCGAATCTCTCGGGCAACGGGGGCGTCGCTCAGTTCAACTCGATGATCATCGTCGCGACCGCGACCATGTCAGGTAATGGCACCTTCGACGTCGTGTACCAAAAGAGCCAGAACTATCAGAACGTTGGCTACCCGGCGCTGTCTCAGTGACTTCGATCCGACCGCTCACTCCGGTGCCAGGACCACCCCGAGGACGCGCTCGAAGAGAATGAACCGAGCCACGGCATACGAGGTCGGATCGCCGAAGCCCACCTGAGCGCCGAAAGGCCCGAAGACGAATCCGTCGTCGAAACCCCCGTCCGGACGTTGAAGGGCAAGCCAGCGCCGTTCCAGCCGAACCGCCGTGCTGACGTCGCCCGCGTAGATCGAGGCGATCGCATAATCGAACGTCTGCGAGGGCGCAACTGTCCGCGCCTGTACCCACCAGCGCAGCCAGGTGGTTGGCGAGCTGGCCGTCCTG
>JAJPKB010000466.1 GCA_021323915.1 Chloroflexota bacterium | reverse complement strand
GTCCGGGGTCAGGACCACCCCGTAGGCCTCGCGGGCGTGGTCGGCGGAGACTTTCCCGTTGCGCGCGTCCGCCAGCACCCGCGCGGGATCGCGGTCCAGCGGGTCGCCCCAGCCGCCGGCGCCGGCCAGCTCGTGGCGGAGGACGTCGCCCCGCCGAATCGTCAGGAACGTCTTGGCGGGCAGCACCCGCTCGCTCGGTCCGGGGTTGAGGACGCTGCGGCACCGGCGGCCCGGTTGCCCGCCGGCCAGTCCGTACGCCGGAAACCGGGTGCGGTCCGAGCGAATCTGCAGCGCCGCCGACGTTTCGAGAAATCGGTACTGGCGAACCAGCGCCAGGCCACCCCGCTGGGCGCCGGGTCCCGCGCTATCCGGAATGAATCCGTACTCCTCGATCCGCAGCGGATACTCGTTCTCGATCACCTCGGTCGGGTAGTTCGAGAAGTTCACCACCGCCGAGGAGCACCCGTCGACGCCGTCGGCGAAGGGGCGGCCGCCCCAGCCACAGAAGAGGAACTCCAGGAACACGAACGCCCGGCGCTCGGCGTCGTAGCCGCCCATGGTGATGCCGGTGTCGCCGCCCACTTCGCAGGCGGGGATGCGATCCGGCGCCAGCTTCGCGAGCGCGCCAAAGACCGCGGTGGCGATTCGGAAGCCGGTCAGGCCGCGCGCCGCGACCGCGGCCGGCGGCACCGGATTCACGATCGTTCCGGCCGGCGCGCGCACCCGAATCGCCCGAAAGTAGCCCTCGTTGTTGGGTAGGTTCGGCGGCAGCAGGCAGCGGACGCAGGCGTAGGTCGTCGACCGGGTGAACGAGAGGACCGAGTTGATCGCCCCTTTCACCTGGGGCGCGCTGCCGGCGAAGTCGACCTCGAGCTGATCGCCGGAGACGGTGATCGCCACCCGAATCGGGATCGGCTCGGGATCGATCCCGTCGTCGTCCAGCCAGTCTTCGAACTCGTAGCGCCCGTCGGGCCAGCCGGCGATCTCGGCGCGCGCCAGGCGCTCGCTGTAGTCGAGGAGGTCGGCGAAGGCGGCGAGGACGTCGTCGGAGCCGTAGCGCTCGACGAGGCGACGCAAACCCTCCTCGCCGACGTGGCACGCCGCGAGCTCACCCCGCAGATCGCCCAGGACCTTGGTGGGGATGCGAACGTTCTTCTCGAGGAGCCGCAGAAATCCCTCGTTCGGCTCGCCGCGATCGTAGAGCCGAAGCGGTGGCACCCGAAGCCCTTCCTGGTAGATCTCGGTCGAGTCGCAGGCGTTGCCCCCGGCCACCCGGCCACCGATGTCGGTGTGGTGAGCGATCGCGCAGACGAAGCCGAGGTGTCGGTCGCCGTGAAAGATCGGCTTCACCACGATCAGGTCGGGGAGATGGGTGCCGCCTTCGTATGGATCGTTGAGGACGTAGACGTCGCCCGGCTGAATCCTACCTCGGTAGCGCGCCAGGACCGCCTCCATCGCGTCGGGAACGGTGCCCAGGTGCACTGGTAGGGTAAGGCCCTGGGCGGCGAGCCGGCCGTCCGAGTCGCACAGGGCGGACGAGAGGTCCATCGCGCTTTTCAGGTTCGCCGAGTAGGCGGTCCGGACCAGCGTCAGGGCCATGTCGTCGACGATCGACTCCAGGCCGTCGCGGATCAGCTCCAGGGTGATCGGGTCGAGTCGCGCCGTCATCACCTGACTGCCTCTCATGTTTTGTCGATCTATCTTCGAGGGGTCAACACCCCTCCCAACCCCGGAAAAGAGAATTCGTGGGGGGACACCCCCACGCCCCCGCCTTAACGGAATAGTAGGTCGATCACCAGGTTGTCCCGGTCGTCGCGCCGGACCGTGCACCCCGGCGGCACGACGGTCGTGGCGTCGTACTCCTCGACGACGAGCGGGCCGGGCAGCGGCGCGGAACCGACCTGCCGACGTCCGAGGACCGGCACCTCCACCTCGCCGATCCTCGGCCCGAAATAGGCCGGGCGACGGATCGACACCGCCGGCTCGGCGCGGGCGACCGTCCGGGCGTGGTCGGGGACGCCGGCCTCGGCGCGTCGCGCGGTCGCCGTCACCCGCGCGTTCACGATCTCGATCGGATCGGCCTCCGCGCGGTGGCCGTAAGTCCGCTCGTGTTCGGCGCCGAACCGCTCTTCGAGGTCGCCGATCGCGTTCTCGCCCAGCGGACCGGCCGCGACCGGAATGCGCAGCTCGAACGACTGGCCGACGTAGCGCAGGTCGACCGCGCGCTCGAGGACGACGTCGTCGGATCGGGCGTGTGAACGCCCCAGGGTCTGGGATAAATCGCCCTCGCGGGCGAGCGCCTGCCGAGCCTCGGCCTCCAGGTCGTGGAAGCAGCGCTCCAGCTCGGCCGCGGTCAGCGTCCGGGTCGAGCGGAGGATCGTTCGCGAGAAGTGGTGAGTGAGGTCGGCGACCAGCAGGCCGAACGCGCTGAAAAGGCCGGGCCAGGGCGGGACGACGATGCGCCGCAGCCCCAGCTCGGCGGCGACCCGGGCGGCGTGGACCGGGCCGTTCCCGCCGAACGCCAGCAGGGCGAAGCCCCGGGGATCGCGGCCCCGCTCGGAGGACACCGCCTTGACCGCCCGGACCATCGAGGCGACGGCGATCTGGTGCGCGCCGAGGGCCGCGTCGCGCAGGTCCATGCCCAGCGGACGCGCCACTCTCGCGGCGAAGACCGCGGTCGCGGATTCGCGATCGATCGGCAGCGCGCCGCCCAGGAGCGCCGCCGGGTTCAGGTAGCCGAGGATCAGGTTCGCGTCGGTCAGGGTGGGCTCGCCGCCGCCGAGTCCGTAGCAGACCGGTCCGGGGACCGCGCCGGCGCTCCGTGGCCCGACGTGGACGCCGCCAGCCGCGTCCACCCAGACGACGCTTCCTCCGCCGGCCCCCACCTCGGCGATGTCGATCGCCGGGACCCGGAGCACGTAGCCGGCGCCTCGGTTCAAGCGGTTGCCCAGGTTCAGCCCCGAGCCGACCTCGTACTCGGCGGCGTGGAGGAGCCGGCCGTCCTCGACGATCGACGCCTTCGCGGTGGTTCCCCCCATGTCCAGGGTGATCACGTTGGGAAGGTCGAGCCACTGGGCGAGCCGCTGCGCCGCGATCACCCCGGCGGCCGGTCCCGACTCGACGATCTGGATCGGACGGTCGGCCGCGGCCCGCGCCGACATCACGCCCCCGCTCGACTGCATCACCAGGACCGGCGCGGTCACCCCGATCCCGGCGAGACCCTCGTCCAGTCGCGAGAGGTAGCGACCGACGACCGGGCGAATGTAGGCGTTGACCACGGTGGTGCTGGTCCGCTCGTATTCGCCGATCTCGGGAAGAATCTCCGACGAGAGCGATAGCGGAAGCCCCGGCGCCAGCTCGGCGGCGATCTCGGCCAGGCGCTGCTCGTGGCCGGGATTCGCGTAGCTGTGAAGCAGGGAGACGGCGAGCGAGGTGACTCCCTCGGCGAGCAGGAAGCGAATCGCGGCGCGGGCCGCCTCATTGTCCAGCGGCTCGACGACCTGGCCGAGTCGATCGAGGCGCTCGGCGACCTCGACCCGCCAGCGTCGCTCGACAAGCGGCGGCGGCTTCGACCAGGTGAGGTCGTAAAGCCGCGGGTAGCGCAGGCGTCCGATCTCGAGGGTATCCCGGAATCCCCGGGTGGTGATCAAGCCGGTCGGGGCGCCGCGGTGCTCGAGGATCGCGTTGGTGGCGACGGTCGTGCCGTGGAGGACTTCGCGAACGGTGGCCGGATCGAGGGCCAGCTCGCGAAGCAGGGCCGTCATCCCGTCGAGGATCGCCTGGCGGTAGTCGTCCGGCGTCGAGGAGATCTTGCGCGTCGCGACCCGGCCGTCCGTGCCGACGATCACCAGGTCGGTGAAGGTCCCGCCGATGTCGACGCCGACCCGATAGGGTCCAGCAACGCCGTCGTCCAAGCCCGACTCCTCGGTCGCCGATGATCTGATCTGAAGCGCCAGGTCATGGTAGCCGGCCGGGGCCGGAGGTGCAACTACGCTAACGACGGGGGCGCGAGCCCGGCATTCCGGGAGCCCGGGCATCTTGCCTGCCCGAGTGAGGAGAGGCGGCGTGATGGGCTAGGTCCGCATGGCATCGCCCCGCCTGGCGGCGAGAACTCGCGCCGCGCTGGAGGGCGATGCATTGTGCCGAGATTGCACGCGGTCGGGAAACACCCGAAAGTGCTACAGTAGCGCCGTGCGAGTGAATGAGGCATGACGTCGATGCTCACGGAGTACATTAGCGCGGCTATGCGTCACGCGGAATACGAACGTCTCGAAGACGGGACGTGGTACGGGGAGATTCCCCAGCTCCAGGGTGTCTTCGCGAACGCGGGGACGGTCGAGTCCTGCCGCGAGCAGTTGCGTTCGGTGCTCGAAGGCTGGATCGCCCTGGGTTACCACCTCGGCCATTCCCTCCCGGTCGTGGAC
>JAJPKB010000104.1 GCA_021323915.1 Chloroflexota bacterium | reverse complement strand
TGACGCGTGCTCTCGGAGACGGCGATCAATCGGCGGGCCCGGCGCGCCGTCCATCGGCTGAAGTGCTGGAGATAGAGACGGTTTTGGCGGTTGAAAGCGTTAGGCATCAGGAAGAAGCTCAGGTCGTGAAAGGTGACCACCGTCGGACAGGGAGAGCCAAGCGGGGCGACGTACGCCGGACCGTGCAACAGGTCCGCCCCTACGCGCCGCAGGGCGACCGGCAACACCATTTGCTCCCAGATAATCCGCACGATCGGACGCTCGGTCGGCCATTCGGTTCGGATCACTCGTAACCCGCGAAGTGCCGGGACCGCGAGCGGTACCCCCGGCCCGACGAACGCTACGCAAGAATCATCCCCAAGCAGCGGCCCGATGCTGGCGAGCGTTCGATCGGTATAGCGGCTGATACCGGCGCTCCGATACGACCGATCGTAGCTGAGAAGCTGGGCGTTAACCGCGATCCGCATCGCCGGGCCATTCCCTCGTCCGCATCAGACCGAGGCCAGGTATCGGGAGCGATGCACCGCCGAGACCCGATCGAGCTCGTCAGCGGTGAGATTCGGCTGATCGGACACGGCCATGTTCTCCGCCAGCTCGGTGCGATTCGCCGACCCGGCGATGACAACCGAGACCTCCGGGAAAGAGAGGATCCACTTCAGCGCCGCCTGGGCCTGAGTCCGCTGTTCACCCGCCAGGAACGCGAAGAGGCGCGCCCGGCGAACGTTCTCCAGGTGGCGCTCGCGTCCCCACACGCTTCGCTGGTCGTCCTTGGGGAAGGTCATGTCCTCGGTGAGGCGGCCGGTCAGGTAGCCGCTGAACAGCGGCTCGCGCACCACCACGCCGGTGCCGTGGCGACGGCAAGCCGCCAGCACCTCGGTCCACTCCGGACGCATCAGGCTGAGCGGTATCTGCAGGACGTCGAGGTGGCCGGTGTCGATCAATTCGAGGGTGTGGGCGACGTCGTAGCTCGACGAGACGCCGATCCAGCGAACTTTCCCGGCTTTCTTCAGCTCCAGCAACGCTTCGAGCGACTCCCCGTTTCCGAACTCCTGACGCGTCGGCGAATGAAGGAGGTCGACGTCGACGACGTCGACGCCCAGCCGTCGCTGGCTCTTCTCGAACTCCTGAAACACGATGTCGCGAGTGAAGACGCGCCGATACCGTCCGTCCTCGGCGAAGACGCACAGCTTCGTCTCGACGGTCACCGGCTCGGTTCGTCCCGCCAGCGCCCGCGCCACCCGACGCTCGCTCTCGCCGTCTCCGTAAATCGGTGCCGTGTCGATGAAGCTCAGACCGTTCTCCAATCCCCAGTGAACCGTCGCGATCGCCTCCTGTTCGGCGACGTCGGCATAGCCGGCCGGATCGTTGCCAGCGCTGCTTCGATCGCGCAGGAAGTAGCTCCCTCCGAGCTCCCACGATCCGAGCCCGATCTCGGAAACTTGGATCCCGGTTCGTCCGAGCGTTCGATACTGCATGGACGCTTACCTCTCGCCTCTGGTGGAATGCCCAGATTATACTGACCGAGGATTCGACCGAGAAGACAAACATATGACCGACGACGTCGGCCACGCGGCGGACCAGGTCCGCGCCCACGATCCGGACGCAAAGGAGCACGCCGGCCATGAAAACGCAGGATAACCGGGCGACTGGCACCACGACCGACGATTTCTGGACCGACAGCGGCCTCGCCGACATGCGTCAGCTCGCCCTGCGTGAGGTCTCGATCGCGCTGTTCGTCGTGGGCCTAGTCGCCGTTCCGCTCGTCCCGTTCATCTTCGGGCAAGTCAACAGCGCCTCGGTGGGATCGGTCCTGGGCCTGCTCACCCTCTCCGCCCTGTCGTATCTGATCGGCCGGCGGTCCGCCACGGTCGCGGCCTACACGCTCGTCGTCGGATCGCTCGGAATCCTCGCCCTGGCGCTCACCTTCCTGCCGGAGACGGCGATTCTTCCGTGGTTCGCCGTCGTCGTGCTCGTGGCCGGCTTTCTGATCGGCCCCGAGGCGGGCGCGATTCTCGCGGTCGTCGGAACCGCAATTCTGATGACCGGCGAGCCGCTCCAGATCTTCGGCCTCGGCTCCGGCGTCCGACTCAGCGACGCGATGCTTCTCTGGGCCGCCGCGGGACTCAGCTGGCTGGCCCTTCGCCCGCTTCTGATCGCGCTGACCTGGTCGTGGCAGAACTACCTCGAAGTTCGGTCGGTGAATCAGCTTCTAAAGGATCACCAGGGCGAGCTCGGCCGCACGGTGAAGAGCCTGAACGAAACCCTCGACCGGCTGGATCAGGTCAACCGCGAGCTCGAGCGCGCGCGACGGGCGGCAAACCAGGCGCGTCAACTGAAGTCGGAGTTCGCCGTCAACGTGAGCCACGAGCTTCGGACCCCGCTCAATCTGATCATCGGCTTCAGCGAGATGATGGTCACCTCGCCGCAGTCGTACGACGGTCAACCCCTGCCGGCCGCCTACCGGGAGGATGCTGTCGCGATCTACCGCAACGCCCGCCATCTTTCCGACCTCGTCGACGATATCCTCGATCTGAGTCAGATCGAGGCAGGGCACATGGGACTTCACCGCGACCTGATTCCGATCGACACCACGATTGCCGAGGCGATGGACACCGTTCAGGTGCTTTACACGCAGAAGGGTCTGTCGCTCCGGGCGTCGATCCCTCCCGATCTGCCGCCGATCTTCGCCGACCGGACCAGACTCCGCCAGATCATCATCAACCTGTTGAGCAACGCGGCGCGGTTCATCGAGCAGGGCGGAGCCGAGATCCGCGTCGCGATGGACGAGCGCGACGTGACGTTCGACGTGGCCGACACCGGCGTCGGAATCCCGCCCGAGGACCTTCCCTTCGTCTTCAGCGAGTTCTGGCAGGCACGTGGGCCGCATCGACTCGGCGGAAGCGGAGTAGGTCTCGCGGTGAGCAAGCGCTTTGTCGAGATGCACGGCGGCTCGATCCGGGCCACCAGCACCGTGGGCGAAGGCTCGACCTTCACCTTCACCATCCCCCGCGCCGTCAATCTCCCGGAAATGGCGCCGGCGCGACCGTGGGAGACCTGGGCCCGTCCGCGCGAGCTGGCCTCCGAGCGCCGACTCCTCGCCGTGGTGACCGAGGATCGCGACGCGGCGCACCTCTGCGAGCGATACCTCGACGACCACGCGATCGTGCCACTCGGCGACGTGACCGCGCTGTCCATCTTTCCCGGTCGCGCCGATCTCGACGGCGTCGTGGTGATCGCCCCGGACAGCGTAACGGCGTTTCGTCGCGGGCTTGCCGCCGAGATTCACCTTCCCGGCGTTCCGATCCTCTCGTGCGGGCTCGTCAACGCGAAGCAGTCGCTCGCCGAGCGCCTTGGCGTGGCCGATCACCTCGTGAAGCCGGTCAGCCGCGAGCGGCTCACTCAGGCCCTGGAAAGACTGGGTAAGTCGGTGCGCCAGATCCTGGTCGTCGACGACGACCCGGACGCAGTTCGGCTCCTGTCGCGCATGATCCGCTCGGTGTCGCGTCGCTACCGGGTCACTACGGCCCTCAACGGGACTCAGGCGCTCCGCGTGCTCGACGGCACCCGGCCAGACGCGGTCTTCGTGGATCTGGTGATGCCCGAGATCGACGGCTACACCCTGATCGACTCGATCCGAGACCGACCGGCCATGACCGATACCCCCATCGTCGCCGTCTCCGCGCAGACCCCGAGCAAGCGGCCGCTCACCAGCGACGGCATCGTCTTCCTTCAGTCGGGAGGCATCTCGGTCACCTCGATGATCGAATGCCTGCGCGACGGTCTGAAGCTTCTGCAGCGCGGAGACCGGCTCAATCGGCTGAGCGAGGAAGCTCCGCCTTCGCCAGGGACGAGCGAAGGCGAACCCGCGCTCCCGGTCGCCTAGAGAGACCGATCAGGCGGTACCCGTCCTCGGCGCCACGTGACGCGCCAGGGCGCTGAGCAGCGCGTGCTGAGTGATCGGTTTCGGCAGGAAGTCGGCGGCGCCGAGCGCGAGGGCGAGCTCGCGGTCCCGCAGCACCGAGCAAACCAGGACCGGAATCTCCCGGGTATCCGGCCGCACCTTCAGCGCCTGGAGCAACTCCCACCCGTCGCGTCGCGGCATCATGACGTCGAGGGTGATCACGTCGGGCTGTTCTTCGCTTGCCATCGCGACCGCCTCGTCCACGTCCGGCACGTGGATCAGGCGGTAGATCGAGCCGTTGAGGTACCGTTGGAAAAGGTGGACGACCTGGGGATTATCTTCGACGGTGAGAACGGTCGGCGCAACGCCGAGCGGCACGAATGCCTCGATCGCGAGGGTCGTCGCCGCCTCTACCGCGAGCCGACCGCCGATCG
>JAJPKB010000092.1 GCA_021323915.1 Chloroflexota bacterium | reverse complement strand
CATTCCGCCGATGGTCACGGTGCGGCCGTCGATCTCGAGGCAAGCGGCGCATTCTTTCGGGAACGTATCGGTCGTCATGATGCCACGGGCCGCGTCGGCCCCGCCGTTCGCCGACAATTCGATCGCCGGGATTCCCAAGCGAATTCGATCCATCGGCAGATGAACTCCGATCACGCCGGTGGACGCAACGATTATCTCGTCGGGGGTCGCCCCGACCTTACTCGCGGCGAGCCGAGTCATCTCACGGGCGTCGGCCATTCCCCGCTCGCCGGTGCAGCAATTGGCGTTGCCGGAGTTGACGATCACCCCGCGGACCGAGGGTCGACGGACTGCTTGCTCGCTCAGGGAGACCGGCGCGGCTCGGACTTTATTCTGAGTAAACACGCCTGCCGCGACCGCAAGTCCATCCGAAATGACCAACGCCAGGTCCAGCGCCCCGGTCTTCTTGATTCCCGAGGCGACCGCGCCGGCGCGATATCCCTTTGCCGACGTGACACCCCCGCCCGCCAACACGTCCATACTCGACAAACGCTCCTGAAGGTCAATTGGAGTGGCTAGATGATACGCGATTCTTCAGGTGCTGCCAAGACTCAGGGCGGGACCGGGACCATCGGAAACGATCGGGCAGCCACGGAACGCCTCAACGAAACACCGCACCGGGAGCGGCGCGGCCCCGGGAGGCAGGTCACGACCAAAGGGTTAGTGGAGGGGAAGAAGAAACTGGTGGAGGGGGCAGGATTCGAACCTGCGTAGCCATTTCAGGCGACAGATTTACAGTCTGTTGGTATTAACCACTCACCCACCCCTCCGGGTGGACCGAAATGCACGGAAAAGTCCGTGCATTTCAACGAAAGTATAGCATGGGGCGACCGGCAGAGCAAGACGTCGGAGATCGTTCGAGAGGCTGCGCTCCAGCAGGTCCAGTCGATTGAAAGCGTGCAGGATCTCTCGTATGATTCCCGCCGTGGATGGAAATTCGTTGATCGGCCCGTCCGCGACGGGACCAGTGATCCACTTTCGCGACGAACGGATCACCATCTATCAAGCGGACAGCACTGACCTGAACATGCTGGACGACGCGTCGGTGGACTTGATCGTCACCAGCCCTCCGTATAACCTCGACGTGTCGTACCATGGGTACCAGGATGCGGTACCCTACGATCGGTACCTCGATTGGGTGGGCACGTGGGCACGCTCGCTGCTTCGCGTCGCCCGGCGCGGTGGTAGGGCTTGCTTGAACGTTCCCCTTGACAGCAACAAAGGGGGAAAACGTGCCGTCTACGCGGACTTCGTCCAGATTTTCCGCGCGGCCGGCTGGAGCTACCAGACGACGATCGTTTGGAACGAGCAAAACATTTCGCGGCGAACGGCCTGGGGGAGCTGGATGAGTCCGTCCGCCCCGTTCGTCACCGCGCCCGTCGAGATGATTTCGGTGTTCTATAAGGACGAGTGGCGCCGCCCGCACCTCGATCGTCAGTCCGACATCGAGCGCGACGAGTTTCTCGCGTGGACGCTGGGCGTGTGGGAGTTCCCGGGCGAAAATCCGGGCAAGGTGCGTCATCCCGCGCCGTTTCCGCTGGAATTGCCTCGCCGCCTGATCCGCCTTTACTCGTATCTAGACGATCTCGTGCTCGACCCGTTCCTTGGGTCGGGTACGACCGCGGTGGCGGCGAGCACGCTTGGCCGTCGCTTCGTCGGCGTCGAGCTTGACGAGGAATATTGTCGAACCGCGGTCGAGCGGTTGAAGAAGTCGCAACCGCCGGTCGCCGGAACATTTCCCTGATATTCGAAGTCGTTCGAGGCGATCAAGACACCGATACGGATGCCTGGTAAAGGCGAGCGTAGTGGCCGCCGCTGCGGAGAAGCTCGTGGTGGTTGCCTACCTCGGCAATTCGCCCGGCTTCGAGAACCACGATCCGGTCTGCCGAGCGCACCGTGCTCAGTCGGTGAGCGATGATGATCGCGGTTCTCCCCTTGAGAAGGAGCTGCAGGGCGTCCTGAATCTTCGCTTCGGTTTGGGTATCGACGTTCGCCGTGGCTTCGTCCAGAATCAAGATCCGTGGATCGGCGAGCAGCGCGCGGGCGAACGATAGAAGCTGCCGTTGCCCGGCGGAAAGATCCGCACCTCGTTCCGAGAGGACCGTGGAATAGCCGAGGGGTAACGACGCGATGAACTCGTGAAGCCCGACCGCCCGACACGCGGCTTCCATTTCGCCGTGAGTCGCGTTTGGTCGACCGAATTGAAGGTTTTCGGCGACGGTGCCGGAGAACAAGAACGGATCCTGAAGGACCAGCCCGAGCTGCCGGCGCAACGACTTCTGGGTTACAGTATCAACGGAGTATCCGTCAACCAATACGCGCCCTGAAGTCACGTCGTAAAAGCGACAGGCCAGGCTGATCAACGACGTCTTACCGGCGCCGGTTGGGCCAACTACCGCGACGTGCTCGCCGGGCCGGATGTCGAGGGTTAGATCCTGGAGAACGAGTCGGTCCGGATTGTAACCGAACCGCACGTTATCGAACTTTACTCGTCCATTCAGCTTCGGCAGCGGAATCGCGTCGGGCGCATCGAGAACCGTGGGCCGGGTATCCAGGAGCGCGAAAATCCGCTCCGAAGCGGCCATGGCCGCCTGCAACGAGTTGTAGCGAACCGACAAGTCGCGGATCGGTGTGAAGAACTGGGTCATATAGGAGAGGAAAGCGACGAGCGCGCCGGTCGTCAGGTTTCCGGAGAGAACCATCGCGCCGCCGACTATCAAGATCAGCGCCGTCGCGAGCGAGCTGATCAGGTCCATCGTCGGCGCGAACGCGGCGCTGATCCGGGTGGAGTTCATCACCGCGTTCCGGAAATCCCGATTCAAGCGATCGAATCGCCGCCGATTCTCCTCGTGGCGACAAAATGCCTGAGTCACGCGCGTACCGGCAATTCCCTCGGCGATCGCTCCATTGAGGATCGAAGAGGTTCGACGCCACTCACGAAAAGTGTTTCGAATGTAGCTCCGCAGGACGTGTGTGACGATTGCGATCAGCGGCAGAAGGGCGAAACAGAGCAGAGACAGACGAGCGTTCAAGGTCAGGATGGTCACGATGATGCCGACAAGAATAATCACATCGGCGAGCGATTGCAGGATTCCGGAGCTCAGGAGGTTGCTGATCGCGTTCACGTCGCCGGACATGATCGAGAGCAGGCGCCCTACCTTATAGCGGTCGTAAAACGAGAGATCCAGGGCCTGGAGATGGCGGAACAAGTGGAGGCGTAGCAGACGAAGCACCTCATACGCGGCGCGGTTCAGCAAGTAGTTGTAGCCCATGCCGGATACCATCTGCACGACTGCCGCGCCGACGAACGCCAGGGCGAGCAGGTGTAACTGTCGGACGTTTCCGTTGACGAGAGGAACGTCGATGATCAGTTTCTGGATGTACGGCCCGGCGAGGCTGATCAATGAAGAGATCGTCATCGCTACTGCGGTTGCGACCAGGAGCAGCTTGAACGGCGTGGCGAACATGGCCAGTCGCGCCATCAACCGACTATCGTACGCGGTCCCGAGAATGGTATCGTCTTCCGTATTCAAGGCGAGAACGTCGCGCTTTCCGTCCTTGGTCAGGGACGGCGCTTTGGGAAGAATTGCTGGATCTTCGTGGTGCGCCGGGCTGGCCGAGGCTCCGTTCCCCGCCCGAAGGCGCTCGTGGTCGATCACGTCATCGGCCTGCGACGCCTGCTGTTGCCAGAGGCGGGCGTAAAGGCCATTTCGCTCGGTCAGCTCGGCGTGGCGCCCGGATTCGACGATCTCGCCGTGGTCGAGGACGAAGATGCGATCGGCATCACGCACCGATGCCAAGCGCGAGGCGATGATAATCGTCGTTCGATCGCGGCGGCGCTCCTGAATCCGTCGCCACACCTCGGCCGCGGTTACCGGGTCCAAGGCGGAAGTCGTATCGTCCAGGACCAGGATGGCCGGATCGATTAGCAAGGCGCGGGCCAGGGAGAGCCTCTGACGTTGGCCGCCGGAAAGGGTGATCCCACGCTCGCCCAGCGGAGTGTCGTACTTTTCGGGAAGCGTCTCAATGAAGTCGTGCAGGCACGCCACTTTCGCCGCGTCCTTCACTTCGTCCAACGACGCACTTGGTCTACCGAAACGGATGTTGTCGGCGATCGAAGCAGAGAAAAGGAATGGATCTTGAAAGACCGTGCCAATCTGGCGGCGAAGCGAATCGAGCTGAACGTCGCGTAGGTCGATCCCGTCGATCCGAATCTCTCCGACGTCCGGATCGTAGAACCGGGCAAGCAGGGAGGTAAGGGTTGACTTCCCCGCGCCGGTCAGGCCGACGATGCCCACGACATCGCCGGGATTCACCACGATGCTCACCTGACGGAGGACCGGTTGGCCGAAATGGTAACTGAAAGTCACATTCTCCAGCTCGATGCCGCCTCGAACGGGTGGCATCGCCGGTTTGCGCGTGGTGACCGCAGCGGGCTCGATCTCGTCCTTGCCGTCGAGCACGCGGTGGATTCGTTCGCCTCCGGCGATCGCGTCCGATACCTGGTTGATCATGATCCCGAGCTGACGAACCGGGTTGACGAGCATGGTCAGGTAGGTGACGAACGCGACGAGGCCCCCCAGGGTCAACTGCCGATCGATGACTTGCTGGCCGCCAAACCAGAGCACGATCGTAATGCCTATCGCTGTCACCAGCGTCATTGCAGGAAAGACGATCGCGTTGAGCGTCGTCGCACGCATCGAGGCGTGGAACAGATCGTCGACTTTTTCGGTGAACTTGGTCGTCTCTCGGTCTTCGCCGGCGAAGGCCTTGACCACACGCATGCCGGTCAGATTCTCCTGCAGGGTGGTCGCTACCTGGCCGTAGAGATTCTGAATCCGACGCGACCGCTCGCGGGCCAACCGCGCGTACAGGAGAGCGAGAGCCGCGACGACCGGGACGGTTGGGAGCGCGATCAGAGTAAGGTAAGCATCCATCCGTACCAACACGATAAACAGCGCCGTGCACAGCACAACGGTGTTCACCGCCTGGTTCGCGCCTGAGTTGAGAAAGCCCTCGATCGCGTTCACGTCGGTCGACGAGAGGGCAAACAGATCTCCTGAGTGCGACCGCAGGTGAAACGCCATGCTGTTGCGGTGGATCTTCTCGTAGAGGCGGTCACGCAACTCGAACGAAACCGCGGTGGCCAGCTTCATATAGTTGTACGTGACCGAATACCAGATCAGCGAGCGCACGATCGTGACGCCAATTGTCGCGACCGCCGCGAAAACCAGCATCCGAAAGTCGTGACTATCTAAACCGCTGTCGATCGCGGTCTTGAGCAAGATAGGTAGGACGAGGCTCAAGAGGATCTGAACGACGTGAGCGCCGAGGACAGTCGCCGCGAGACCACGACGAGCCAGGGCGTAGCCGAGGATCCGACGGAGGGTCGGCATTCCACCTTTCCGCCGGCGCGTATTCCTGAACTGGGGACATCGCGCCGAACCAACCACGGGTCCCAGACGTCGGGCGTCCGGCTACCCGTTAAGCCACGGGGTACCATTTTTCATGGTAGTAGCCCTGCGAGTGCCTGTCAAGGTTAGCCGCGAAGCACTAGCTCAGGCGATGGTGAGTCCGACCGGTCGGTTAATCTGGTTCCAGTGCCCGGCGACGCTCGGCGATGGAGACGGGTAGTCCCGCGCCGTGTCGACGAGCGAGTCCAGGACGCCGAGCGTGTCGATGAGTGTTCGGGTGGATTCGTCGGCCAGTTCCTGAAGAAGGGATCGGCCCTCGGCATCCGACGCACGCCTCAGTCGTTCTTCCGCCCGTTGTGCCGCCGCTTCGATCTCATTCCTGGCCCGGCGGCAGACGTCGTCCACTCGCCCCCGCAGCGCGGGATAGAGATCGACCGTCCGCTGAATCCGCTCCGACCGCCACCACGGGGACGTCGGATCGAAGATCGCCGTTCCCAGCCCCAGGATCGCCGGGGGGACAACCGCGCCAACGTGAATCGGAAGCGGTATTCCGAGGCACGGTGACCCGAAGCTGGTCCAGGCGCACGCGCGTAGCGGCGCGGGAGCATTTGGCCGTAGCTGGACGACCAGGCTCGCGGCGGTCTCGCCGACCCGTGGCGGATAGGCGTGCATGCAAATCGGCGGAATGCTCGCATCATCGGCGCCGCGCTGGTGATCGCGAAGGATCGTCATCAGATCGGACACGCCGAGTCCCGAACGCTCGCGCAGCATTGCGCTCGATCGCGCGTACCGGCAGGCGCCAGAACGGACGTCGCGGTCGGGCTGGCCATACGCCCGGGCGAAATCGAAATCCTCGCCCGTCACCCACCACCCCTGTCGGACGGCGTGATCGATTAAGTCCGGCGATGCCTCGTCCCATTCGTGGTGGATGGTCAAGACGTTCGAGATCGAGCGACGGCCATGAGCCCGCTCGGCCACCCAGCGTCGGCCGGCCGTCTCCAGCACCCAGGCTTCCCGCGGGTCCGCGAGAATGAACGAGTTGTGGTAGGTCCGCGGATGTGCAACGTCGCATGACCCACCCTGCCCGAACTCTTCAAGCAGCTCGACGATCACGTGCATGGCGTCGTAGGCCGTTCGTCCGCGCTCTAGTCCCAATCGGATCAGGTCCATGCCGAGAAGTCCAACGTCCTGATAGGGTTCGCGGGAGTAAACTGCTTCGTTGCCGATCGCGACGCTGTGCTCGTTGACCCCCATTTCGAAGCCCCACATCCAATAGGGTCGAGAACCGAGCACCGCGAACGTCTCCTGAACCTGCGGAACGTCGATCCAGGTGCAGCGAAGCGCCACCCCGGGCGCGTACGCATGGCGTGGGTAGAAGTTGAGCGGCTGGCATTCGTTAGCGGGTCGATCGCTGTTTTTCGCGAAAATCAACGATCCGTCCGACGTGGCTTCGTCAGTGGCGACCACGGTATCACACATCGTTCCTCCCCGCGTGGCTGGTCGACGATTAATGGTCTCATGGCCGACGCGGGAACGTCAACGATCGGCGATCAGACCCTGCTCGCGAAGCGACGTCACGAATGCCGCCGACTTTAGCTGGGTCTCGGCGACGTACTGGGTGTAGTCGCGTAGGACCCTCTCAAGCTCGGCGGCCAGATCGTCGCCAATTCGGAGACGACTTGCCGTTTCCCAATCGCCACTCTGGTACAGGCGAAGAACCTTCACCGCGTTCTGGGAAAGCTCTCGACAGGCCGGGCTCGAAACCCGGCAGGAGGAACATAGGATGCCTCCGTCAGATACGCTGAACCAGGTTCGGTCCGGTTCCAGAGCGCCCCGGCACTTGACGCACCGAGTTATCTCGGGGCGATAGCCGAGGAGCCCCAGCGCCTGGACCTCGAAGAACCGAACCGCCTGATCCGGACGGCGGCAGGTTGCGACGCGCTCGAAAGTCGATGTGAGAAGGCGAAACAGCGGCTGGTTCTCCGCGTGGTCTTCGGTCAGCCGGTCGATGAGCTCGGCAGCGCAGTAAGCCTGACTGGCGCGCCAAAGATTTTCGCGGAGGCCAATGAATGGGTCGAGCGTGTCGACCTGGGTGATGACGTCCAAATTACGACCTCGCGCCAGGAGAATCTGGCTGTGGGTGAAGAGCTCGAGGTGGCCACCCAGCTTACTGGTTGGACGACGGATGCCCTTGGCCACCGCGCGAAGCTTGCCGTGGTGCGCGGTAAACAGGGTCAGGATTCGGTCAGTCTCGCCGAGGTCGTGGCGACGGAGGACGACCGCTTCGGTCCGGAGAAGACGAGGACCGGCCACGCTGACCTCCGGTGATTCCAAACATGAGTTCGGATATATTGTACGCGACTAATCCGTGTTCGGCAATTGGGCCGCGGCCTCAGGCGCCCGATGGAGTGACGACGGCGATCTCGTTTACGACGCGTCGGACGCCGGCGACTCGGCTCGCAACGTTTTCCGCCTCCCGGCGTTGCGAGTGGGTGAAGGCGACACCCGCCAGCGCGACCACCCCGTCGTGGCAAGTGATCCGAAGGTAAGATTCGTCCAGTCCCCCGACGTAGCTCAGCGCATCGCGCACCATCCGCGCGAGATCGGCGTCGTCCATCGGCTACCCTCGATCGGCTCAGCTTCACCGCGCACAGGTTGTACCACGAAGAATGCAGGCGGGCATTCAGGCATTTGACGCGGATGCTGGGATCACCTACGATGTGGGGCGGCAGTATCGCCACCCCACCACCAGAACTTATCTGGCTGACGTGCGTGAGAGGACTCGTATGGCTGATTTATTTGCCAAGTGTGCGACATTGGAAAAGCCTCGCCAGGCGGAAGCGATGGGATGCTACCCGTTCTTCATTCCGCTGGAGTCCGAGGCAGGCCCCGAGGTGATCATCCAGGGGCGCAAGATGGTTATGCTCGGCTCCAATAATTACCTGGGTCTTACCCAGGACCCGCGGGTGAAGGAAGCGGCGCGAGACGCGATAACCCGTTACGGAAGCGGTTGTACCGGTTCGCGACTTATGAACGGAACGCTGGACCTGCACCGCACCCTCGAGGCTCGCCTGGCAAGCTTCGTGCGCAAGGACGATTCTCTAGTCTTCACCACCGGCTTTCAAACCAACCTCGGCGCGATCTCCGCGCTGGTCGGTCGCCACGACACGATCGTTCTTGACCGAAGCGTTCATGCGAGCATCATCGATGGTTGCAGGCTGTCGATGGGCGAGACGCTACGATTCAAGCACAACGACATGGCAGATCTGGAGCGAGTTCTGCAGGGAATCGATCCGAAGCGGGGCATTCTGATTATCGTTGACGGCGTGTTCAGCATGGAAGGAGACGTCGCAAACGTACCCGAGCTGGTTCGTCTGAAGAAGAAGTACGGCGCTCGTTTGATGATCGACGAAGCGCACAGCGTTGGCGTCTTCGGGGAGGGTGGGCGAGGTGTCGCCGAGCACTTTGGCCTGCTGGACGAAGTCGACGTTTTTACCGCGACGTTCAGCAAGTCCTTCGCTTCGATCGGTGGATTCGTCGCAGGCAACACAGACGTCATCTACTACATTCGGCATATGGCAAGGGCACTGCTATTTAGCGCGGCGCTGCCCCCGGCGAGCACAGCGGCGGCCCTGGCGGCGCTCGATATCATCGAGCAGGAGCCCGAGCGCCGCACGCGGCTCTGGGAAAACACCCGTTACCTCCAGAGCGGCTTGAAGGAGCTTCGGTTCTCGATCGGAAAGAGCGAGAGTCCGGTCGTGCCGTTGATCGTCGGTGACGAGATGCGTCTCGCGATGTTCTGGCGTGGTCTTTTCGACGGAGGCGTCTTCACCAACGCGGCGGTTAGCCCGGCCGTCGAACCGGATCGCGCCCTCATTCGGACGAGCTTGATGGCGACCCATACTCCGAGCCAGCTTGATTTCGCCCTGGAAGTGATGGGATCGACCGGCCGGAAACAGGGAATACTTTGACGTCATCTTCACCCGCGGCTTCGGACAGCGGTCCGACGACAGAACCGGGAGATTACGCGCGGCCCGACGCGCTCGAGCAGCTCGCCGGCCGCCGCGGCGCACTCCGTGTAATGATCGCGATGTCGGACACCGGCGGAGGTCATCGAGCAATGTCCTCGGCGCTGGCGGGCGCGCTCGAGCGGCGCTACGGCTCGTCGGTTCAGGTGTTCATCGAGGACGTGTTCGCCATTTCTCCGCGCACCATTCCCGAGCGCGTGACGCGCTTGTACGGTCCCCTGATCCGCGTGGCGCCATGGCTCTACGGATGGATGTACCATTCGCTGGACACCAAGCGGCGCTACGACGTATTCTCGGGCCTGACCAAGGGCCGCACCCAGGACAAGATCCAGCGACTCCTGGAACGAATCCGTCCCGACATCATCGTCTCGACCCATCCCCTCGCCAACCGTCCCTTACTGGACGCGATCCAGGTGAACGGGAGCTCGGTTCCGGTCGTGGCGTCGGTCAGCGAGCTCGTTACCGTCCACGTGAGCTGGGTCGAGCCGCGGCTGAGTCTGTTGAACACTGCCACGACCGAAAGCTACCAGGCAGTCTTGCGATGGGGGGCTCGTCCAGACATCGTTCGCTGCGTTGGGTTACCCGTTGACGAACGTTTCGGGCGGGTCGAAGCGTCGCCCGCCCAGCTTCGTGAAGCGATGGGGCTCGCTCCGGATCGTTTCACCGCCCTCTTGATTGGCGGTGGCGAAGGAGCCGGTGGCATCGAGTCGATCGTTCGCACGATTCAAAGGGCCGACGTTCCGATCCAGTTGATCGTCGTGTGTGGGCGCAACGAGGCGCTGCGACGGCGGCTCATCAAGATGAGGCCGCGAACTCCGACCTTCGTGCTCGGCTTCGTCAGGACGATTCCCGAGCTCATGCACGCGGCCGACGTAGTCATAACCAAGGGGGGGCCACAAACGATCGCCGAATCGCTGGTCGCCGGTCGACCGGTAATTCTTACTCAGACGCTACCTGGGCAAGAAGAAGGGAATGGCGCTTTCGTGGAAAGTCGTGGCGTCGGCTTCCGACCAGGACCGGTGCGGCGCATCGTCGACAATCTCGTCCAACTGGTCGACGATCCGGAACAGCGTGCCTGGATGACCGCGAACGCGCGCCGTCACGGAAGGCCCGAAGCGGCCGGAATGCTCGCGGAGATGGTGATCGAAACGGCGGGCGCTCGGTGAGGCACTGATCGATGAAGTCCCTTGGGCCATCGGGCTCCGACCGACGATGAAGGTGTAACGGTGGAAGATTTTTCCGATCGCACCTGTCTCGTGACCGGCGCGAGCGGATTCCTCGGTAGCTACGTCGTCGAGCAGCTGGTGGAGCGAGGAGCCCGGGTCCGGTGCCTCGTTCGCCGCTCGAGCAGCCGACGGTTTCTTCCCTCGTCCGCCGTCGACTTTGTTTTCGGCGACGTCACGGATCCCAGCTCTCTGGACGAGGCGCTGGCGGGCGCGGAGTACGTGTTTCACGTCGCCGGGCTAATCAAGACACCGCGTCCGGAAGATTACTACCGCGTAAACTACCTCGGGGCGATCAATCTGTTAGAAGCTTGCCGGTCCCACCGCGAGCGTCTGAGGCGGGTTATCGTGGTCAGCAGCCAGGCAGCAGCGGGGCCGTCCGCCCCGGGAAGGCCGGTCGACGAGTCCCGTCCGTGCTCCCCGGTCACACCCTACGGAAAGAGCAAGCTTCTCGGCGAGACCGCGGCGCGAGCCTACTTTGATCGCCTTCCGATCACCATCGTACGCCCCCCGACGATCTACGGCCCGCGCGACCGCGAGTCGCTGCTGCTCTTTCAGGTCGTAGCCCGCGGCATTCGCCCGTCGCTCGCCGGGGGGAGCGAAATCAGCTTGATTCACGCGGCGGATCTGGCGGAAGGAATCATCCTGGCGGCTGCACACCCGGCAGCGCGATCACGGACCTATTTCCTCGCATCCGATGAAACGCCTTCGATGGATCAGTTGACCGCCGAGGTCGCGGCGGCGCTCGGTCGCAGCGCCGGTCGCATTACGGTACCGGACTGGTCCGTACGCGGGGCAGCACGTTTCGCCGAAGCGATCCGCGTGTTCGGCGGATCTTCGATGATTTTCGACCGATGGAAGGCTGAGGAGCTACTTTCCCGATACTGGGCGTGCTCGAACCAGCTCGCCAGAGCCGAGCTCGGCTTCTCGCCGCGAGTATCGCTGCACGAAGGGATCGTCGAGACGGCCCGATGGTATCGAAAGATGGCCTGGCTTTAGGCCATCGACCGGTCAGCCGATCGCCGGAGCGGCCTTCCCCGCGAGGCGAGGCTCTCGTCGTCCTATCCTCTCGAACAGGCGCTCGTAGCAATCGACCGTGAGCGCGAAGTCGTGCTGGCTAGCCACGCGCCGGGCGCCCTGACCGAGCACTTCGCGGCGCGGCGGGTCGACCAGCAGCTTGACGACGGCGGCGGCCATGGCCAAAGGGTCCGACGCCGCGAAGAGAAGTCCGTTCTCACCCTCGTGGACGAGCTCGGGCAAAGCCCCCGCGCGAGCGGCGACGATGGGAAGTCCTGACGCAGCGGCTTCGAGGGTTACGATGCTCTGAAGCTCGACCGGCGAGCTGATCGCGAAGACGTGGGCGAGGGAAAAGAGCGACGGATACTGTTCCTGGTTGAGGAAGCCGACGAAGCTGACGTGCGATTCAACGCCTAACTTGCGAGCCAATTGCTCCAGCGCCGCGCGCTCGGTTCCTTCTCCGCCGATGATAAAGTGGGCGTCGATTCGCGCCAGTACCGAGGGAATCGCACTCACCCACACGCGCATGCACTTCTCTGCATCGAGGCGGCCAACGTAAAGAACGGTTGGTTTCCTGGGGACTCCCAGCAGCGTGGCGAGGCGTTCATCGCGTGGCCGGGGCGCGAACGTTTGCAGAGGGACTCCATTCGAGATCACCGAGGACGGCCTCCGCAGTCCGTGTTCGATCAGAAGCTTGAGCGCGGTATCGGTTACCCCGACGACGTGGTCGCACTGGTTATAGTAGCCGGTGATCAGCCGCCACAGACGATGGTTGAGCGCTCGGGCCAGGGGACGAAACAGACCGAGATTGTAGTCGAACCACTCGGGCATCATGCTAGTGATGCCCACGATCGGATACCCCTGGGCGTGCGCGATCTGACGAACTGCGCGACTCAACAGGAATGGAACGCTTACGACGACGGTGTCCGGACGGAAGTCTTCAAGGGCCCATCGGGCACCGCGCCCAGGTTGGATCGGTACGCGCCGCCGCGAGCCATCGACGGGAAGCGCACGAACGCGATAAAGACGATAGCCGGCAACTGACTCGATCGTGTTGTTGAAGCGCGGCGAAGGTGCAACGATCGCAACCGAGTGACCGCGGGCGGCGAGGCCAATCGCGTGTCGCTCGATCGAGACGCTCACGCCGTCAATGTGCGGTCGAAACGTATTGAGAGCGTAGAGGATGCGCATTGATGCGTCCGCCAATCAACGTAGAAGAGGGGTATCAGTGGACCGGGCAAGCAACTAACGTGCCAGCCTCTGTCCTTTCTTACACCGCCCTCGCCAGGACCAGACCGTCGACCGATCGGGCGCCGGCGTGCCGGAGCGCGAATGCGGCGGCTCGCAGCGTGCTTCCGGTCGTGGCTACGTCGTCAACGAGCAGAATGGACTTTCCGATGAGTACGCCGGGATCCGTGGCGAAGGCGCCCTGTACGTTGCGCCGCCGCTCGACAACCGTCAATGTGATTTGCGAGGGGGTGTCTCGGATCCGGCGCAGTTTATCCTCGACCACGGGCACGTCGAGCGCGCGCCCGATTGATCTCGCCAGCAAGCCTGATTGATTGAAGCCGCGTTGGGCGAGCCGCGTGGGATGAAGCGGGATCGGAATCACCGCGTCGAACGGCGGCAGCGGCCCGATCGACCGGAGAGCGCAGGATGACAGCGGATCGGCGAGGTGACGGGCGCCTTGGTATTTGAGGCGATGAATCGCCTCTCGCAGGCACCCTTCGAAATGGAAGGCGCAGTGGACGGTCTGAAACGACGGCGGATCGATCCGACACGCGGAGCACAAGTCGGACGCGACGTTCGGACGGGCGCAGATCGAACACCGGTTGGGCGCGAGTCGAGTGAAACCGGCTGAGCATCGACCGCAGATCCAGGAGCCCCGAGCTCCGCAGCCCACGCAGCGCGGGGGAAACAGAATATCGAGCAAAGTACGAATCATCGTTTGACTGACGCTCTTTACGCGCTATACTTGGCATGGTGACGAATCGTGATCGGTCCGGCCACGGGAATCGGCCCTGGGTCAATCGAGGTCCGGTGCGGCCGCTGGCTAGGATTTCGTCATTCGCGACCTTAGGAGCATGGGGGAACGTCCGATGCCGCTATACGAATATCGTAGCGCAGATTTCGATACCCGATTCGAAAAGCTGACGACCATTCACAAAGCTGATGATGGGTTCGTCTGCCCCCATTGCGGGGGGAACCATTCCCGGCGACTGATTTCCGTGTTCGCGAGCTTCTCGTCCTCGAGCGAGGGGAGTGCCGAACCCACGAGCGGTGGCGGCTGCGCGTGCGGCGGCTCGTGCTCCTGTGGTGGCCATTAGCCCGCCGGCTTGAGCGGTAGGGCTGCTCCATAGGCCGGCAACCTCAGCGACTGCTGCTCCGAAAGATTTAGCCGGGCGTCTGGGTAGGCCGTCTTCAGATAACTCAGCATTCCGCCCTTTCGATCGAGCGCGCGGTCGAGAACGTCCGGCGCGCCGATCGCGTCGATCACGAGAGGACGGGTTACGTCCACGCCGTTTACCGTGACGTGCCCCGGCGTTCCTCCGATTGACGTGTTGTAGACGACCCGCTGGTCGTTGATCGCGATTGCTTCCGCGCCGGCGTTTCGGATTTCGTTGAGGAGATCCTCCAAGTCGACCGGTCGAAGCGCCCCGTCGACCGATAGCTCGACGCCCGGACCAGTGACCGGAACCACCCCGTTAAACGT
Organism: Chloroflexota bacterium; assembly: GCA_021323915.1. Classification (GTDB taxonomy): domain Bacteria; phylum Chloroflexota; class UBA6077; order FW602-bin22; family CADDYW01; genus JAJPKB01. The sequence goes on along the minus strand of JAJPKB010000092.1, from coordinate 7,428 downwards.
TTGGAGCTGCTGCACCTCCCTTTGCATGTCGATCTCCTTGTTAGAGCTAGCGGCTTCCTGATAGGTGAGCTGCTGACGGAGAAGCTTGTCGACTTCCAACCGCAAGGTGGTGTTGTTGTCGTAGAGGTCTCCGGCGATCGCCGCGAGATCGGTCGAGGACTCGCCCGTAGCGGCCTGCCGCAGCCGATTCTGAGTCCGCAGCTGCATCATCAGCGCGATTCCGAATAGCAGGCAGACGACAGCAAGGGTGACTTGCCCGCGGCGTACCGCCATCTCAGCGCTCCGGGGAGTACGCGATCGCGGTGTGCTTCATGTCGAAGCTTCCGTCGTAGGCTGGAATCGCCATCGGGCCGGACCTGACGACCTTCAAGATCACGCCGTAAATCTGCGCTCGCGCCTTCAAATCGCGGAGCGAGTTGCCATCATCGAGCGCTTGTTGCATGGTGCCGACGTCTCCGATCGCGAGGATATGGTACGGGGGCGACGTCCTGGTGTCGTTGATCAGGATCGTGCTTCCCACGCAGTAGACCGATGTGGAATTGACGAATCGCTCCCCGTTGACCGAGATCGCCGAGGCACCGGCCCCCCATAACAGGTTGACGATATCGCGAATCTGGTATTCGTGAACGATGTAGTTGTCGGGGTCGTCCGATGGAAGGAGCTGCTTGGTGTTGCTATCGTCGAGCAAAATCTCGATTCCCTGCCCTTGAACCGGAACGGCCCCCGCCAGGGAGCGCTGCTCCATCAATGCCTTGCCAAGAGAGTCGGACGCTGATTGCGTCCGACTGAGCTCTTGCTGCTCCGCACCGGTCTTGGCGCGTAAGTCGGCAATCTGCTTCTTGAGCTGAGCCTGTTCCGTTTCCAGGCGGTCGATCGTTCGTTGAATCGTCGCATCGCGCGAATTGGAAGAGGAGGCGACGTCGGTCGACGAGCTCTGCCACTGGGCGACGATGAAAACGCCAAGAGCCACTCCCAGGAGGGTCAGCAGCATCGTTCGCCGCTGGGCCGGTCTTGAGAAGCTCGACAGAGCGTGGTGGGTGAGCCAGGAAATCGGATCGTGCGCGGTCCAGGAAGACGACGACGCAAGCGATGGATGATTCAGGAACGCGAGCCCGATGCCGAACCGCTGCCACCACCAGGATCTCATGACGCCCTCCGTCCAAGCCGTCCAAGCCGTCCAAGCACGACGCCGCTGGTCCCAAGAACAACTGATACTAGTAAAACACGCAGCGCGACCGTTAGCATCGCGTCGTACCAAAATCCAAACGGGAACATCTGGATGAGGTGATCAGTTCGTGGATCGAGCTCCCAGAAGTTATTGTTGAAAGTAATTTCGTGAAATGTGATGAACAGAGAATCGAACGACGTGTATGTCAAAATAGCGCTGACGATGACCAGCACCACAGTTAGGATCGCCCCGAACTTCAGCGCGCGTGCGAGCGCTGCTCGACCTTCTTGCCGCCAGTTGACAGCGGCCAGGCCGGCGAAGATGGCGAGCCCGAGCAACCCGGCGAGCTGAAGGCGACTGATAAATCGAACGATCGTACGAACGTCGTTCATGTGAAGCACTTCTTTTTCTTTGAAGACGTCCGGATTCCCTCCGGACGCTCTGATCGCTTCGGGGAGCGTCTCGTTGCCGGCGAAAAAGCGGACGATTCCCTGGTTGACCAGATCGAGCTGATCCGAGCTCATGTCCGTCGTTAACTGGACCTGGTACTTGGCCTGTCCGGCGTGGTAGAAGCCGGCATCGAAGAACAGGCCGGTGAGGATTGAGCAGACGACGAAAATCGGAATCAACAGGACGCCGATCCAAGAGGTCGCCACGACGAGGATCCGCACTGCCTTCACGCCGCCTCTTTGCCAGACATAACGAACGTCACCGACAGCTAATCACGCGGAATGTCACGGATCTCTCGCGTCAGCCAGGTGGGAACGGTCGAACTAGCATCGACCACGCGTCAACAATCCTACGAAAACGACGGTCGCATGTCAATCTGAGTGAGCGTCTGGCCGAATGAGCGAGCCGTCGTGCTCGATTCGGCCGATTTCTAGCAGCCTATCCGGATGAACCATCGCCAAGCCCGTGCCGGACGATTAAGATAGGTGCCGACGGGGGAAGCGCGCACCGAGAGGAACGATGGAACGGAAGCAGGTAGCTGCAGTCGTAACGGAATACCGGCCGCGGTCGCATGCCGATGTGATCGTCGGGAAGATGGTGGAGCCCTACTTACTCGACGGAGTCTTGACCGAGCCGCGGCTGGACGTCGTCTCGCTCTACACCGATCAGGTTCCGGCCAATGACATGAGTCGCGAGGTCGCGTCGAGGCACGGTATTCCGATCGTGGAGACGGTCGGAGACGCGCTGACGCTCGGCGGCACGACGCTCGCGGTGGATGGAGTCGTCCTGATCGGCGAGCACGGCGCCTATCCGACGAATGAGCTTGACCAGGTGCTCTATCCACGGCGTCGGCTATTCGAAGCGATTGTCGACACGATGCGTCGTTGCGATCGATTCGTGCCAGTCTTCAGCGACAAGCACTTATCCTACTCGTGGGAGAACGCGCGCTGGATGTACGACACGGCGCGCGCATTGAAGATTCCGTTTCTCGCCGGATCGTCTTTGCCGCTGACCTGGCGGCGGCCACCCCTGGAGTTTCCGCTGGGAGCGGCGATCGACGAGGCCGTCGGCATCGCCCACGGACCGCTCGATGCGTACGGCTTTCACGCGCTGGAGATGGTTCAGTGCATGGTCGAACGGCGGCGCGGAGGTGAAACCGGCGTCGCGGCCGTTCGCTGCATTGATCGGGAACAGGTGCGCGAAACTTCCAGCGCGAGACTTTGGTCGGATGACCTCTTCCACGCCGCGGCCTCCCGACTCTCGGATCCGGAGCCGTCGACTTTGCTCGCTCGGGCGCCGGCTCCGACGGCCTTTCTGGTCGAGTACCGAGATGGGCTGAGGGCAACGATCCTGATGCTCGACGGCGTGGTCACTGAGTTCGCGTTCGCCGGCCGCGTCGATGGCGAAGTGAAGTCGACGAAGTTCTACCTCGAGAGTCGCGAGCCGTTCGGCCACTTCGCGTTTCTCGTGCGCGCCATCGAGGAGCTTGTTCTCGAAGGTCGCCCGCCCTACCCGGTTGAGCGAACGCTCCTAACGACCGGCACGCTCGCCCTCACCCTGGAATCACGTTTTCGACAGGGCATCCGGTTGCCAACTCCCGAGCTTGCCGTTCAATACGACGTGACCTCTAAAGACTGATTTGGCGCCTCGGATGTCATCGGAACGCCGGCTGATCGTCAGCCACCGCGGGTGCCGATCGGCACCGCCAGGGGCGCGGCGGAAGCACGCCACGGTGCTACAATCAACCCGCGCGCGATTACATGGCGAGGAAAGGTCTCGTGAAGATAACCGGGGTCAAGACCTTCGTCGTTCAGCCAGAGCACGCGAAGACGGTGTTGTTCGTCAAGCTCACCACCGACGCGGGCCTTCACGGCTGGGGCGAAGTGTACACGGTGACCGGAAGAGAAACCGGTCTGGAGAGAATGGTCGAAGAGTTCGGCCAATATCTGCTTGGACGCGATCCCTTGCACATCAAGCACTTCACCAACTCGCTCTACCGAGACGTCGCGATCAAACGGGGAAGCCTCGACTTCTACAGCGCGGTCAGCGGCCTGGAGATCGCGCTCTGGGATATCGTGGGCAAACACTTCAATACTCCGGTTTTCAACCTCTTGGGCGGTCCGTGTCGTGGTAGCTTTCGGGTGTATGGGCAACCGACCGGGGATGCCGGAGATCTGCCCGTCGGTGATCCGCTTGCCTGGGGACGGCGCGCCGCGAACACCGTTCGTCGCGGTTATTCTGCCCTGAAGTTCGATCCGTTTCCCGGCCCCTGGCAACCGCACATCGACCACGCCGCCGAGGACCTTGCCGTGCAGCGCGTTGCGGCGATTCGCGAGGCCGTGGGACCCGACGTCGATATTCTGATCGAGGTTCACCGTCGACTCGCGCCCGCCAACGCGATTCGGGTCGCGCGTCAGATCGAGCGGTATCGCCCGTACTGGTTCGAAGAGCCGACCCCCGCCGAAAACCTGGACGCCACCGTCGACGTCCGTAGGAAGATCCAGATCCCGGTCGTCGTCGGCGAGGCGCTCTACACGAAGATGGAGTTCCGCGAGGCCTTCGAGAAGCAAGCCGCGGACATTATCAATCCGGACGTGTGTAACGTCGGCGGGATACTCGAGTTCAAAGAAATCGCCGCCATGGCCGAGCCTTATTCGGTCGCGGTCGCACCGCACGGCAACAACAGCACGACCGTCGGACTGGCGGCAAGCTTGCAGGTTGGCGCCTGCATTCCGAACTTTCTGATCATGGAGTATCCGGTAAGTTGGGAGCCAATCGCGGAAGAGATCGCCACAAACCCGCTCAGGGTCAAGAACGGCACGATCAGCCTCCCGACCGAGCCAGGTATCGGAATCGACCTCGACGAGGGAGCGCTGGCGAAGTACCCCTATCGTGGCGCGCGCCGCCGATCGCTTCTCCACCCGTTCGAGGAACGACCCTGATTTTCACTTCTTCGAGGACAACATGCGCATAACCGACGTCGAGCTCATCACGCTATCCGGCCCCGCCCTTCCAGAGGTCGCTCATCCGGCCTGGGCCCCTGGCTCGTCCTGGACTCGCTGGGGTGGATCGATCGTTCGGGTCCACACCGACGAGGGTATCACGGGCATCGGCACCCCTGGTTACGGTGCATCGTCCAACTTCGAGAGCTGGGTCAAGCCCCAGCTGATCGGCAAGGACCCGTTCAGTGTGGAGCAGCACGCGCGAATGCTCCGCATGGCCGGCGGATGCTGGGGAGTCGAGATCGCCCTCTGGGACATCATCGGGAAGGCCTGCGGGCAACCGGTCTACAAGCTGTGGGGTAGCTACACCGATCGCGTCCCGGCCTACGCGAGCTTCATCGAGGTACGCTCCCCGGAACAGCGTGCCGAGGACGTGCAGCGCGTGCGGGCGGAGGGTTACCGAGCGGTGAAGCTCCGGATCCACGATTGGGACATGAAGCAGGACCTCGCCCAGGTCGCGGCCGTTCGGGCGGCGATTGGCGACGAGGTGACGATCCTGGTCGACGCTAACCAGGCGCAGCAACCAGGAACTCCCCAACCGGAGCGGAGCCCGATCTGGACCGAACAACGGGCGCTTCAGACGGCGCGGGAGCTCGAGCGACTTGGCGTCTACTGGCTGGAAGAGCCGCTCGATCGCTATAACCTGGACGGGCTGAGTCGTCTGTGCGCGGCCGTCGACATGCTGATCGCCGGCGGCGAGAACAACCGCGGTCTGCACGAGTTTCGCTGGCTAATCGAGCGGGACTGCTACGACGTTCTCCAACCCGAAGCGCTGGTTAGCGAAGGCATCGGTCAGCTCCGAAAGATCGCCGGCCTGGCGGAGATGCACCACAAGCTCGTCGCACCGCACCATGGCGGCGGGGGCGTGGGGCTTGCCGCCCACCTCCACCTGTGCGCCGCGATCCCCAACGCGAGTTATCTCGAGGTGTTCAACGATCCCCCATGCATGACCAGCGACATCTTTCAGTGGTACGTCGCCGAGCCTTTGAAGATCGACGGGGATGGGTACGTCTCGGTCCCGGCGAAGCCGGGCTTTGGCGTCGAGCTCGACGAGGATAAGATCAAGCGGTATCGGGTATAATTGGGCGCATGGCTAACATTACCGTCGTCGGCCTCGGGCCGGGCCCGGTCGAGCTACTGACCGCAGAGGCCTGTCAGGTGCTTGCCTCCACGAACGAGCTGTACCTGAGAACGAGGCATCATCCTTTCGTTTCCACGCTGAGCGAGCGAATCGTCGTTCGGGATTTCGACGAATTAATCGCGGGGACCGCGTCCAGCGGCTCGCCTGACCGCGTGTTCGCCGAGCGCATCGTCGGCCTGGCCGAGCGCGCCGAGGGCGTCGTGTACGCGGTGCCGGGAAGCCCCCTGGACGCCCACCGGTCCGTCCGGGAAATCCTGCGATGCGCGGACGAGCGCCGGGTGCCGGTGCGACTCGTCGCCGGCATCAGTCTGTTCGACGCGGCGGTTCAGCGCCTCGGCCTTGATCCGTGGCAAAGGAAACTGGTCGTGCTCGACGCGGCCCTGATCGTCGAACGAATCGAACGCGACGAGGAAGGGGAAAGGCATCTTTACGGCGGCGAAGGGCGCGTCGTAGATCCGACGGTACCCGCGATGGTTTTTTGGTTCGGCGGTCAGGAGAGCATTCCTGCGCTGGCGGAGGCCCTTCGAGCGATCTATCCCTCGGATCACCCCGTTTACGTCGTCCATCTGGGACGAGAAACGGCTGAGGAGTCCGTTTGGTCAGGCACGTTGGATTGCTTGCCCGTTGAACTCGGCGAGCCGTTGTCGTGCGTGTACCTACCTCCGGTGGATCGCCTTTCCGACTTGGCCGGCTTTGACACACTTCGCTACATCGTGGCTCGACTACGAGCGCCCGACGGTTGTCCGTGGGATCGCGAGCAAACCCACCAATCGATGAAGAAACACTTCATCGAAGAAACCTACGAGGCAATCGCGGCTCTCGACGAGGATGACTGGGCCAAGTTTGCCGAGGAGCTTGGCGACGTCGTCTTGCAGGTGGTGATGCACAGCCAGCTCGCTCACGAGGACGGCCGGTTCAATCTGGACGACGTGTTACGCGCGGTGAACGGCAAGCTGATTCGCCGTCATCCTCACGTCTTCGGCGACGTCAGAGTCGCATCCAGCGCGGACGTTCTACGAAATTGGGAAAAGATCAAACGATCCGAGAGCGGCGTCACCAGGAGCTCGTTCGCGAGCATTCCTCAGTCTATGCCAGCGCTCATGCGTGCCGACGCGGTTCAGAGTCGCGCGGTGCGATACGGCTGGACGCCGCCGACCAACCTGCCGAGCATGGCAGACCTTGAGACGGTGGCACGGACGTCTTCGGAAGCGATGCGTCGGGCGCTCGGACAGGCGCTCTTCGGGCTCGTCGCACTCGCGCGGCGCGCCGATGTTGATCCGGAAGAGGCCTTACGACTCGCGACGACTGGCTTCGCCGAGCGTCTCGAAGAAGTGCTCGTCGCGCTGCATCGCCGTGACCCAGCGTTCGATGCGCTGGGACCTGACGAGCGAGCCGGACTGATCGCTCAGGCTCTGTCATCCGCCCCGGAGGATCCCCCTATCCCATCCGGAGCCAGGCGCGCCAGTCAATAGGTCGCATCCCAAGCCACTCGGGCGCGAGAGATCACTGCTCACCTCCAACGACACGGACGTCTTACCCTAGGGAGTGGCCACCTTTTCGCGGGGGCGCCGGAATTTCCCTCATCCCCTACCCCTTACTGTCTACCCTCCGGCCCCCTTCTCCAGGGGGAGCCTTCAGTGCGCGGGGGAAGGGTCTCCAGGGAGATG
>JAJPKB010000415.1 GCA_021323915.1 Chloroflexota bacterium | reverse complement strand
TGGCAGCCCGGCCGGGTGGTTCCTGACCTGCACACGGTTCGACTGACGCGGCCTGCTCCGGCTCACGGGATCCGGGCGGAGGTAGGTCTTTACGACCTGAAGACCGGCGCCCGGCTCCCGATCACCGCGCGGGGCTTGCCGGGCGGTTCCGACGACGTGGTGCTGGCCTCACCGTAGTCTCTTCATTCGACCCGCAGCGTTCCCACGTCGATACTATCGTGATCGTTGTTGTCCGGCCCGGCCATCTTCCAGGCTGCCCCGTCGGCGAACCGCACCAGGAGACGCACGGTATAACTCCCCGAAGCGAGATCCCTCGGGAGGATCGCGCTCTGGCTCAGGGCGATCGTCTCGCCGGGCAGCCAGCGGGCGGTCTCCAAGGCGCCGTCGAACGGGTCGATCGTTCCCGAGGCGACGACCTGCCCCCGGTGGTCGACGACCTCGATCCGAAGAAGGTAGTTGTCCAGGGTGCGGTGGCGGAGTCGCCAGGACGCTTCGGCGAAGACAACGTCGCCCGGCCGTGCCGACGACGTGACGAGGTGGCCGGCGACCAGCTGCATCGAGGGGCGCGGATCGTTCGGAACCGGTCCGACCGGAGGATCGACTACGTCGACGTTCGCGATCGCGCTAACCCCTGCCGCGCTCACCGTCAGCCGGAACGGCCCGGGCGTTGCCGGGGCTGAAAGGTCGAACGGAACGGTCGTGTCTCCTCGGGCCAGGTAGGTCGGCGCGTTCACACTGACCGTCTCGGGTGACTCGGTTCCGGCGCCCTGCCAGATGGTGTGGACGGTGATCGTCCGCGGCGTTGCGAGTCGGACGACCGGGCCGGGGTTCGGCCAGTCGACAAATCCCCGATAGGTGCCACCAGCGGCGATGGCCGACGGAAGGACGATTCGCGGCGTCGGCAGGCGATCGGTGACGCCGGCCGCCGTGAGCTCGTAGACCCGGTCGTCGCCGAAGCGGGCCAGCGGTCGCAGAGTATCGGCGTGATCGGCGATTCGCGCCTGAATCTGCCGCCACCGCTCGGACGGGTACTGATCTTGATGGAAAACAATGTACTTGAGCCCGATCGCCTGGAAGAAGCCGATCGATTCGTCGGTCGGGAAGTCTCTCGCCTCACGCATCACGCTCCAGAAGAACGGAGGCTCGAAGCCACTGTAGCCGCTTGGCGTCGGGTGCCAGTGGTAGATCGACAGGTATTCTTCGTGCCCCTGGCGCTCGAGCTCGGCGGCGTTGTCCAGCCACCGACGCTGGATCGTCGGGAGCTCGAGCGCGGGCGCGTCGTCTGGACGGGCGGCCAGCCAGTGGTAGACCGGTGGAACGTCGTTCGGCGTCTCGACCGGAGTCATCCGAACCGGAATCGAGAGGGTTTCTATCCCGACGAGCATCGCCAGGAGGAGGCCGAAAGGGGTCTGCCAGCGCGCCGGAGCCTTCGGAATCAAAGCGGCCGTGCCCATCCCTGCCAGACCCGCGATCCCCAGCGTGGCGATGACGCCCATGCGACCGACGACGCGAATCGAGTGGAAGCCGGGCACGTAGGCGAAGAGAAGGCCGTACGGCAGGGGGAAGCCGTTCTCAGCCCCCGGGGCCAGATGGAAACGCGGGCCGAAGGAAAAGACGAGTCCGAAGATCGTCAACGAGAGAAAAAAGGCGATCCAACGCCACCGCCGACCCGTGACGATCGCGACAGCCGCCAGGACGAGGACGACGACGCCGGGGAAGAGGGTCTCGTCGGTCTGAAAATGCTGCAAGACCGGCAGATGCGTCTGGCCGTAGAGCCAGCTGGTCGACGGCACCGCCAGATAACTGCGAAAGGTCGCCGAGCCGCCGATCGCGTCGCCGAGCGAGCGCGCGAGCCCGAACTCGCGCTCCACCTGAAAGTAAGGGAGGGAGAACGGCAGGACGACAATCAGGGTGAGGGCCGCGGCGCCGACCAGCCGGCCGAGAAAGGGGAGCGATGGCGGCCGACGGTCCGCGAGGACCAGGAAGGCGAGCTCGAAGACCAGGGTAACCAGCAGGAAGAGGCCGAGATAAAACGACGACAAGACCTGGAGGATGACGCACCCGGCAAACAGACTTGCCATCCGCCAGCCGGGTCGGCGCCAGAGGTGAAGCAGCGCGAGCATGGCGAAGGGAATCCACTCAGCGCTGAGAATCTGAATGTGGCTGAACTCCCCGACTCGATAGAAGCAGTACGCGTACGCCGCTCCGGCGACCAGGCTGGCCGGCGGTGGCATCGCCTCGCGGGTCAGGAGATACGCGCCAAGGCCGCAGAGGATGAACGACCCGAGGACGACGACGTTATAGGCGAGGATAAAGTTTCCGGTCAGCGCGACGACCGGCACCATCTCCAGCGCCTGGGCCAGCAGCAGCTCGGACAGGGCGAGGGTATCGTGGGCGGGGTAGAAGATTGGGGCGTCGAAGAGATGCAGCGGGTCCCGAACCAGTTGATGGAGGTCCCAGGCGGGGATCCAGACGTTCAGGAGCGGGTCACCCCAGTTTTCGATGTGGTTGGACGGCGCGAAGGCGAGCGGGTAGGTGGCCACCACCGTCCAGACGACGAAGAAGCCGAGCGCGACCAGGGCGTCGGCTCCGCGCCCGGGCTTCGGACAGTCGATCTTCTTACTCACCGGGCAGCCGAGACGTGGATCGGAAGTTGGTCGAGATCGATCTGGGTGCGCGGAGCGTTCCAGTCCTTCTCGGTGACCGGGAGCCGCTGGAGCGTCTTCGCGTCATACAGGCCGAACGCGAGATGATACTGTCCCGGCGCCAGGCTCGTCGGAATCTGGATCCGATGCAGATCGACGACGTCCTCGCCGACCAGCCAGGTCGACGTGGGGTACTGCCCGTCGATCGGCATGCTGTCGTTTCCCGCCGCTTGATTCTGCTTCGCGTCGATCAGGTGGGTGAAGACGGTGAAGTCGTGGTCGACGGCCTTTTCCGCCCGCCAGATCAGCGTCAGCTCCAGGGCCTGCCCGGAGCGCGGCCGATCGGTGTTGATTTGATATCCCAGCACGATAATCAGTCCTCCGAAGACCGGACCCGGAAGGGGACGATAGGTGCTGGGATCGACCGGCGTTGGCCGGGTCACGTGAATTTGGCGCAGGACGATCTGCTCGCCCTGCCAGCCACTGACGCCGTCCTGCTGCAGGTGCTTCAGCGTCTTGCCATCGTAGAGCGCGACCTGGAGTTGATACACCATCGGCGGCGTACTGGCCGGAATCTCGATCGTGTGCTGGTCGATGACGTACCGATCGGTCGGCCAGGTGTGGGTCGGGATGCCACCCGGGTTGACTCGGTCGTCCTGGGCGACCAGGCCCTTATCGCCAACGCGCGCGATCATCGCCAGGGATCGATAGTCGGCGGTCAGCGGCCGCAGGGCGCGCCAGTATAGCGTGACCGAGATCGAGCCGCCCGGAGAGGTCTTCGGATCGGAAAGATCGTATCCCAGAAACTCGACTCGGTCTCCTAGAAGAATTCGGTCCGGATGGCTCACGCCGATCACCCGGTCGAGCGGAGATTTCCGGGCGAAGACGGCGGCGTAAGGGGCGGGGCTCAGTGCCCGGACCGCGATCAATCCGCACACGCCCGCGCCAATCGTCACGACGCCGCGCCGGTCCAGGGTCGGAGCGAATGCGCGATGCCGCGAAGAAGCCGGGGCGCGCGTCGGCGAAGCACGCTTTGCTCGACGGGAGTTTGCCAGGCCCACCAGTCCGAAGCCTGTTAGTACGACCGCGCTCAGCAGAGCGAGGAGCCAGCCGTCCCGGCGAATCGGAGTGTCGACGAAGCGAAGGGTGAGCTGATGAGCGCCGGCAGGGAGATCCGCCAGAAGCAACCCCTCGCCCGGGCTGGAGCGGGTGGCGACCGGGCGCCCGTCGACGTCGACCTCCCAGCCGGCGAATCG
>JAJPKB010000543.1 GCA_021323915.1 Chloroflexota bacterium | reverse complement strand
TAGTCGAGCTTCCGCCCGCGAAGGCTCCGGACGTCGTGGTAGATATGCTGGTCCGGACGGCCACACCGGGTGACAAGCACCGCCCGGTCGATCCTGCCGAGTTCGTCGAGCAGATCAATGACCCCATCGATCGCGCTCGCTACTTTGAATAGCACAACGGTGTCGAATTGCTCCAGCGCTTCCCGCACCCCCGTGGCGTTGTCCAGATTCTCGTAGCCCGCCGGCAGGATCGCCAGACGCTCGTCGCGATCGACCAGGGGTATTCCGGTTGCCGCGGCCGCCGCCTGGAAGGACGATACGCCAGGCACCGCGATGAGCGGCGCCTCCGGACAGACCTCATTCAGCGCACCAGCAAGGTGGACGAAAGTGCTGTAGAGCGAGGGGTCTCCCTCGGTGAGAAACCCGACGTCTTGCCCGGCCCGAAGATCTTCCGCGATGACCGCGGCGTTCGTCCGCCACTGCGCGGCCATCTCCTCGGGCGCGGCCCGCATGGCAAAAGGTAGCTCCATGACCGGGCGTCTCGAATCGAGGTGCTCGGCAACGATGCCCTTGGCATAGCTTGGCGCGCCCGGTCGGGACACCGGCGCGTACAATCGCGGTAGCGTCCGAATCAGTCGATAGGCTTTGAGGGTCAGCAATTCCGGATCGCCGGGACCGACGCCGATGCCGTAGAAAGTGCCGATTCGACTGCCCAGGTGTTTCGCCGTGCTTCGATCAGACATCGCGATCATTCCCCGCTTCGGCTCAACACGACGATAAAAACCGGGTTCAACGCGGCGAGCCGGAGTAACCCGGCGGTGACCGTGCTTCGGGCGACCCCAATCTGTGTCACCTCTGCCAGCCAGTCCTTGTCCTGGGCATACGCGATTGTTTGCCCCAGGTGGTCGAGTGAGACGAGGTTCAAGACGATTCGCCCACCCGACCGGACGCGCTCCATCGCCACAGATAGAATCGCCATTAGCTCACCCCCGCTTCCGCCAATAAAAACGGAATCCGGCACGGGCAAATCGGCGAGTGCCGTGGGCGCCTCGCCGGGAACGATCGTCAGATTTCCGGCGGCGAACCGATGTCGATTGCCGGCCAAGTGCTCGAGTTGCTCCGGATCGCGCTCGACGGCGTAGACCCGCCCGTGGCGCAAAAAGCATAAGGCGGCCTCGATCGCGACCGAGCCGCTGCCTGCGCCGATGTCCCAGAGGGTTGCCCACTCGTGGAGCCGCAGCTTGGCCAGGCTCACCACCCGGACCTCGGCTTTGGTGATCTGCCCGTCGCGGTGGCTGAACGCCTCCTCGGGCAGCCCAAGCGACCAGGCACGCGGGGGTCGCTGGTGGCGTACGACGAGGAGGTTCAACGCCGCGAAGTGCTGCGTGACGAGATCGCTCAGTCGTCCCGCGACGTGCCGCTCCTTCGGCCCTCCGAGGTGCTCGAAAACGTCGGCCTGGGCGTCTTCGTCGCCGGCCTCCAGAAGTGTCCGGGCAATCGCGGCCGGCGTGTTTTGCTCGTCGGTCAGAATCACCGCGGTTCGAGCCGCCAGCGCGCCCGGGAGAATCCCGTCCAACGGCCGACCGTGCGCGCTCAGGTGAACCACGTCCTGCCAGGCCAGCCCGAGGCGAGCGCACGCGAGCTGCATGGAGCTGAGGTTGCTGAGAATCCGAACCTGCTCGTGCCCGAGGCGCTCGGTGAGGTACGGCCCGATGCCGTACCAGCAAGGATCGCCCGACGCGAGAACGACCACTGGCCGGGTCTCAAAACGTAACCGCTCGACCAGGGCCGCCAGATTCGCCTTGATAACGAAGCGCTCGGCCGGGTGCTCGGGAAAGAAGGCCAGGTGGCGTTCGCCCCCACAGAGCAACTCGGCCCGATCCACCAGGTCGATCGCCTCCGGGGAGAGGCTGGACGCACCAGCGTCGGTGATCCCAATCACCACGGTGTCAGCCATGGAAACCGACCCGCGCGAGCATCGTTCCGTCGAAATCGAAAAGAATCGCGTCGATCGTGAGCTTGCCGCGAACGTAGCGAACGCTCTGCTCGACGACCTTCTCGGTCAAGACGCGGAAGAATTCCCTCAAGTCCGCCTCTTGCACCAACTCTTGAACGTGGCGAGCGGTGTTCGCGCCACGGATCGCCGCCTGCAACTCCGCGCTCGCCCCGGCCCGTGCCGCCAGGGCGGCCAGATAGATCGGATCGACCTGATTGCCCGCGACGTGGGTTTGGAAGTGTGCCTGGGCCAGTTTGGCGTACTTCCCGACCATGCCGGCGAGAGTGACGCGCTGGCAGCCACGCTCGACGCAGCGGTGGAGGGCCCGCCCGGTGAAAATCCCCATCTCGACAAAGGCAATCTCCGGTAGCGGGAGAATCTTCATCGCGAACTTCTCGCTCCGGCCGCCGGTCGTCAGGACGATGTGGCGCTGCTCGTTCGCCGCCGCCACGTCAATCGCCTGCTCGACACTCGCTCGCCAGGCCGCGGTGGACCAGGGCTGAACGATCCCGGTCGTGCCCAGGATCGAGATGCCGCCAACAATACCCAGACGACCGTTGAGCGTCTTCTTCGCGATCTCTTCGCCGCGCGGCACCGAGATCTCGACGACCAGTCCGCGCTCGGGGAGCACCTCCGCTGCGGTCTCGGCGACCGCTTCGGTAATCATCTGACGTGGTACCGGATTGATCGCCGGTCCACCCACTTCCAGTCCCAGCCCGCGCCGCGTCACCACTCCCACGCCAACTCCTCCGCGCAAATGAATCCCCGGCTCAGCGGACCAGCGGACCTCCGCGCGAATCTCCGCGCCGTGCGTCACGTCCGGATCGTCGCCGGCATCCTTGATCACGGCGCAGCGACAGGAATCCGTTACCAGATCGCAAGAAACGATTTGGAAGGTCGCATCGCGACCAATCGGCAGATGGATCGTCACCTCGCTCACCGGCTGCTGGGTGAGGAGCGCTCGAGTCGCCGCCTTTGCCGCGGCCGTCGCGCAGGCCCCGGTCGTGAAACCAGTCCGCATGCCGCGCCGTCGAACCTTCTCGACACCCTCACCGTTTTCCTCGGTCACAGTTATTGGTCCTTTTCGGAGTTGAACGCAAGCTGCAGCAAGGCGTTGGTCGCCGCCGCGGCAAGCGCCGACCCCCCGCGTGTCCCCTCGATCGTAATGAACGGTACCGCTCGCGCCGCCAGCTCGGCCTTCGACTCGGCTGCCGCGACGAATCCGACCGGCATCCCCACGATCAGCGCCGGTCGCACCTGCTCGGCGTCGATCAGATCGAGCAGGCTCAGGAGCGCGGTCGGGGCATTGCCAATGACCACGATTCCGTCGTCCATCGCCGCGCGAAGTCGCCGCACCGCAACCACTGCCCGCGGCAGGCCGAGCTGCCGCGCCTCGGCCGCCACCTCCGGCAGGTCGATCCCACAGTGAACCGGACAACTAAGCTGGGTGATCATGCGGCGATTCAGTCCTGCTTCGACCATGCGCACGTCCACGACGATTGGCCGACCACGCCGGAGGGCTGTCACCCCGGCCGCGACCGCGTCCGGATGGATGCGCACCCGCGGAGCGAGCGTCGGATCCCCGGCCGCGTAAACGATCCGATGAACGATTTTCCGCACGGGCTCCAGCGGCTCGTTCTCGCCCAAAGCCGCGCGTACCCGCTGCAAGCTCAGGCTCTCGATCTCCTCGGGTGGCAGAGCGTAGCGCGAGACGAGAGAAACCGTTGAAGCGCGCCTTCCGGAAATCACGGTCTCTTGCGTCCCACCTAGCTCTTCCCGATGCGGGTAGCTGGGGGGAAGCTCGTTCTCCTCCGCCGCTGTCCGTACACTCGCCACCGCCCGCACCAAACCGTCGAAGGTTGCCTCTTCTGCCACCACATCTACCCGGAAACCGTGGCGGTGAGCCGTCTCGGCCGTGCTCGGCCCCATACAGACGATCGGAACGCCGTTCAGGGGCGACGGGTCGCCTTGGAGAAGCGCGGTGATCAGCTCCACGCCCCGCGATGCCGGAAAAACGATCGCATCAATCTCTTTGGCGTTGAGAAGCCTTCGCAGTCGGTCGGCGTCGGCTTGTCGGCTGCTCTCGCGATCGATCTCCGCGACCGGAATCGCGACGGGGCGGCAGCCGTGGTTGGCGAGCATAGCGCAGAGCGTCTCGGGGACTTCCAGACACGGCAGGATAACTTCTGATCCGTCGAGGCCAGCGGGGAGGAGATGGCGGGCGACCTCACGCTGAAGATAGCCGGGACAGGCGCAATCGGGACGGATACCCCGCCGCTCGAGCGCCTCGACCGTGCCGGACCCGTAGGCCGCGACTTTGGCCCGCAAGGCGCGGCTATCGAGACCGAGTGCTGCGAGGCGATCCCAAACGTGCTCGACGACGAGGGCGCTGCCAAAGACGACCCAACCGAAACGACCAGCCGCGAGTTGGCGAAGCGCGGCGTTGATCGGCGAGTGATCAAGTGGTCGGACTCGGATCGTCGGCAACTGGATCACGTCGGCTCCGAGCGCGCGCAGTTGCTCGGTGAGCCGGCTCGGGTGCGGACGCGTTCGGGCAACCAGGATGCGCCGGCCAAAGAGCGAGCGACGCTCGAACCAGTTAAGGTGATCGGAAAGCATAACTGTGGGTCCAACGATCAGGGTAGCCGGTGGAGGTAGGCCAAGCGCACGCGCCCGCTTGGCGATTTCGGCAAGGGGAGCGCGCAGGGTTTGCTGATCCGGCGTGCTGGCAGCGTGGACCAGAGCGGCCGGCTCGGTCGGGGCGCGGCCCAGGAAACATAGTCGTTCGACGACCCGGTCAAGCTGTTCGAGGGCCATCAGGATTACCAGGGTATCCGCGTTGGCTACCCGAGACTGGGTCAACCCATCGTGGCCACTTACCACCGTGAAAGAGGAGGCGAGTCCCCGGTGGGTCAGGGGAACTCCGGCGTAGGCGGCCGCGGCGATCGCCGCGCTGACTCCCGGTACCTCTTCCCAGGCGATCCCCGCCGCATTGAGCGCCAGCGCTTCTTCACCTCCGTGCCCGAAGACGTACGGGTCGCCTCCTTTCAGGCGAATGACACGCTTGCCTTCTCGGGCCAGTCGCACGAGCAGCGCATTGATCTCCTCTTGGGTGATGGTCTGGCGTCCCGGGATCTTACCGACGTCGAAGCGCTCGGCGTGCGGCGGGCATTCCTCCAGGAGGGCGCTCGGACTCAAACGGTCGTAGACGACCGCGTCGGCCGCTCGGAGGAGGGCCAGGCCACGAGCGGTAATCAATTGCGGATCGCCCGGTCCGGCGCCGACGAGCCAGACCTTTCCGCTACAGTGAGACCGACTCATCGTGCTGGCTCCATGGACTGATCGCTCAATCGGTCGGCGTGGCGATGATCCCCGTGGCCGTTCTGGTGATGATGGTGAGGCGGGTAGCGCCAGGTCCGGCCAATCGCCGGATCAGTTGGGGCTACGTCGCCATTGGCCAGGGCGCGTGCGCGGGCCAGGAGCAACTGCACGAGTCTGGGATGAACGCCGAGGTGCCGACATACCGCGATCTCGACATCCGGATAGGCATCGCGCGCTTGGGCGGCCTGGGTCTGGATGCGCTGGACAAGTAGGCCGGTGTTGATAAAGTAGGGAACGACTAAGATTCGCCGCGCTCCGAGGAGGATGCATCGGGTAATGCCCTCCATGATCGTGGGGCGGACGGTGCCGGCAAAGCCGCACTCCACCAGCGCGAAGCGGTTTCGCTCCCAGAGCAGGCGGGCGATCTTATAAATGTCGCCATTTGCCTCGGCGTCGGTCGTTCCGCGACCGATGAGTAGAATCGCGGTTGAATCTTCCTGGCAAACGATCGCATTGCCCATTTCCTCACCAATTCGCTCTTCGAGGATCTCCAGCAGACTCTGCTGGATCCCGAGCGGCTCGGCCAGGCGTAGCTCGTTCGTCGGATAGCGCTGCCGCGCCTGGTCGATCTCGGCAGGGATATCGCGCTGGGCGTGGCCCGCATTGAGCAAGAGCACCGGCACCGCGAGAATCCGCGTGAATCCCTGGGCGACACAGCGATCGACCGCGGACTGAATCGAAGAAATCGTCGGCCCGG
>JAJPKB010000057.1 GCA_021323915.1 Chloroflexota bacterium | reverse complement strand
GCGCCGAGCCAGCTCGATCCTCAGACTCTCTTCCCCACGAGCCATCGCCCAGCGATGGTTTGCCGCGAAGATCGGCTTCATCAGGAACGACCCGTACCGCAGCCATGGGTTAGTCGGGTCGGGCGCGCGCTCCGCGCACGAAGATGATGCCCAGCCAGACGTACCAGAGGGGATCGAGGACGAACCCGTTCACGACCGCCGGCACCAGGATGATCGGGCTCGTCGCCGAGAGAACGATCAGCCGGCCCAGGTAGAGGATGACGAGAAGGATCGCCGAGGCGAACCCGAGGTAACCGAGCCCGCGCGGCAGAAGATCGCTCCGAACGATCAGCCAGGAGACGATCAGCAGCCCCAGACCGGCCAGGCCGAAGGTGAGCAGCCCGCGGGGATCCGTCTGGCTCGGCGCGTTGACGAGGGCGCCGGCGGCCGACACCGGATGGAGCGCGACCGCGAGATCGTATCCCCCGTGAATGGTCGCGCCGAGCGCGCCAACGCTGCCCAAAAGAAACGCCCAGAGCGCGGTGGTCGGCTCGACGGCTCGCAGCCGCTCGTAGAGCGCGGTCAGCGCTGCGGTCGAGAATAGCCCGACCAGCAGGAGCATGAGCGCGCTGAGCGTGCCGCCGAGCTCTGGATCGCGCGCGGCGACGACCAGAAAGGCGACCGCGTAGAGAAAGCCGGCGACCCCGGCGAGAATCGCGCAATAACCGGCGAACGGCTCAAAGGAGCGTGGTTTCATCGTTTGACCTTCCGAGACGGGATCACGTCGTCCGGAGTTGAGGTTCAACAGTCGTGGCGTCGCCATCTCTATCCTTCAATCAATCCATCCGTGTCGGTTGAGCTCACCGTTACGTGTCGTCCTGGAGTTCGTGCAGGTCCGGCAGCAGGCCGAGGTGTCGGAGCATGCCGGCGACGTCCCAGTGGTGGACCGCGTGGCTGATCATGCCCGCCTCGACCGTGAGCACGCAAAGCCCCCGGACCTCGACCGGACGGTTGGTCGGGGGAATGCGCATCACCGAACCGGTCTGGGTGCCGCGGGCGGTCCAGGTCACCACCATCCGGTTGCCTTCGACGAGGGTATCCTCGAGGGTCAGCTGAAGGTCCGGAAAGGCGCGCAGGTAGGCTTCGGCGGCCTGCCGAACGCCCTCCCGGCCGTGCCTTTGTCCGGATCTGCCCACGTCGACGCCGCTGCAGTCGGCGGCGTGCAGTCCGGCAATGCGCTCGGCGTCGTGCGCGTTCCAGGCTCGAATGAGGTCTTGACCGAGCCGCGCGACCCCTTTGTCGTGCATCGTTCCCCCTCTACGAAAGAAATCCAGCCGTCTCGTCGACGACCGGAGTATCGGATGAACGATGGATCCCGCGCCAGCTCAGTCACTGCTCACTTTTTGCTCACTTTGCCCGCTCAGGCCTCGCGCCCTCCGATCTCGGCCTGCCAGAGCGCCTCGATCGTGCGGGCGATTCCCGCCGTCAGGTGCCGACGGTAGGTGCTGAACGGCAAGTCGAGCAGCTCGGCCGCCCGTTCCTGGGTCGGCGCCGGATCGAGGTAAGTGTGGACGAGCGCGCGGTAGAGCTTGGCGTCGCGCGGCGGGTGCTGAAGCGAATCGATCGCCTCGCGCAGGCAGGTCTGGAGCGTGGCGACGCGCTCGGCGGTCCGGGCGCCGGCGCCGGCGCGTTCGAGGACCAGGCGCGCGCGCAGCAGGGGATTCTGGCGCAGCGCCTCGGGCCGGGCGACGTCGCGGAGCGCGTCGCGGACCGCGGCGGCGAACTCCGGCGCGCTCAGGACGACCGCGGTGGCGACCGGGGCCGGCGTCTGCTCGGCGTCGGAGGTGATCTCGCGCTCGCCGAGCACCTCGAGCCAGGTGAGCGGCGGCGTCACCCGCCAGTCGTGGCTGAAGACGCCGTAGCGGCGGCCGCCGACCACGAAGTCGGCGGCGGGCAGGCGTGGCAGGTCGACGTGGGCGAACATCGGCGCCCAGAAGTCGGGCTCGGCGGTCGCGAAGAAGCTGAAGGCGAGGCCCGGGGTGGTCAGATAGTGCTGGGCAGCACGTCCGAAGATCAGGCTCTGGAGCGCCGAGACCGCCTGGTAAGTGTCGTTGGCCATCCAGAAGCGAAACACGGTCGCGCGCTCGCCCGGCCGCAGCGGCGCCTGCCGCTCGAGGTGGGTCCACGCCGCCCGGATCGCCGGGTCAGCGGACCGGTCATCGGGGGCAACTTCCTCGAGGGCGAGGCGGGCGACGAAGCCGGACGGACGGCCGGCGGAGTCGCGGTAAACGACGATGCCGGCCGGCTGGCGCTCGCACCAGTAGTCCAGCCAGCGCGCCGACTCCTCCCCTTCGTGGGTCGCGACCATCGCCCGAAGGACCGGTCGATCCCCGTCGCGCATCAGGTCGGGCATGGTCGTGCCGGTCTCCTGCCAGTCGAGGTAAGGGCGCATCAGGGGGTTGTCGCGGTGCAGGTAGACGTAGTCGAAAAGGATCCGCTGCTGCTCCGGACCGCGGGTCTGGCTCAGGCGCGCGGCGTAATAGCTGCGGGCGCGGCGGTGCAGCTCGGCGTACCAGTCGGGGTTACGCCAGCGGAGCTCGACCGCCAGCGCGTCGCGCGCGAGGTCGTGCGGAAAGAGACCCTGGGGACCGAACTCCATGAAGGAGAGCGACCGCAGCCAGTCGAACAGCTCGCGCGCATCGCCGACGCCAAGAAGCTCGGCGAGCAGCCCCTCGGTCATCATCCGGACCAGCGCCGAGGCTTCGAGCGCGGCGCGGTGGGCCGGCCCCGGCACCTTCTGAACGAACTGCTCGACGAGGGTCTGGACGATGTCCGGCGCGGCTTCGGCCTGGAAGGAGAAGGCGCCGCGTTGAACGTAGGCGTCCGCGACGAGGGCCATGGCGAGGGGGTGACCGTGGGTGAAGGCGAGGACGGCCTGGTGCTGTTCGAGGGGCACCGTGCGCCGGGTAAGGTAAGCCCGCCCCTCGTCGGGCGTGAGGTTGCGCAGCGGAACGAGGCGCACCAGGTTCTGCCAGCCCGGATCCGCGCTCCAGCTGGGTGGTGGCGGGTTTCGGCCGGCCAGCACGATCAGCGTGTTCTCGGGGAACTGGGGCAGGAAGACTTCGCGTAGCCAGTTGTCGAGCGGAGTGAGCAGCTCGTAGGTGTCGACGACGATCGCGTTGCGCGCGGCCCGCTCGGTCAGCGCCGCGACCGGCGATTGGCCGGGGGAAAGGTTCATGGCCAGGCTCAGCGCGGCGGTGAAGCCATCCGGAGATGGGTCGACGTAGCGGGCGTCCACCGTCGCCACGTCGACCGAGGCGTGCTGGGCGAGCCGCGCGAACTCTCCGAGCAGCGTCGTCTTGCCGATGCCACCCGGACCGTGAACGTAGAGCAGGTTGAACGGCAGCTCTTGCGCCGCCAGCGCGTCGCGAAACAGCGTGAGCTCGGCCTCGCGTCCGACGAAGCGGCGCCGTCGGGATACGTCCAGGCGGTCTGCCAGTCGCGGCACCATCGCGCTACCCTCCCCACCGTCGGAGCAGGTAGAGTTCATCCACGAGAATGGACGGCCGTTCAGGCTCACCAAACGGTGGGGTGTAGTATAGCGTCTCGCGCCGAGTATATCTACTGTTTCGGGTGCAACCGACCAGCCAGCCACGGAGCCGCGATCGGATCAGAAAGCGCCAAGCGGTGAGGGCAAGGTCGGCGTGAACGGCGTGAAGGCGTAGGAGACGCTGGTATCGAAGCCGGCCCTGGCCGCGGCGGTCCTGTCCGCGAAGGGCGTCAGGGCCGCCACCGCCTGCGAGATCCTTGTCCAGCCCAGCGTGCGCTCGTACCCGTTGTTGTTCGGGGGATCGACGCTCTCCGCCACGCCCTGGATCCCGGTCACCGTCTCGATCGGACCGCCATCCGCCGCCGCGACGCCGGGCGCGACGACCCGAGCGAGGGTCCGGTGATCGCTTTCGATCCCCATGATCCGCGCCGCCGCGACCTTCAAATCGATCTTCGAGAAGTCGCGTACGCCAACCAGATAGGCGGCGATGAACGCATCCTCCAGGCTGACCAGGACGTTGAGCGTCGCCTGGGCGCTGGCGAACATGCCCTTGGGATAGTAGAACGCGGTGAACGGCGAGTCCTGGCCGGTCAGGCTCTTCTCCAGGAGGTAGTGCGACATCTCTTCCTGGAGCGCCGCACGGATGTATCCCTGATCGTCCGAGGCGAGGTTCTGGAAGAAGGACGCCTGGTTGATGATGTTGCTGTAGGTGGTCACCGCGAGGGCCTCGGCGATCTCGGCAGCGATGAGAATCTGGCGGTCCCCCGCGTTGAGCCCGGACGAGGTCGAGTCTTGCTGGGAGCTCGATCCGCCGTCGGCCTGGGCGAGGAACGGACTCGCGGCGAAGCTGGCGCCGACCAGCGCCAGGGACTGGACGAACCGCTTGCGGCTGGTCGTGGAGGTGACGGTGGCGAGATTCATCGAACGATTCTCCCCTCAACGCATCGCGTTGCGATTTTCAGCTCTCCGTTCGGAAAGCTGCCTCGCCCAGGGTATTCGACTGACACCGCCGCCTCCAGGCCAATCGCTGCTCGTTTCTTGCTCACTCCTGGCTCACCCGGCCTGCTGGCCCGGACCGGATATTCCTCGCTTTCGCTCGGCTATGACACCCACGGCGAACCGTCGAGTCTTCCAGCCGGATCCGTATGATAGACTGAGCCCCGGGCACGGTGGGCATCGAAAAAGCGGTCGGAAGGGAGGTCCATGGCGCCGCCGGTCGCATTCGCCGAGCAGGTGAAAGACGCGCTCGAGCATCTCTACGACCTGGCATCCTTGAACGAGCACCCCCTGGGTCGCGACCTCCTGCCGGTCCTGTTGCCGGTCGGCTTGAGCCCCGCGCACGCGCTTCGCCAGGCGATCCTCGACGCGATCCACGACCTGCAGGAGGAATTGTCGCCCGGCCTCGCCGGTCGACCCGGGCGGCTCTGTCACATCCTCGAGCTGCGCTACGTCGAGTCGCTTCCCTACCGCGAGGTGATGAGCGAGCTCGGCCTCAGTCAGTCACAGTACCACCGCGAGCAGCGTCGGGCGGTCGAGGCGCTGGCTACCCTGCTCTGGGAGCGGTCCCGGCGCGACGAGCCATCCGAGGCGAGCGGTCCGGTCCCGCCGGGCAGCCATCCCTGGAAGGATGAGCTGGAGGCGGTTGCCCAGGGGCCGGAGATGTCGGTCGATCTGACCGAGCTCGTCGGCGGGGTGGTTCGGCTGCTCGAGCGGGTGGCCGGTTCGAGCGGGGTCGTCTTCGAGAGCGGGGTCGCCGGAAACCGATTGGCGATCGACGGAAATCGAACTATGCTCCGCCAGCTGCTGATCGTCGCCTGCCTGTACCTGCTTCGGGCGGCGCGGGGCGGCCGGCTCGCCATCTCCTGCGCGGTTCAGGATGCCGAGGTGCGATTCACCGTTTCGTACCGGGGTTCGTTCGCGGCGGATCGCCTCCTGGCGCGGTCGGCGCGCGAACAGTGGGCCGAGGGCGGACGGCTGCTCAGCATCCTGAAAGGCTCCTGGGCGCTCGAAGAGGAAGCCGCTAGCGCGACCCTTTCGATCCATCTCACCAGGCCGTGCCACCAGCTGCTGGTGATCGACGACAACCCGGACATGGTGCAGCTGATCGCGCGCTTCGTGAGCGGCCAGGGTTACACCGTGCTGGGAGCGCACGGTGTCGACGAGGGAATCGCCCTGGCGCGGCAACACCGCCCGCGGGCGATCATCCTCGACGTGATGATGCCCGAACGAGACGGCTGGGACGCGCTCCAGGTCCTGAAAAACCACCCCGCGACCGAGAGCGTGCCGGTCGTCGTCTGTACCATCCTGGCCGAATCCGAGCTTGCCCTGGCGCTGGGCGCTCAAGGCTTCCTCCGAAAGCCGATCACCCGTCCACGGCTGCTGGAGTCGCTCCGTTGTTGCACGCAGTGAGCGGATCGGCCGGGGGAAGGATATCGAGCGCTTGCTGGACCGTCCGCAGCAGGCGCGTGACGGTGAAAGGGCGATCGTTGATCAGCGTGATCGCGCGCGATGCCGACGGCGCGATCGCGTCGAAGGCGCCGCGGGCGCTCACCGCGATCACCGGGATCGCCCCCAGCGAGAGATCGTCTTTCAGCCGCTCGAGCACGGTGAGCCCGTCGACCTCCGGCATCAGGATGTCGAGCAGGACGAGGTCCGGGCGCCAGCGACGCGCCATCGCCAGCGCCTCCGAGCCGGAATACGCCCGAAGCAGCCTGAACCGCCGGGGCGTCGCGCGCAGCATGCGGCACAACAGTTTGACCATCGGAGGCTGGTCGTCCACGACCAGCACGGTGTGGACCGGTCTCCCCAGCTGCTCGATCGTTTCCAGGAGCCTCTCCCGGGTGACCGGCTTCACCAGGTAATCGGCGAGACCCATCACCCGCGCGAGGCGCCGACCGCTCGGCATCGGGCAGCCGACGACCCGGACCCCGTGGCGACGGGAAAGGTCCAGCCAGTGCCGGCACCACTCGTCGTACCCCTCGGCGCCGGGCAGGTCGGTGACCAGCGCATGAATCGGCAGTCTGCCGCGGAGGCCCAGGGCGTCGGACTCGGACGCCGCGCGCGTCACCTGGTAGCCGCTGAGGTAACGCCGAAGCAGCTCGCCCACGGCGGGGTCGTCGTCGACGACGAGCACGGTGGGGGCGGAGTGCGCGGATGTGCGCACACGCTGCAGCATCGTCGTGGGACCGAGCGGCTCGCCGACGATCGGCTCGGACTGATGGACCGGTAGCGAGAAAGTAAAGGTGCTGCCGTGGCCGAGACCCTCGCTCGCCGCCCGGATCCGGCCCCCGTGCAGCTCGACAAACCGCCGCGCGATCGCGAGGCCGAGGCCGGTCCCGCCCCGCCCGCGGGTAATCGAGGTATCGGCCTGGTGGTACGCCTCGAAAAGGCGCTCGAGGTCGGCCTCGCGGATGCCGGCCCCGGTGTCGGCCACCTCGATCAGGACCTCGTCCTGATCCCGCGACGTGCGCAGCGTGATCGTCCCCGCGTCGGTGAAGCGCGCCGCGTTGTTGAGCAGATTCAGCAGCACCTGACGAATCCGCAACCGATCGACGTTCAGCATCGGCAGAGACGGGGCCAGCCGAACGTCGAGGGCGAGCCCCTTTCGGTCGAGCAGCGGTTGGGCGGTGGCCACGGCTTCCTGGACAACCGCGTTGATCTCGGTAATGTCCCGCACGAGTGGCATCTCGCCGGCGTCGATCTGAGACAGGTCGAGGATGTCGTCGACCAGCCCCTGGAGGTGGCCGGCGCTGCGCCGCAGCGCGGTGAGGTCGGCGAGATAGGCGTCGGGCAGGGTGACGCCGCCGTAGGCGTCCGGGGTATGCAGCATCAGGTCCGCGAAGCCGACGACGAGGTTGATCGGGGTACGCAGCTCGTGGCTCACGTGGGCGGCGAACTGCGCCTTCAGCTGGCGCGCCCGCTCTGCTTCGGCCCGCGCCCAGTCGAGCGCCTGATTGGCATGCTCGAGGCGATAGTTCGCCTCCTCGACCTGGTGAAGCGCCGCCGCCAGGCGACCCTGGTAGGCGCGGGCTTCGCGAAGGTTTTCCTCGGCCCGCACGCCGGCGCTCCAGGTCCAGTGGAACGCGGTGTAGAGATTCCGGGTAGTCGCCCAGGAGGAAATCAGGGTGAGCCACATGATCGCCCCCGCGCTCACGGTGATCGTGATCGCTCCCGGCTCGCGCGCGGTGGTCGCGTCGAGAACCAGCGGTGCCGTCGCCAGAATCGCGAGGAGAAAGCCCGGTCGCGATCCGAGGAGGGTTCCGGCGATGAGGACGATCGGGACGAAGAGAAACGGCGCGATGGTGAGCGGATTCGGACCGACGCTGAAGACGACCGCTCCCCCGAAGAGACCGATCACGAACAGCCACGCGGAACGGTAATAGTCGGAGCGCCGAAGCGAGAAGGAGATCACGACGAGCGTCAGGACGCCGAGCAGCGTTCCCCAGCCCGGCCAGACATCGAAGGGACTTCGGAGGTAGAGCAGAATCCAGAGCCAGAGCAGACCGCCAACGCTGACGAGAAGCCCGGTCAGCGTCTCTTCGCGGATCCAGGCGAAGTCCTCCCGCAGGTCTGCCCGAGGCTGCATTTGGCTACTCACCAGGTCTTCCACCGATCCTCCTTGGTCGTCCTCGGTCGCCGCGAGACCTCGCGGCGGCTCTCCTTACCGACGGCAGGCTCTGTCGACGGCGCTCGCTGGATCAGGTCGTGGGTGTTCGATGACTACTCTGTGACTGTCCGGTTGTTGATGCACACAATCTCTCGCGTGTAATGTTAGTCCGGAGTTGTCCTGATTTTATCTGGACGATCGAGAGAGAGGAAATGATGGCACGATCAGGGAAGACGCTGAGCCGTCGAGAGGTGCTGACCGGTTTGGGCCTCGGCGGCGTGCTGCTGTTGACGGCGTGCGGGTCCGGCGCCTCACCCGCCGGGCCGGCCGCTACGGCGGCGCCGGCGAAGCCAGCAGCCTCGACCTCCCCGCCGGCCGCGTCCGCCAGCCCGGCGGCCGGGTCGAGCGCGCCGGCGGCGACCGGCCAACCGGTGGCCAGCGCGGGGAATCCGGTCACGTTCTGGATCCCCTGGGGCCAACCCGAGCGCCAGAAGTGGGCGCAGAAGTGGGGGGCAGCGTTCCACGAGAAGAATCCCACCCAGGGATTCAAGATGGAGTACGTCGGGTTCGGCAACATGCACCAGCGCTGGATCGCGGCGCACGCGGCGAAGCAAATGCCGGAGGTGCTGGACACCACGTTCGACGAGCTCGGCACCGCCTTCATCGCCACGGCCACGCAGGGGGTTGACGACGTCGTCAAGGACCTGGGGGGTACAAGCTTCTTTATCGAATCCCCGCTCTCGTCCTGGCAGTACCAGGGGAAATACTTCGGATTCCCGCAGTATGTGTTTCCACGCATGCTGTACTACCGAAAAGACCTCCTCGCGGCCAAGAGCCTGAACGAGCCGACGAGCTGGGACGAGTGGCTCAGCGGCGTGGTGGCGCTCACCGACGCCAGGAATAACAAGTGGGGTTTTACGTTCGCGGTGAATGGTCTGTCGGCGGAGCCGATTTCCTATCTGATGCGGGGTCAGGGATCGGAAATCTTCGATGCCACCGGCAATCCGCAGCTGGGCACCGACGTGGGATACGCCGCCATCGACATGTACGCCAAGCTGATCAAGCAAGGCGGACCGCCGGGGATGACGAACTACACCGAGGACGATCAAGACAAGCTGTTCCTTTCCCGGGACGTCGGGTACGATCTCACCTGGCCCTCGCTGCTCGGATTCATGGTCCAGCAGCTGCCGGCGCACGTGAAGGACCTGGGAGCGATGATCCCGCCGGGAAAGACGGCCAAGCCCAAGCCGGTCGCCACGAACATCGGTTACGCCATGGGCAACGGCTCCAAGAACCCGGACGGCGCCAAGCTGTTCTTGAAGTTCATCATCCAATTCCAGCCCGAGCTGGAGTTCTTGCACAGCATCGCCGGCGTCTTTCCGGTGACGAAGGACGTGGCCGCGTCGCCCCAGTTCCTCGACAACGACATCATGAAGCAGTTCCCCGACGTCAACAAGGCGAGCCTCGACGCCAGCAGCAACGGGGTCGAAGCCGGGTACTTGAACGGATATTATCCGAGCAACTCCGTCGCGCTGGGCACCAACCCGGGAATTACCGACATGTTGCAGGCGATCGTGCTGAAGAACGTTCCGGTCAAGCAGGCCGTCGACGACGAGGTTAAGCGGATGAACGCTGCGATCGCCCAATTTCGACGTTGATCGGGGCGGGTGATGGCCAAAATTACCTCTGATTCGACCGTATCCCGGCGGGCCGGTGCGCGCCTGAGTCCGGCGCAGATCGTCGACCGCTATTTCTTCGCCGTCGGCCTGGCGCCGGCGGTCGTGTGCCTGCTGGCGATCCTGGTCTATCCGGTGGTCTCCAACATCGCCTATTCCTTCACCAACATGTCCTTCGTCTACCCGGACACCAGCTTCATCGGACTGAAAAACTACGCCGACATCCTGACCAACAGCACGTTCGGGTTCTGGTCGGCGCTGGACATCAGCGTGATCTGGACCGTCGCCACGGTCTCGCTGCAATTCCTGGTCGGCCTGATCGGCGCGCTGCTGCTCGATCAGGCGATCTTCGGCAGCAGCGCCTACCGGGTCCTGCTTCTGATCCCGTGGGCCTTTCCGGGCATCGTCACGGCGTACGTCTGGCGCTGGCTGCTCAACGATCAGGGCGGATTCGTCACCTGGCTTGCCCTGACCGCCGGAATCATCCAGCAGCCGGTCGCCTGGCTGGCGGAGGCGAACACCGCGCTCCCGGCGGTGGTCGGCGTGGCGGTGTGGGCCGGTTATCCCTTCATGCTGGCGGCGATGCTGGCCGGCCTCCAATCGATTCCGGTCGAGTATCACGAGGTGGCGCAGATCGAGGGCGCGTCGGTCATGCAGGAGCTGTTTTCGGTCACTCTCCCGCTCCTTCGCCCGATCGTCGTGATCGTCCTGGTCTTGCGAACGATCTGGACGTTCAACGCCTTCGACCTGATTTATCTGTTGACCAACGGCGGCCCGGATGGGCAGACGCTGACCCTGCCCATCCTCGCCTACGATCTGGGGTGGCAGCAGTATCTTCCCGGAAAGGCGGCGGCCATGTCGATGCTGATGCTGATCGTCCTGGCGATTGGCGGCGTGATCTATTTCCGCGCCAGCAGCTGGGCGCAGAAGGAGGGCCACCGTGGCTAGGCTGGGCTCGCGGCGCCGGGCGGGCAACCGTGCGTTGATCTACCTCGGGCTGACCGTCTACGCCGTACTGGCGATCTTCCCACTCTACTGGCTGATCACAAGCTCGTTCAAGACCGGTCTCGAATTGGTCGCGCCAACCCCAACGCTCATCCCGCTGCACCCATCGCTGCTCAACTACGTCACGGTCTTGAGCACCGGACTGATCGTCGACTACTTCGTCAACAGCATCAAGGTTTCGGTCATCACGACGGTTTGCCTCGTCGCTATCGCTAGCCTCGCCGCTTACTCGCTGACCCGGTTCCAATATCCGGGACGGTCGATCATCGCGAACAGCGTTCTGGCGGCCTACATGTTCCCGGGCATCCTCCTGGCCGTCCCGCTGACCATTCTCTACGCCGGGATCGGGCTGATCAATACACACTTCGGCTTGATCCTGGCCTACGTCACGTTCGGGCTGCCGTTCGCGCTCTGGCTGTTGATCGCCTACTTCGAGACGATTCCGCACGAGATCGACGAAGCGGCTCGGGTGGACGGAGCGAGCCACTTTGGTGTCTACTGGCGGATTATTCTTCCGCTGTCGATGCCCGGTCTGGTCACCGCGGGTATCTTCGCGTTCCTGGGAGCCTGGAATGAATTCTTGCTCGCCCTGGTGCTCATCCAGCAGAACGAGCTGAAGACGCTGCCGGTCGGGTTGGCCCTGTTCCTTCAGGGCGGACCGGGCGACACGATTCAGTGGGGCGGGCGCATGGCGGCCGGAGTCATGGTGATCATTCCCTGCCTCGTCTTTTTCGTGCTGGTCAGCCGGTACATCGTGCACGGCCTGGCGGCCGGCGCGGTCAAGGGATGAGGAACGGCCGCCAGGCCGGGCCCGCGCGGGAGACCGCGGCTCAGGGCGCGGGGAAGAACGGGAACAGACGCCGGAGCTCGTCCGGACTCGGCTGGGAGCCGTACTCGCAGATCTCGAATGCCTCCGCGTAGCGAACCGCCTCCGCCCGGGCCGGGCCGTACCAGCGCGCGAGGACCGACCGATGATCGGCGGCGATGCGCTCGAAGCGGGCGAGGTAGCGCTGGCCGAGCCAGGCGCGGCGCGCCGCCTCGCCGTCCGGCACCTCGGCGAGATGGCCCGCGTTGTAGGGAAGCCACTCGTACACCTGAGAGGTATGGCAGTGGAGCGCGTCCAGCTTGCGCTCGACGACCGGTCCGACGTCGACCGCGACGTCCGGCGTGAACGGATAGGGGTGGCGAAACCGGTCGGCGACGTAAGCGATGACCGGATTCCGCGCCAGGTGATCGGTCAAGGCGACGATGTTCGGCACGGTTACCATGTAGGCCGCGTCCTGCACCAGGACCGAGGTGTACCGGTGATCGGGATGGTAGTCGTTCGGTCGGGGGACCAGGATCAGATCCGGTTGGAACTCGCGGATGATCCGAATCACCTGCCGGCGGTTCGCCAGCGTCGGCTCTAATTCTCCATCGTGATTGTCGAGGACCTGATACTCCGCGAGCCCCAGCGCGCGGGCGACCGCCTGCGTCTCGGCGTGGCGTCGCCGGGCGAGCTCGATGCCGCCAATCTCGTGATGCCCGGCATCCCCGTTGGTCATCGAGACAAACTTGACGCGGTGCCCCGCCTGTCCGTACAGCGTGGCGACGCCACCGGCCGAGAAGTCGCAGTCGTCCGGGTGGGCGCCAAAAACGAGAACGTGAAGCGAATCGCTCATCATCCCTCCTGGGTCAAAGAATCGGCGACCGCGGTGATTCTACACCACTCTGTCGTCCCAGATATTGACGCGCTCAGTCGTTTCGATACGATACCTCATGCCTGTCGACCGCGGAGCCGCGTCGGTCGTGGACGCACAGAGGAGATTGAGTATGACACGGCGGATTGCCATCAACGGATTCGGTCGGATCGGACGACTGACGTTTCGAAGCATCCTGGAACGCCATTCCGAGGAACTCGAGATCGTGGCCATCAACGATCCGGCGGGTACGCACACCGATGCCCTCCTCCTGGAGTACGACTCGAACTACGGCCGTTTTCCCGGTGAGATCGTCAGCCACCCGGGACATCTCCACGTCAACGGAGGCTACGTTCACGTCTATCGCGATCGAGACTGGCGACGGTTACCCTGGGGCGACCTGGGAGTGCACTCGGTGTTGGAGTGCTCCGGACGGGGCGTCAATCGCGCCAACGCGCAGATTCACCTGGACCAGGGTGCCAGGCAGGTGATCATCTCCGCCCCGGCCAAGGGAGACGACATCACCCTGGTCCTGGGGGTCAACGAAGCGGACTATCGCCCGGGCTTCCACACCGTTATCTCAAACGGCTCGTGCACGACCAACTGCCTCGCTCCGGTCACCCTGGTTCTCAAGGAGGCCTTCGGGCTGAAGTGGGGGCTGTTGAGCACGGTGCACAGCTACACCAACTCGCAGCACATTCACGACCGTGGGACGCCAGACCCTCGGGAGAGTCGGGCTGGAGCGCTCAACATCATTCCGACGACCACCGGTGCCGCCAAGACGCTGCCACGGGTGATTCCAACTCTAGCGGGTGCCTTCGACGGGCTGGCCTACCGGGTGCCCACCCCAACCGTTTCGCTCGTCGACTTCGTCGGGGAGACCGAGCAGCCGGTCGACGTCGAGACGGTCAACGCGGCGTTCCGCTCCGCGGCGGAAGGGCGCCTGCGCGGAATCGTGGCCTACACCGAAAAACCCCTGGTTTCGATGGACTTTCGGGGCGATCCTCACTCGGCCACCGTGGACGGGCTGTGTACGATCGTGCTCGAGCGGCGGATCATCAAGGTCGTCGCGTGGTACGACAACGAATGGGGATACGCGTGTCGCCTCGGAGACCTCGCCGCGTACGTCGCACGACGGGACGCGGAGGAGGGAGTTCCGACTGGTTGGCCACGGATCCCGGACCAGGAAGACGAGATCGCCGAGGAAGAGATCGAGCCGGTTATCCCGGACCTGTGAGGTGAGGGGGCACGCCGCCTCCGCCGGCGCCTCCCTGACGCCATTCTCCCGTCATTGACGGGATTATCCCAAGCATGGTCCCGCTGATTCTGATCGGTCCGGAGCGGCGTGTCGGTGTCGCCCACGTGTGCGCCGCGGATTTTTTGCCTATTGCATCACCCCGATTTTTGATTTATTATTCGAATAAGACTAAGTTTTCGCTGGTCTCTAAGAGTACGACCTACAAACAGTGAGTCTTACGAAGTCTCTGGCGCTCTAAATGTACGGTGGACGAAGATTCAGATGGACACGGTCACGATTCCTACGCCGAGCCGCCGCCAGCTTCGCGCCGAGGAGGTCGCGGATCACCTGCGGCGCATCGACCGCGAAGTCCGCGCCAGCGCGCGAGAGGACTGGACGTCGTTAAGCCTGACCCGGGCGCAGCTGAAGATTCTGGTCCTCCTGCGCCAGGAGGGCGCGACGGCGGTAGGCCACCTCGCGGCCCACCTGGGGGTCAAACCCGCCAGCATCTCGGTCACCGCCGACCGCCTCGTCCGCCAGGGGTTGGTATCGCGCGCGGACGATCCGGGTGATCGCCGTCACGTGCTTCTCGCCCTCACCCACGACGGCCTGGCGCTGATCGATCGGCTGCAGGAAGGGCGGCGGACACGGCTGGTGCGGGCGCTCCAGCAGTTGCCCCCGGCGGACCT
>JAJPKB010000573.1 GCA_021323915.1 Chloroflexota bacterium | reverse complement strand
TGTAGCCATTGCCCTGGCTCGAGACGATCGGGTACTCTCCCCCGTCCTCGATCACCACGTGATCGAGGTTCCCACTGCTCCCGGGCCGAAACCCGATCCCTAACCACCCCCCTGCGCTCCCACTCCTCGCCGTCAGCGTGATCGGCGCGCTCGCCGTCCCGCTGAGATCCAGGTTGCCCTGAACGTAGAGGGCGGATCCACTGCTCGCATTGAGCGTCACGCCCTGGGTCACGGTCATCGTACCGCCGGCACTCACGGTGACGTTGTTCTCCATGTAGACGATGTAGCTCGGATTCGTCGCGGTGATCGTCAGATCGCTAAAGCTATTGGCGGCGACGTAGGTCGAGCAGTCACTGTTGTAGAAGCGATTGAGGTAGGGCAGCCCGACCCAGGTGCCCTGGGTGCAGGCTGCCGTGGCGCTCAGCCTGGAATTGGCGCTCGGCGACGGTGAGGGGGTTGTCGTTTTTGTCGAGTTGGGGAAGGCCGTTGTCGTGGCGCTGACGGAAGGCGTTGAGGTCATGGATGGTGAGACGCTGGGCGTGGCCGTGACCGATGCAGTCCGGGTCGCGGTTACGGTCCGGGTCGTTGTGGCCGTCGCCGTTGGTGTGGTCGTCGCACGCGTGACCGGCGGATCAGCCGTTGGGGACGGTGAGGTCACGATTGCACCGAGTGCCGGAAGCGACGCCGAGACGGTCGGTGCGGCGCCCAGGACAGCAAGAAAGCCAATGGCCAAGGCGAGCAATGTGACGAACTGAAGCTTTGCCCCCCTCATCGCTGATCACCCGGCAGCTTCCCCAGCGGATCGTGCCCCACTCGGGTCGTCCACGCCGTGCCGAATACGTCCACGTATAGCAGGGCGGCGCCTGGGCGTGGCCCCGACACCTTGGGCGACTCTCCCCTGGGATCGGTCCTGCCACAGAAGCACGCTCCCCGAGGTTTCTGAGGACGCCCGGGAGCCGTTTTCGAGCTTCTCACTGCCTGCACGGGAAAGACGGCGGGCGTGGGCACGGCCGCGACCGTCCCCGTGACCAAGCGCCAGCACTGCACCTGATTCGCCCCACCGTGCCACTATGATGCCCGCAGGGATGTGCTCGACGGCGATGAAGCGGTCAAATTGTCCAGCACGATCTTGTCACACGATCTTGTCAGATGAGATCCTCTGCGTCTGCTCGCCTCAGCCTTGATTGTGATCTGATCCCAGAAGGGAAGCAGAGCCCGCAGGTCAGCCGGACCGCGGCCGGCGAGGTAGGCCGCGGCGACCATGCCCGCCCCCCTTTCCTCTGACATCGGCATCGCCTTTCTGGTCTTGAATCTCGCGTCCGAGCAGTTGCAGAAGGTGCTTCTCACTGAGCTCGGGCACCCACTCCATCAATGGCACCGGTCAAGCGGGTTTCGTTTATTGCACAAATCTGTGCGGCGAAATGATCTTAGCGCCCGGCTGGGCTCCTGTCAACGATCAAGATACGGATCCGTGCCTTGAATGAATCGTCCTGGTAGAATAGTCCCATGCCACGACCTTATCGCTTGAAACGCCGGGCCGCCCGCCAGGAAGAGACAAAGCTCCGCATCGTTGACGCGACGGTGGCGCTCCACGGGGAGCTGGGGCCAGCCCGGACGACGATCAGCGCGATCGCCGAGCGGGCCGGCGTGCAGCGCCACACCGTTTACCGCTACTTCCCCGAGGAGAGCGAGATCTTTCGCGCCTGTGCCAGCCGCTTCCTCTCGCTCCATCCGCCGCCGGATCCGCACGCCTGGCTGGTGATCGCCGATCCGGTCGAGCGGCTGCGGACCGGTCTCGCGGCCGCCTATGCCTACTTTCGGGAGAACGAGGCGATGATGGCCAGCGTCCTCCGCGACGCCGAGATCATGTCGGTCGGTGGCGGCTTTCTGCGCCACCGGGCGGCGATGGCCGAGGTCCTGGCGAAGGGATGGAATCACCTGGAGCAGCATCCCAAAATTCGTGCTGCGATTGGCCTTGCCGTGACCTTCCAGATCTGGCGCACGCTCATCCGTGATCAGGGGCTGGATGACCAGCAGGCGGTTGAGCTGATGACAGACATGGTGCAGTGCGCGGCGGCGCGGCTCGGAGCGGAAACGAGTGGGCCAGAGGAGCGGCGCGTCAAGAAGGCCGAGGGCACCACCGACTGAAAGATCAGCCAGCGCGTCGATGCCGTACGCGCTCGGTCCTTCGAGAGCGCGTCGCCTATCACCAAGCCCCCCTGGTCTCATCCCTACCGACCGAGCAGTTTCAGATTGTACTTCTCACTGAGCTCGGGCACCCACTCCATCTGGAAGGTGAGACCGTACCGGCTCGCGAGCTTCGCCACCCGCTCAAAGTCGGGGAGGCCACCGTCGCGGAAGAGCGCGGCCATCTCCGCGAAGTACTGCTCGAAATGCGGCGGCGCGATGATCTCGATCAGCCGCCCCGGCGCCGGACCGGCGTTCCAGAACGTGTGGGGCACGCCCCGGGGCTTCAGGACGTAGCAGCCGGGCGTAGCGAGGACCACCTCGTCGCCCACCCGCACGCCGATCTCGCCCTGGAGCACATACGAAAACTCGTCCTCGTGGGCGTGGGTGTGCGGCGGCACGAGGGTGCCCGGTTCGATCGGGTGCTCGACGATCGAAAATGCGCCGCGTGTATCGCTGCCGTCGAGCTTGTAGACGACGCCGAGACCGCCGAGCACGACGGTTTTCCCTTCGCTGGGCGGGAATAAAATGGCCGACACGAAACACCTCCCAAATCTCTATCACAGTACACTATCACAGTACAGTGTTGTGTAATGATAATGGGATTGTAGGCTGGTATGCTGCTACAGTCAATAGCTGCACAGCCCTGTTCACTGATTATTCACAGGGGAACCGTTTATGGGCTCATTCCTCCTTCATCGCCTGGCGCACGCGCTCGCGGAACGCGGGCGTGTCCTGAACCTGGTGGTGCATGACCGCATGGTCCACCACCGCGGTCTCCAGCTCCTTTTCATCCTCGGCACTCAATCGGAGGGTGCAGCCCGGCGCTGCACAATCAACATATTTTCGCGCCATCGTCGCTTCTCCTTTCCGGTTTCAATTGTTTGGCCGAATGTTCTGATTCACCTGGAACAGGTTGGTCGGGTCGTAGGTGGTCTTGAGCGCGACCAGCCGCTCGTAGTTAGGGCCGTAGGCGGTGCGCACCCGGTCCTCCCCCTCGTCGCCGAGGAAATTCACGTAGGCGCCCCGGGTGTGCGGCTGGACCGCGTCGAAGAAGGCGCGCACCCAGCCGATATTGCGCGCATTCTCCGCGGGATCCGGCCAGAGCCCAACGATGTTGAGGGTGAACGCGGCCTGTCGGTGGGGGTATGCCGTTTCGCTCAGGCCGACCCGGCCCACCGCCCCACCCAGATGGTGCAGGTGCACCGCCGACAATCCAATCGGCGTCCGTATCGCGTGCTCGACGATCACGTCGATGCTGGCATCGTCCAGGCGATCGAGATCCGCCGACTTCCAGTAGCTCTGCATGCCGGCCGGCGCGGCGGTGTCGAAGAGCGTCTGGAGGGTGGTATACGGCATCGGCCCGACGAAGTCCACGGCCGGGGGACCGAAGCTCCGGAGAGGGCGGACCGCAGCCTCTCCATCCGCGAAGTCACCGATATAGGCCATCACCGCGCCGACCATCAGCGTTCCCTGGTACTGGACCGGAACGAACGGAGCCGGCGGCGCCGTGGCAAACACGCCCAGCGTCGTCAAGGCGTCCGGGGCTATCGCGGCAACCTCGCGGTACCAGCGGAGGAAGTCCCGGGCCTTCTCAATGGAGTGGAGGACCAAACCGCCGAGGACCGGTCCGACGGGATGGAGCTGATATTCGAACGAGGTCACGACCCCGAAGTTGCCGCCACCGCCCCGGAGGCCCCAGAAGAGGTCCGTGTTCTCGGTCGCGCTGGCCGTGACCAGCTCGCCGTCGGCGGTTACCACGTCAGCCGAGAGGAGATTGTCACAGGTGAGGCCGTATTGGCGCATCAGCCACCCGATCCCGCCTCCGAGCGTGAAGCCGGCGATGCCGGTCGTCGAGACCAGCCCCCCGGTCGTCGCCAAGCCAAAGGCTTGCGTCTCGCGATCGAACTCGCCCCAGACGACGCCGGGCTCGGCCCGAGCCACCTGGCGGGCAGAATCGACCCGGATTGCCTTCAGCCGCGAGAGGTCGATCACCAGCCCGCCGTCGCACACCGCGTGGCCGGCGACGTTGTGACCGCCACCGCGGATGGCGAGGGGCAGCTTGGCCCGGCGCGCGAACTTGACTGCTTGAATGACGTCCGCCGCGCCCGTGCAGCGGGCGATGGCCGCCGGGTGACGATCGATCATCCCGTTCCAGACTTTCCGGGCCTGGTCGTAGCGGGCGTCGGCGGGCAAGATCAGCTCGCCGCGCAGCGTGGCGCGCAGTTCCTGGAATGGCACCTCGTCGAGCGTCGTGGGATCACGGTCCGAGCGGCTTGGCACGATCGGCATGTCCTTGCCTCCAATCACGGGAGATCAAGGTAGGTTGATCTCTGATGAGCTACGTCGAGCCTAATGCCGCCTCGGCCCCGCGACCATATCCCAAAAGGGATAGGTTTCCGCTACGCGAGGGATAGCTGGTGATGCATATCTCCCCCGGCAATCGCGGGGATGAAGGGGCGGTCAAGAAAGAGGTGGTATCTCAGTCTTGCGTGTCATCTGGTTCGGCCGCTAACCCTCGTTCGACCGCCCAGACGGCAATCTGGGCCCGCGAGGAAAATCCCAGCTTCCGGAGGATATTCTTGACGTGGAGGGTAGCGGTACCGGGCGTGATCACCAGCTCCTCCGCGATCTGCCGGTTCGTCCGGCCCCGGGCCACCAGCCTTACTACCTCGCGCTCGCGCGGCGTCAGCACCGACTCCCCGGTCGGTTTGGAAGCCTCCGTCGCTCCAGTTACCGTCGGGTCGAGAGCGAGGTCCTCGGAGAGCGCATCCATGATGGCCTGGTCCGGCGCTAACGCTCGGCCGGTCGCCCAGGCCGCGGCGAAGTCCGAAGCGCTCATTTGGTCCCGCGCGAGCGCCACGGCCCGCTCGTAATCCGGACGATTCGCCGGCCACAGCTCCGCGCCGCTGGCTTCGAGCATTGCCGCGGCCGCCCCGAACAGTTGTGCCGCCCGGGCCGGCCGTCCCAGCGCCGCCAGGGTTCCGGCCAGTCCCGCCAGAGATTCCGCCGTGCCGCGCCGGTCGGCCTGGTCCCGAAACATCCCGATGCTCTCCCGGAACAACGCCCGGGCCCGCCGCGCGTCGCCCGTCCGCAGCGTGAGGTACCCGAGGTTCTGCAGGACGCTCGGGATTGCCGAACGCACCCCCTGCGATCGAAACAGGGCCAGGCTCTCGCGGTAGAGCGCCGCCGCCTGAACATCGTCCCCCTGGATGCGGGCGACATCCCCCAGGTTATTGAGCACCTGAGCACCGTACCAGTCGTCTCCGACCTGGCGATAGAGCGCCAGCGCCGCGGTCAGGTGCGCCGCCGCAGCGGCCCAATCACGGCGCTGCAGCGCCAGCAGGCCCATAGCGTGGAGCGCGAGGGCCATCCCCGCAAGATCGTGCAGAGTGCGGGACAGTTCCAGGCCTTCCCGCGCATTCTCCTCCGCGTGCTCGCTGTCTGGATTCACGGTCGCGGACGCCTGCAGGGCGTAGGCCAGCCCCGGCCCATCGCCGAGGGTCCGCCAGAGGGCAACGCTCTCCGCCAGCCACTCCCAGCACTGCACCGATGGGCCAAACAGCATCCAGACTAGCTCGCCCCCGATGCAGAGCGCTTTCGCCCGAGCGGTCGGCGCCAGGTCGGCGGGCTGGGCAACGGCCTGGGTGATCCAGGACACCCCCTCGGGAAAATAGCCGCGGAAGAACCAGAAATGTCCCAGCGCCGCGGCGAGCCGCACCCCCAGCGCGCGGTCGGCAGGCGTTGGCGCGCCGCTTCGATCGGGAGCAACCGTCGGGTGGCCCGGCGCCGCCAACGTCCAGGTCAGGGCAGCCCGCAAGTTATCGTGCTCGGCCTCCAGCCGCGCCAGCCACGGTCCGCGCCCGCCGCTTCGGAGATGGGGTGCGGCGGCCTCGGCGAGCGCCAGGAATGCCTGCGCGTGGCGACGGCGGACGGCTACCTCCTCACCGCTCCGGCGGAGCTGCTCCCACGCGTACTGCCGAACCGGCTCGAGGAGCCGAAAGCGTGCGATGCTGTCCTGGGTCAGCGCGATCAGCAAGGACTTGTCGACAAGGGATGTTAGGACACCGCACACATCGGCCGGAGAGATTCCTTCCGCGGAGCAGACAAACTCTGCCGCCTCGAGGGGGAACCCGCCGCTAAAGACCGCGAGCCGGCGGAAGACGGTCCGTTCGATGTCGGTGAGGAGAGCGTGGCTCCAATCGAGGGTTGCGCGCAGCGTCTCGTGACGCGGAACCGTCCGTCTACCACCGGTGAGCAGGTGCAGCGGAGCCCAAGGGGGATCCTCGAGTCGCGCCGCGAGCTGCTCCGGTGGCAGCGCCCCGATCTGCGCCGCGGCGAGCTCTAGCGCCAGGGGCAGACCCTCCAAGTGACGGCAGATCGCGATGATTGCGGGCGCATTGGCCAGGGTCAACGTGAACGACGGTCGGCGGGCGCGAGCCCGGTCGACAAAGAGAGCGACTGACTCGACCTGTGCGAGATCTTCCAACGGTAGGGGCCTATCCGTGGGAGGGAGCGCAAGCGGCGGGACCGGCCAGGTGACCTCACCGGGGACGCGGAGCGGCTCGCGGCTGGTCGCCAGAATTCTGAGGTCGGGGCACGACTGCAAGAGCGTTTCGACCAGGTCGGCGCACGCGCCGGCGAGGTGCTCGCAGTTATCTAGGACGAGCAGAAGCTGCTTGGGCGCCAGCGCCACCGCGAGGGTCTGGGCGAGCGGCGGCTGCCCTTCAGGCCCTGCTTGCTCTCGAACTCCCAAGGTCGCCGCGAGCGCCCGGGCGACGAGCCCCGGCTCGGTGAGCGCTGCCAGCTCGACCAGCCAGACGCCATCCGGAAAGCTGCTGGCCAGCGTGATCGCGACCCGCCGGGCGAGGCGGGTCTTGCCCGAGCCGCCGACGCCGGTCAAGGTCAGCAGGCGGGGGCCTGAGGCGACCCCGGCGAGGAGCCGACGGACGTCGGCAATCTCGCGCTCACGCCCGATGAACCGGGAGAGTTCGATCGGCAAATTGTGCGAGGCCATCGGTCACCCATCCGCAGGCGCGGCTCGCCGCGATCCCGATATGCACGGCCGCGGCACCGAGGACCTTGCGCACCTGCGCGGGGTCGAGGTGCCCGCCTTTCTTGCGCGAGCGGAAGATCGGCCCATCAACAACGCCGGCGTCCACCGCGAGCAGCCCGAGCCGGTGGCCGAAGGCGAGGAGCGACTTGGCCGGGCCAAGAATCCGCGCCTGGCTGGTCGGGGCAAGCTGGGCCAGGCCATCGGCAAAGGCTTGGAGGTCGCCAAGAGTGACCTGGGCGAGCGGCTTCTCGCCCCGGGCGCGGTAGGCGCGCTGAATGCGCGATACTGACTCTTATCCAATATTCAGTCTACGAGAGATTTGCAGCTTTTGCAAGGCACATGTTCTGGTGATTACCCATAACTGGAACAAGGGGGCAGTATCGTGGGGAGCCATTCCCCGATCGTCACCCAGATGGCCCGGACCGTATCGGGCACGGATGGCCCAGTGTGGCCCCTGGCCAAGCGCTTCGATCGGTGGTGCGCCAATCCGCGCTTTCGCCACCGGACCTTGCTGAAGGGGCTCGACCGCTGGGAGCGCAAATCGCTCGCCGACTTGGCCGCGACCGTCCCCCTGAGCGGCCATCTCCAGGTTGCCTTCACCCACGCCCGCCAGGTCCGCACAGTCACCATCGGCCTGGGGTGGCTCACGATCCTGTCCGGGATCGCGACCGCGTCCTGCTCACCAACCTGCCCATCGTGCGGAAAGCGGACGCGATCACCGTCTACACCGACTGGCGTTTCCGTCCGCGCATCGAGCACACCGACCGGTTCGATCAGGAGGATGGCCTGCAGATCGAAGACATCCGCGTCCAGACGCTGGAGCGCATGCGTCGTCTCTTCGTCCTGGTCCTGCTTGCTGCCTTATTCGTCTCCCACATCGACACCACTTGGCCCCACGAAACGGTCCTGTGGTTGCGTCGTCTCGGCGGCAAGCTCCGCCAGCACTCCGACCTCGACGGCCCCTATGTTCGGCTGGCCGGGATCGGCGCCGTCCTCGTCACCCGCGCGCCCCTCGCCTTCGCGGCCCACGATCCCTTCCCTCATCACGTGTTCGGTTATGGGTAATCACCAGATTGCCTCACTTGACCTGTCCCAAAGCGCTAGGTAACCGGCTCGACCATCGCTGTGCAATGAGCACAACGCCGGGCCGCCAGCGGGATCTCGCTCAGGCACTCTGGACATTGACGGGTCGTGACTGGCTTCTCGGCGGGCGAACTGAATCGCTTGGCCAAGGTATTCATGGGCACGACGACGAGGAAGTAGACGACCGCGGCCACGATGACGAACGAGACGAGGGCGTTGATGAAGTCACCGTAGAGAAATTTGCTGTTGTTGACGGTGAAGAATAGTCCGGAGAAGTCCGGTTGTCCTCCGATCGCCGCGATCAGCGGGGTGAGCAGATCCTTGACAAAGGCGGTCACGATCGCGGTGAAAGCAGCACCAATGACCACGGCAACCGCGAGATCGACGACGTTTCCCCTCAGAATAAATTGTCTGAACCCCGAAAGCATCGCAACATCCTCCTCCACCGGTGTGAGTAGATTGCCTACGGCTAAAGCGGCGCTTGAGTCCCAAGGGAGCTACGGTCGAACTCAGGCGTACCCATTATAGTGAGCACAATTATCAGCCGTCAATGGGCTCTCCGTCGAGGTAGTCTCCGCTGGATTGTGGAAACAATATGGGTCGAGACATCTTTCCAGAACATACCACAGACTACTTCCCCCACGGGGCTGCGGGGTCGCCTAAGCACGTACCTGGCTCGTCGAATGCGGACGGACGAACGTCCGTTATACTGGAAGCCCCCGTTGATCTCGGCGATGATCGCGCCCGGGCGAGTGTATCCGTATAGTGTATCAGTATAATGAGTCGTATACCGTGGAGCTCGCGGACGGGAAGTTCACCGGTGAGCGGGGCGGCCAGATGCTGCGGCGATAACCAGCAGCCGGAGGAGTTTTCTGAGCGATGGATGGCTCACGCTTTGACGCGATCGTCGTCGGGGTGGGCGGCATGGGCAGTGCCACCCTCTATCACCTTGCTTCACGCGGGCGTCGGGTGCTCGGGATCGAGCGCTTTGCGATCCCCCACGAACGGGGCTCGTCCCACGGCATCACCCGGATCATCCGCCTGGCCTACTACGAGGATCCTTCCTACGTGCCGCTCCTCCGGCGGGCCTACGAGCTGTGGCGCGCGCTGCAACAAGCACTTGGTCAGCAATTGCTCTACGTGACGGGCTCGATCGATGCCGGGCCGCCTGATAGTCAGGTGTTCGCGGCCTCGCGTCGCTCCTGTGAGCTGCATGGACTACCGCACGAAATTCTCACGAGCGCCGCGCTGAGCCGCCGCTTCCCGGGCTACCACCTACCCTCCGCGACGCTGGCGGTCTTTCAACCCGAAGGTGGATTCCTCCTCCCGGAGCGGTGCATCGAGGCCCACGTTGTGCTGGCACGAGCACGGGGCGCCGAGGTGCACCAGGACGAGCGGGTGCTCGATTGGGAGCCTCGCGCCAGCGGGGTCCGGGTTCGGACAGATCGTGCCGTGTACGAGGCCGAGCGTTTGGTGATCACCGCGGGAGCGTGGGCGGGCTCCCTCGTCGAGCCACTCCGAACGCTCGCCATTCCCGAGCGCCAGGTCGTCGCCTGGCTGCAGCCAAGACGGCCGGAGCTTTTCCTTCCGGAGAGCTTTCCGGTCTTCAACCTTGTCGTCCCCGAGGGGCACTACTATGGGTTACCCGCGTTCGGCATTCCCGGTTTCAAGGTCGGGCGGTACCACCATCGGGAGGAACGTGTCGATCCGGACAGAATTGACCGCCGCGTCCACCGGCTCGACGAAGAGATCTTGCGCCAATTCGCCGAGCGCTATTTCCCGGACGGGGCAGGTGAAACGCTCAGCACGTCAGTGTGCATGTTCACCAACACACCCGACGAGCACTTCCTCATCGGCCTCCACCCGAGCTATCCGCAGGTCTCGTTCGCGGCGGGCTTCTCCGGCCACGGCTACAAATTTTGTAGTGTCGTGGGCGAAATCATGGCGGACCTCGCGGAGCGGGGAGCCACCCGCCACGATATTCGCCTATTTCGATTGGAACGGTTCTCCAGAAATGGTTAGCCTTCCCGACCTGGTAGACCTTTTCTCCGATGTTGCCAGATTCCACTGATTCTTCTCCCCTTAGCTGGCTCTCGCTAAACAATTCGGATTAACCAAGCAAGCACCGGGTAGGCGTCAGTCCGGGGACGGCTCTGGACACCCGGCAACCGGCGGGATAAGCTAGCAACCACGGAAGTCCATGCGGAGGACACAATGACCAAGATCGTCTTCATCGGCGCGGGGAGTTTCGTCTTCACCCGCAACCTCATTCGTGACGTTCTGACCTTTCCCCGTCTGCAGGATGCTACTCTGGCCTTGGTGGACTTGGATCCGGAGCGGCTCGAGTTTGCCCGCCGGGCGGCCCAGCGATTGGTCGACGACAACGGCGCGTCGGCCCGGGTCGAGCCGACGCTCGACCGTCGCGTGGCGCTCGCGGGTGCCGACGTGGTCGTCTGCACGATTCGGGTCGGCGCGGTCGACGTTTGGCAGCACGACCTCTTGATCCCAGGAAAGTACGGCGTCTCGATCAACGTCGGGGACACTCGAGGACCGTCGGGGATCTTCCGCGCTTTGCGAACGATTCCCGTCATGCTCGAGATCTGTCGCGACATGGAAGCGCTCTGCCCGAACGCGTTCCTTTTGAACTATACCAATCCCATGGCGATGCTCTGCCGGGCGATTCAGCGCGAGTCATCGATCCGAACGGTTGGTCTCTGCCACTCGGTCCAGGGAACGGCGGCGATGCTGGCCCGGTGGATCGGTGCGCCGCTCGATGAGATTACCTACACCTGCGCCGGGATCAATCACATGGCCTGGTTCCTGGAATATTTATGGAATGGCGAGGACGCCTATCCGCGGATTCGCGAGGCTATTACAACGCGGCCAGAGGTCTATAACGAGGAGCAGGTCCGCAATGAAATGTTTCTCGCCTTCGACTACTACGTCACCGAGTCGAGCGGCCACGCCTCCGAGTACAATCCCTGGTTCCGC
Source organism: Chloroflexota bacterium (assembly GCA_021323915.1). Lineage (GTDB taxonomy): Bacteria > Chloroflexota > UBA6077 > FW602-bin22 > CADDYW01 > JAJPKB01. The sequence goes on along the minus strand of JAJPKB010000573.1, from coordinate 524 downwards.
AAGCGGCCCGACCTCATCGAAAAGTATTGCACCCACGGTACGAACTGGAATCCAGGCCACCCCAACTTCTCGTTGAAACGCTACCTCGATCGCCAGGACAACTGGCGCGAGACGATCGAGGATTGGTTCGCCAAACCGGTCGACCTCGCGCGTGGCCACGAGTACGCCGCGGCGATCATCGATGCGCTGCAAGGCGGCGAGCCGTTCGCGTTCAATGGCAACGTGCGCAATACCAATCTGGTGACTAACCTGCCGCCGGACGCCTGCGTCGAGGTGCCGGTCTTCGCGACCAAGGAAGGCTTCCGGCCAATTCACGTCGGAGCGTTGCCGCCGCAGGTCGCGGCGCTCACCAGCACGAGCGCGCAGATCGAGGAGATGGCCGTCGAAGCCGCGCTGACTCGCAACCCTCGCCTGGTCTACCAGGCGATCTGCCACGATCCATTGACCGCGGCGGTACTCTCGCTGACCGAGATCAAAGAGATGGTCACCGCGCTCTTCGAAGTGAATCGGGAGCATTTGGCGGG
>JAJPKB010000236.1 GCA_021323915.1 Chloroflexota bacterium | reverse complement strand
TCGCGAACCTGGAGCGCCAATCGGCCGAATGGCAGGCCAGACAAGACGGCGTCGAGACAAGGGTTCGTGAGATCCAGGGGCAGGCATCCCAAGCCGAGGCGCGAGTGGCGATGGCATCGGCGCGCCTCCAGTCCGCGCGCGACAGACTGAGTCAGGCGCTGCGCACGATCGCCGAGCATGGTCAGCGGATATCCTCCTGGGAGACCGAGCTTGCCCAGCGTCAACAGCGGATCGACGCGTGTCGCCTCGCCTCCGACGAAGCCAGGGACGCTGCCGAGAAGATCCTCGATAACCGTCGCTTGGCCGCGGAGCGTCACGACGCGGCGCAGTCCGAAACGCGGCGCCTCGCCGCCGAGCTCGCCGAGCTCGATCGCGACGTTCACGGACTGAGAGCGCGTCGAGACGCGCTTCTGCAGGTCGAATCGAACGGTTCAGCGTACTTTTCCGGGGTGCGCGCCGTCCTTCAGGCGGCCAACGGACACGGCCCGGTCCACCTCGCCGGCGTGGTAGGGGTCGTTGCACGTCTGCTGCTCGTGGGGGCCGACATCGAGATTGCGGTGGAAACCGCGCTCGGAGGACATCTTCAGGACATCGTCGTCGATCGCTGGGTCGACGCCGAGGCCGCCATCGCCCACTTAAAGCGGAGTGGCGCCGGTCGCGCGACCTTTCTTCCCCTCGATACGTTACGTCTCGGTCGTCAGCCGGACCCGCCGGACGATCCTGGCCTGCTGGGCGTCGCGTCACGCCTGGTGGACATTGATCCCCGGTATCGGATTGTCACGGACTACCTCCTTGGCCTCACCCTGATCGCCACCGACCTGGGCGCCGCCCGGCGCGTTATTCGATATTGCGCGCCTTCCTGGCAGATCGTAACCCTCGAAGGAGAAGTCACTCGTTCATCTGGCGTCGTGACCGGTGGCGCACCGGGGCAATCCCGTGGTACGCTGGCCCGCCATCGCGAGCTCCGGCAGCGCAATGCCGACCTGGAAAAGCGCGAGGCCGAGCGCGACCGGCTGGCTGCCTCTCTGAGCAAAGCGCGCCTGGCGTACGACGGGATGACGGCCGAGATGGAGAATCTAACCCGGGTGGCCAGGCAGGCCGAGGAAACGGCACGTCAGGCCGCGGCCAGGCTGTCCGAGGAGCAGCGTCAGGGCGACCGGCTCCTACACGGATTGACGTTGCGGCGCGAAGAGCTCCGTCGAGCCGAGGATCAGGCCGCGGCGGCGGAACGGGCTGTCCGGGACGCGCAACGCGAGGAAGAAGAGGCGCGGCGCGACGCAAACCGTGCGAAGGAGGCGCTAGCCGCTGCGCACGCGGAACGTGCATGCCTCGAGCAAGACCTGGGCGCCGGTGTCGCATCGTTAGCCGATGCGCGCTCGCGGCGCGATACGCTGCGGGAGCGAATTCGCTCCATCGAGCTGACGCTCGCGGAAACCGAAACGCGCATCCGGCGCAGCGAAATCGCGGCGCGCGACTACGAAGCGCGCCTCGCCCGCTTGACGTCGGCGCTGGACGAGCTCGCGGTCGCCGAGGCGAGTCGCGTGTCCGATCGCGCACGACTTGCCGGCCTGCAGGCCAGAGCGCGCGAGGAGCTGACCGCCGCCCAGCGCCGAGCTCACGAGGCCGCGGTTGGCGAAACGGCGTCACACGAAGAAAGCCAACGGCTTCAGTCACGTTGTCAGGACGTATCCAAGCGTTTGCGCCAGGCCGAGCGGCGCTACGACGTCGCCCTCACCGAGACGGAGGGCCTTCGACAGCAAATCCTGCTGGAGATCGGTCCGATCGACGAGGATGCAGCATCAAGGGGCGAGCTTCGGTTAAAAATGGAGGATGGATCGATTCTCGCCGCCACGATCGAGCCCCTGACCGATCCGGACCGAGTGTTCTCCCGGCTGGATTCGTTACGCCACCGCCTCCGAAACGTAGGAGCGAATCCCGAGGCGATCGCCGAATTTGAACAAGCGCGGGAGCGCCACACCTTCTTATCCGATCAATCGGCGGATCTCCAACGGACGATTGCCACCCTCCAGGAAGCGATCGACGAGACCCGCTCGACGATGAAGCTTCGTTTCGACGTGACCTTCACGGCCGTGGCCGCCAGTTTCTCGCGGCGCTTCGTCGAGCTGTTCGGGGGCGGCAACGCCCGGCTCGTTCTCAGCGATGAGGCTAGCGGTATTGACGTGATCGCGCAGCCGCCAGGCAAGCGGGCGGAAAGTCTGTCGATGCTCTCGGGCGGTGAGCGGGCGCTGACCGCCGCAGCGCTGCTCTTCGCGCTCATCGAGGTCAGTCCCCCGCCGTTTTGCGTCCTGGACGAGGTAGACGCCGCCATGGACGAGGGCAACGTGGATCGCTTCTGCCAGGCGCTGCGTGAGCTCAGCGAGCACACCCAGTTCGTCGTCATTACCCACAACCGCAGGACGATGGAGGTGGCGTCGACCATCTACGGACTGGCCGTTCAGAATCGCTCCGAGAGCCGGGTGTTGTCGCTGGACCTTCCCGGGAGCTGAAGCAGTCGACCGGGAATGAGGCATAAGAAGTGCGACAGAAGCAGACATCCAAACATAATAGTGCCGTCCGATGGGCGGCCGTGTGCTATAATCGTCCCGCTTCTACCTGCTCACCGAGGGCTAGATGGCTGACTTTGCCCACCTTCACGTTCACAGCGAGTTCTCCCTTCTCGATGGCGTCGGGCAGCTCGACCGCATCGTCGAGCGTGCTCAAGAACTTGGAATGGATTCCCTGGCGCTCACCGACCACGGCGTTCTCTACGGAGCGATTGACTTCTACACTGCCGCGAAGTCGAATGGTCTCAAACCGATCATCGGGTGCGAAGTGTACGTCGCGCCGCAGAAGCGCACCGACCGACGCGGAAAGAGCGACGGCAACGCCCAGCACCTGGTGCTCCTGGCCCAGAACGAAACCGGCTACCGAAATCTCATCCAGCTGGTGACCAGGGCCCACCTGGAAGGCTTCTATTACAAGCCGCGGGTGGATAAAGAGCTGCTCGCCGAGTACCACCAGGGATTGGCCTGCCTGAGCGCCTGCGTCTCCGGTGAAGTGCCAAGGCTGATCCAAAGCGGTGACCTCGACGGCGCCCGGGCGGCCGCCGCGTGGTATCGCGACGTGTACGGGAAGGACAACTATTACATCGAGGTCCAACGCCACGAGGGCTTGGAGTGGCTCGACGACATCAATCGCGAGCTCGTAGCGATCGCGCGTGAACTGGACCTGAAGGTGGTGGCGACCAACGACGCCCACTACGTGATGCCTTCGGATGCCCGCGCCCAGGATCTCCTGCTCTGTATTCAGACCAACAGCACCGTCGACGATCCAAAGCGCATGCGTATGACCGGCCAGAGTTATTACCTGAAGTCGGCCGACGAGATGCGCGCACTCTTCTCGGATTATCCGGATGTGCTGAAGACCTCGCTGGAGATAGCCGAGCGGTGCGAGCTGAAGCTCGACTTCGGTCGGGTGCATTTGCCGCAGTTCGATATTCCGGTTGGCTACACGCCCGAAACGTACCTGGAGATGCTGTGTCGCGAGGGCTTGAAGAAGCGATATCCTAGGCTGACCCCGCAGATCGACGAGCGACTTCGCTATGAGCTAGAGGTCATCAAGGAGACCGGATTCGCGCTTTACATCTTGATCGTTTGGGACATCGTATCGTTCGCCCGCAAGCAGGGCATCATGTATGGCCCGCGAGGCTCGGCAGCCGGGGCACTGGTCCTGTATTTGCTCGGCATTAGTGACGTCGACCCGATTGCGAATGAGCTCACGTTCGAGCGATTCCTGAACATCGAGCGTAAGGAAATGCCGGACGTCGACATGGACTTTGCCGACGATCGACGCGACGAAATGATCGAGTACGTCACTCAGAAGTACGGCCGGGATCACGTGGCCCAGATCATCACCTTTGGAACGCTGGGCGCCAAGGCGGCGATCCGCGACGTCGGCCGAGCGCGTGGGCTGCCACTCAGCGACGTCGATCGAGTCGCTAAGCTGGTGCCGACGCTTCCCGTCGGCATCACCATCGACCACGCGATCGAGGAAAATCCCGAGCTGAAGCGGCTGATCGGCGAAGATGAAGTCGTCCGCAGCCTGATCGAAGACGCCAAGAGCATCGAGGGGATCTCGCGGCACGCCTCGACCCACGCGGCGGGCGTGGTGATTTCTCGTGATCCGCTCGATCAGCTCTCACCACTTCAGTCGACGAGCCGCGGCGACACCGGAGTGATGACCCAGTACCCGAGCGGCGCGCTGGCCAAGATCGGCCTGCTCAAGATGGACTTTCTTGGGCTGACCAACCTGACCATCCTCGGACGAACCCTGGAGATCATCAAGCAAACCCGTGGCATCGCGATTGATCTTCAGCGAATTCCGTTGGACGACGAAAAGGCATTCGCGATGCTCGGGCGCGGCGAGACGGTTGGCGTGTTCCAGGTCGAAGGTCGCGGCATGACCCAGTACCTCAAGGAGCTACGACCAACCAACATCGGCGACATCGCCGCGATGATCGCCCTTTACCGGCCCGGCCCCATGGTCAATATTCCGCGGTACATCGCCCGCAAGCACGGCGTCGAGCCCGTCGAGTACCCGCACCCACTCCTGGAAGAGACCCTCCGCGACACTTTTGGCGTCTTGACCTACCAGGACCAGGTTCTGCAGGTACTGCGCCGGGTCGCCGGTTATAGCTTGGGTCAGGCAGACATCGTCCGCAAAGCGATGGGAAAGAAAGTCCGCGCCCTGATGGAAAAAGAGCAGCCGCGCTTTCTCGAGGGCGCCCGTCGAAATGGGGTATCGGACGAAGATGCGCTGCGGATCTGGGAGCTGCTCGAGCCCTTCGCGGGATATGGATTCAACCGAGCGCACGCCTGCTGCTACGCGATGGTCGCCTACCAAACCGCTTACTTGAAGGTGAACTTTCCTGCCGAGTACATGGTGGCGTTCCTCCGCGCGGCGACCGGTAACACCGAGAAGACGGTTACCGCTGTTGCCGAGGCTCGACGTCTGGGAATTCGGATTCTGGGCCCCGACGTCAACGCGAGCGAGATCGAATTCACGATTGAGACGTACCGAGGAACTCCGGCAATCCGCTGGGGCCTCGCCGCGATCAAGAACGTCGGGGAAGCTGCCGTTAAACCGATCATCGATGCCCGCCGGGACGGTGGCCCGTTCTCGTCGATCGACGACTTCTGTCAACGGGTGGATCTTCGGGGCATCAACAAGCGGGTCATGGAGAGCCTGATCAAGGCGGGAGCGTTGGAAGCCTTCGGGCGTCGCGCTCAGTTGCTCGCGGCGCTCGATCGAATTATCGGCGCCGCCCAGAAGAGTCAGGAGGCCAGCGAGTCCGGGCAATCCAGCCTCTTCGACGTGCTGCCGATGGAGGCCCAGGCGACGGCGATCTCCCTGCCGAGCGTTCCGGAGGTTGAAGGGAAGGACAAGCTCGCCTGGGAAAAGGACCTGCTCGGTCTTTACCTGTCGGACCATCCGCTTCAGCAGCAGGCGTCCGCTCTTCTCGAGGTCATCTCGGCCCAGGTGAGCGAGATCAGCAGCGAGATGGTTGGCCAAAAGGTCACTGTCGGGGGAATGCTCACCTCCGTTCGGACTTTAATGACGAAGAAAAGAGACCAGATGGTCTCGGCGGTCCTCGAAGACCTCACCGGCTCGATCGAGCTGGTCGCCTTCCCTCGAACCTACGAAAAATCGAAGGAGTCCTGGGTAGTCGACTCGGTCGTGCTGGTCAGTGGAAAGCTTGACGAACGAGAAGAGCGCTTGCAGGTTATCGTCGACACGATCGGACCGATCGCGCCCGGTGAAACGAGCGCGCCGGATGGGGAACCGACGCTGGCTCCGGTCGTCCAGCTTTCAGATTACCAGAAGAAGGCTTCCGAGCTTTCGGGCTCGGCCGACCAGGTCCCGACCCGAGCGGCACGCCCGGTCGAGGCCGCTTCGGACCGAATTAGCTCGCGCGGCTCCTCCGCCCGGCGGAGACTGATCCTGCGACTACGACGGACAGACGATCAACAATCGGATCTGTCACTTTTTCGACAGACCAACGTTATACTAGCTGAACACGCGGGCGGGAACGACGTCGTCGAGATGGTCATCACCGGCATGGATCGCCCGCGCGTGGAGCTTGAGTTTCCCTCGTTGAGCATTCGTTGGGACCGGCAGCTAGAGCGAAAGCTCAGCGACATCCTGGGTCCAGGCGCGTTCCACGTTGAATCGATCGAAGAAAGAGAGAGTGCAGTTGCACCGTGAAACGCTTCGTCGTCAACTGGATCGTGATCGTGGTAGCCGTATTCATCGCGGCAGCGCTCTTGCCGCACAAACTCACCTACGCTTCGACCGCCGATATCGCCATTTTCGCGGTCGTTTTGGGGGTGCTCGACGCCTTCGCCTTGCCAGTTCTCAAAATCCTCTCATTTCCCATCAATCTGGCCACGTTTGGCCTCTTTTCCCTGGTTCTCAACGCGCTACTTTTCTGGCTTGCCACCGTCGTCGAGGGAAATATCCAAGTGGACGGCGCCTTGACGGTTTTCATCGCGGCCCTGATCGTCAGCGCCACGAACTTGGTGCTTGGACGCGCCCTGTAGGGACGAACCGGGCTTCCAACCACTAAAAGGGGGACAGGCCGAAGTGAGCTCCTATGTCAAATTCTTGTACCCCGGCATGCACATCAAACGATGGCTCGTGCTGCTGATCCTCGGCATCACGCTCATCAGTCTTGGCATTGGATACCTGATGGTCCAGATGTACCGGACGCAGGAGTTTCCCTGGTACGTTGGATACCTGACCCTGCAATTCATCGATCGTCCGGTTCGCGGCGGCCTGTTCATCGTCGTGGGCGCGATCGTGGCGGGCCTCGCCGTTCTCCAGCTCAATCGATCGCTCCTGGCGCCCTTTCTCCGAGGCGGTCGGGATAATATCTTCGACATCATCCACGAACACCGTCGCCGCGAGCGCGGTCCCAAGATCGTCGCGATCGGAGGCGGAACCGGGCTTTCAACTTTGTTACGCGGGCTGAAAGAGCACACCGACAACCTGACGGCCATCGTGACGGTTGCCGACGACGGAGGATCATCCGGTCGGCTGCGCGGTGACCTGGGGATCCTCCCACCGGGCGATTTCCGGCAGTGCCTGGTGGCGCTGGCGGGTGCCGAGCCCCTCATGACGCGTCTTTTTCAGCATCGATTCACCGAAGGCAAGGATCTCGAAGGGCATAGCTTCGGTAATCTGTTCATCGCGGCAATGACCGAGATCACCGGGAACTTCGAGCTCGCGCTCCGCGAGTCAAGCAAGGTCCTGGCAGTCCGCGGCCAGATCATTCCTTCGACCCTAGAAAATCTGACGCT
>JAJPKB010000213.1 GCA_021323915.1 Chloroflexota bacterium | reverse complement strand
TTTTCGAGCATCAGTCGCCAGCGGAGTGCCCGGATCGGAAAGGTAGTGTAGTAGACGACAAAGGCGGCGATAAGCAGCGCCAGATTTGCGCTTCCCAGCACCCGGAGCGTGCCCGGCACGTCAACGTGAAGGCGGCTCAGGCCGAACACGAGAATCACGATGCCGATCGCGAACGAGATCAAGGTCCGCGGGCGGAGCACGCGCCGCCCGATTGAAACGTCGGTCCCTGCCTCACGGTCGGATGAGGGAACCTGCTTTTCGAGCGTACTCACCAGGACTCCTGAAGCTCGGACGGACGGCTTCGTCCGATCGACGCTGCCAAGCCGACGAGCAATCCGAATTGCGCATTCAAACCGTGGACGTAGAGATCGTCGAATCCGTTGTGGATGGCGACGGCGACGAAGCTCGCGAGAATCCCGGCTGCCAGCGCGCGGTCCAACGGCGTCGTCGCCCGACGATGGGCGGCGAGAATCACGGCGAGCCACGCGATGAACTGCACGAGATACGCCAGGATACCCAGAAAGCCGTCTTCGGCCATCACGTTCAGATAGATGTTGTGCGCGTGGCCAAGCGGTGCTTGCCAGAAATCGTTCACCCGGAACGCCGGATAGGCCAGCGCGTAGTGGCCCGGTCCAACCCCCAAGATCGGGCGCGCCAGGTACATATTCCAGGCGGCTTGCCAGTGCGCCATGCGCTCCACGATCGAGAAATTCTGGGGCGTCGGAACGACTCGGCTCGCGTCGAAAAGTCCGAAGTACTCGATGATCTGATCCAGCCGCCCCGAAACGGCCGTCGGCACGACGTGCAGCGCGTCCAGTCCCAGTAGAACTACCAGGAGTGTCACGGCGATCAAGATCACCTGGCCGCCACGCTTGACCTGTACCCAATAGAGGACGATCAAGCCGGCGACCATCCCCATCCACGCGCCGCGCGATAGGCTCATGAGGAGAGCGATTCCGCCGACGAGGCTCGCCGCCGCCGCGCCAACCGTCAGCAAGTTGGGGCGCTGTATCCACGGCCGCCGCCAGAACACCAGCGCGATCGCGATCGGCACGGTCATCGCCAGGTAGCCGGCGAACGGGTTAGGCTGCGCAAAGGTCCCGTACGCGCGGAGGAAAGGGCCGATCCGAAAGCTGGCCGGTCCGTGCCGCAGAAAAAACTGCGCCCAGCCCAGCAACGCTTCGAGTGAGAACGACACCAGCAACGCGATCACCACCACGTACCGGTTGAAAGCTCCTCGACAGTACGTGGCCGTCACCACCAGGGTGCCGAGCAGCTCGACCCATCGGAGCACTTCCTTGATGGACGCCGTGACGCCCGTGGCGAACGTGGCGGCCAGCACAAGCACCAAGATGAATGCCACGCCGGGCCAGAACGCTCGGGTGAGAACGACCGTCAACTGTCGGCGCGCGAACAGCGCCATCAGCGCCGATCCCACCAGCAGAACGACGAGCGCGTCGGTCGGGGTGACCGGAAGGGTGCTCCCAGTATCGGCGCTCGGCCCAAACGGGACCACCAGAGTCAGCGCGGCCAGGCCGAGCACCGGGTTGACCAGCACCGCCAGCGTCGCCAGACCGCCGACCGCCGCGGCAGCTCCGTAGCGCGCCGGCAGCGCGCCTGCCGCCAATCCGAGAACCGCGACGAAAGCCGTCGTCGGCTGAATTTGACGCGCTCGACGGAAAGCGATCACCCGCGGGTCAGCCTATCGCCAACCATCACGACCGTGGAGCGGCCGTCTCGAGCTGACGGCGAAACCACTCGATCGTCTCGGCAAGCCCCTGGCTCAGCCCAACCATGGGAGACCAGCCAAGCTCGGCCCGTGCCCGGGTGATATCCGGACACCGACGGCGGGGATCGTCCTGGCTGATCATCGGGCGAAAGACGATCTCAGATCGTGAGCCGGCCATCTCCCTGATGACCTCGGCGAGGTCGAGCACCGTTCGCTCATCCGGGTTACCGAGATTGAACACCCGCCCGGTCGTGCCGCTCGTCTCCATGGCCCGGATCAGCCCTTCGATGAGGTCGCTGACGTAGCAGAGACTTCGCGTCTGCTTCCCATCGCCGTAGACGGTCAGTGGCTGCCCGGTGATGGCCTGAGTCACGAAATTCGGGACCAGGCGTCCATCGTTGGGATCGGACCGCGGGCCATAACAGTTGAAGATGCGCACGATTCGCGCGTCGACCGCGAATTGGCGCACGAAGATCATGGTCAGGGCCTCCGCGTAGCGCTTTCCCTCGTCGTAACAACTGCGCTCGCCGTTGGGGTTGACGTTCCCCCAGTAGTTCTCCGTCTGTGGATGAACCAACGGATCGCCGTACACCTCCGACGTCGAAGCCAGCAGGAAGCGCGCAGCTCGGTCCCGTGCCAGTTGAAGCATATGATACGTGCCGACGCCGTTGACCAACGCCGTCTCCAGCGGCTTCCGGAGATAACCCGGAGGACTCGCCGGGCTGGCGAGGTGAAAGACGCGGTCAAAGGGCCCCTCGAGAGTCAACTGCTCGATGACGTCGACTCGCGCGAACTGAAAGCGGGGGTGCGACTGAAGGTGCTTCAGGTTCCCGAATTGGCCGGTCACGAGATTGTCCGCGCACACCACGTCGTCGCCACGGGCGATCAGGCGGTCGCACAGGTGCGACCCGATGAAGCCGGCCCCACCGGATACCAGTGATCTCAAAGCGTTTCTCCAGAGCGACGCAATGTCGCTACTATAGCAAACAGAAGCCAAAATAGCACGGACAGGTCTACTAGGAAGAAGGAGTTATCGACGAGACCGTGCGCGACGGTGTCGACCATTGCGCCGGCCGTCCCCGCGTAGAGCGCTCGTTCAAGCGCTCCACGCCGGCGCCACTCCTGAATCACGACTTCCACGAATCGTCCAAGCAAGAGGCCAATCAAGAGGATTCCCGGAAGTCCGAGACTCAACCAGAAGTCCAGCACCAGATTGTGCGGGTGCGATAGGTCCGGCTCTCTCCAGGCGGCCGGCAGACGATAGCCGTGCTGGTAGTAGTACAGGAAATTGTCGAGACCGATGCCGCGAACGGCGTGTCCGGCCAGCATGCGCAGCGCCGAGCGCCAGACGAGGACCCTCTCCAGGCTCGTACCCGCTCCCAGGTTCAGATGCGAGCCGATCCGGGGAATCTGGATCGCCGCGGCCACGAACACGACCACCCCCAACCCACCGGCGCCAAGCGCCACTTTGAAGGCCTGACGTCCCCGTAGCGCCGCGATCACCAACAGGCTGATCGCGACCGCGACCCAGGCGCCGATCGAGAACGTGAGGAGCAACGCTAGCGCCATGATCGCCGCCGCGACGGCAAGCAGCCAACGTCCCGACTTCGCCCAGAGCCCTAGCCCCACCGCCATGGGCAGAGCACGGCCGAGGAACAGCCCCAGATTGTTCGGCGAGCCGTAAAAGCCCCGGATCCGGCGGAGGCCATCCTCGGCGGTGATAATGCTCTGATCGGTTGCGTACTGCCAGAAACCTACCAACGAAATCGCAACGCCGGCCAGCACCAGGGCCAGTGCGAGCGCGTAGGCTCCGCGACGGTCTCGTACCTGGGTCACGACCAGAATGAAGAACACCGCCGGCTCGACGATGATCGTTCGAAACGAGCGCTCGCTCTCGTGGATCGCGACGCTCGCGGTCAGGCTGAGCAATCCCGCGAGCACGAAAAGGACAACGAGAAAGACAACGACCGGATCGCCAAAGAGGTCGCGTCCACGCTTGCTCAGTCCCCATCCGTTTTGACCAGGCAGAGAAGAAAGGGGCGGAATTCGCCCGGTCGCCAGATTCCATGCCAGGCGTGCCGTGCCGGCCAGCGCCGCCAAAACGATAAAGATCTCGGTCGGAGAAAACTCCAGGTGTCCAAAATGACGGTCGAGCAAATAAAAGGGCAGGCTGACGACGATCAGACAAAGCGCCGGCAGCGGTGCCCTCGACGCCGCGACGACGAAGGCCAGCGCGCCAAGCGTCGCGACCGGTGTCGGTCCCCAGAGTATCGCCAGCGCCCCCAGGGCCAGGGCTACTGCCCAGCCGAGACGCTCGGGAACGAGGCGTGCCTTCTCCGATCGGTCAGGCGTGACGGTTTTGATTCTCACTTTTACCTCACCGTCCCCAGGGCCAGAAGCGACCGGCGAGAACTGCAGCGATTGCCACGACAAGGGCGCCGCCGAGGGTGCCGATCGCACGATCGAGCGCGGCGTTGGAGTCGACCGGACGTACCTCGAATCCGGTGACTTGCACCGGTCCCCGTTCGGGTGCGCTCGACGGTCCAACCACCAACCGTAAGACGTGCTGGCCCGGCGACAAGCCGTCGGCGATCGGGATCTCGATCGGCGCTTCCTGGTGATTCGGGGCGCTCAGGTCGATGACCGACCGACCTTGAGCGTGTTTGGGGACGGCATTGGCTTCGCGTCCGTCCATCGTGATGTAGACGTCACCCGCGTTTGGCGCGCGTTGAACGACCAGACTCAGCCCGCCACCGAGGAACGTAATGGTCAGATTGTCTCCGGCGGTCGTCGATGACGCGACGATGCCTCCCGCGGTCGACGGCCTGAGGAGTGGCTCCCACTTCCCGGAGAACGCGATCGCCGGATCGGTCACCGCGTAGCGCCCCGGTACGGCAACGTCGATGTTGCGGGTGGCCTGTTTGACGGCGTTGTAGATCGGGCGCGGCGTGAAGCCGGGGTCGACCATCCGGAAATAGTACGCGGCTTGATCGCGAGAGATATTTCCCGACTCGCGGAAAAACCAGATGTTGAAGACTCCCGCCCACGGCCAGTGGCTTCTTGCGTAGCGCACCGCGTCAACCGTGTACTGAGCCTGTTGCTGCTCGGTCACCCGCCCCCAGGGAAGCTGGTCGGGGCTGAACGTATCCGGCGCCGCGTTCCAGCCGAATTCGTTAAACCAGATCGGCTTGCCGGCGTCCCCGTTCTCGGCCATGATCTGCCGGAGAAGGGTGACGCGCTGAAAATCGAGCCGGTCCGGCGCCGGCGGATCCTCCGGTGGTAGCCCGAACCCGTAGGCATTGGCGAACAGGATGTCGAAATACGGCTTCGCGCCGTCGGCGTACATCTGACGGAGGAAGTTGACGTCGGACATGTTCCGCGGTGAGTTCTCCAGCGTTTGGGCAAGGGGCGCGCTCAGTATGACGACGTTGGGATCGGCCTCCTTCGCGCGCTGATAAGCGATCCGGAGGAGGCGAACGTAGGCGGCGGGATCCGGCGCCTGGTCGCCCCACTCCGGATAGATATTGGGCTCGTTCCAGATCTGGTAGTAGTGAATACGTCCCTTGAAGTGACTCACGACGGCGTAAACGAAGTCGCCGTACAGCGAGAAATCGTCCGGCGGACGCTCCGGACGGCGGTTATCCACGCGCGTCCACGCCGGCGGCCGATCGAGCCGCGCGATGACCTGCATGTCGTACTTTTCCGCGAGATTCACGATCCGATCGTACTTGTCCCAGGTGCTCTCATTCAGACGGTTGTCCCAGTACCCGTTCGGCCCGGGGGAAAGCTGAATGTCTTCCCAGGGAAACTGTTGCTTCACCCAGCCGATGCCCGCTTCGTGCGCCATTTCCAGCGTCTTGTCGATCTTCCACTCTTCCGCTTCGGTATCCAGCAGAAAGTCTGCCCCGTACGGATTGACGTCGGTGAAGGGAATCGCTCGCGCCGGAATCGGCGTCGGCTGAGGAGCGACAGCCTGGTCGAACGGGAAGGTGGATGCAACGACGATCACCGCGACCGCCATCACGGCGACCGCGACGAAAACTCCGGCCAAACTTGGGTAGATTCGCACGACGGTCCTCGCGCCTCTCCCTCGAGGGCCCTTTCAGGCGAGAGGGCATCGGGAAGTGAGGCTCTCCCGCGAATGTCCGCGGTGCTGAGCACCGGAGCGAGTATAACACGGGTTGGCAGCGTCCGAAAATTTTTGTCGGCGTGCTAAGATGGAGCCAGCCGCCAGTGCCCACGCCGGTTGGAGGCTGGAGACATCCCTCACGCCTCCGCGCTCCCCATGTGGACGGAGCCGCAGCGATACCGATCGAACCGTGGGCGAGGCAGATTCACGACAGGAAGGAAAGGTCGCCGATGGAGCCTTTGAAGTTAGGGTTGATTGGCCTCGGGGGAATGGGACGTGGACATCTCGAGCGGGAGATTAACCTGCCCGAGATCCAGTTCACCGGCGTCGCCGACGTGGTCAAGGAGTCGGTCGACGAAGTAAGCGCGCGGTACGGTATTCCCGGCTTCTACGGATACCAGCAGCTCATCGACGCCGGCGTCTGCGAGGCAGTGCTCATCGCCACGCCTCACCCGTTCCACGCCCCGATTGCCCAGTACGCCATCGCGCGCGGATTGCACGTGTTGTCCGAGAAGCCAATCGCCGTCACGGTTTCCGAGGCCGACGCCATGATCGTCGCCGCGGACCGGGCCGGCGTCAAGCTCGGAGTGATGTTCCAGACTCGAACCGAGCCGCACGTCCGACGTGCTCACGAGCTCCTGGCCGAGGGGGCAATCGGGCGGATCTACCGGTCGGTGATGGTGGCGAGCCACTGGTACCGAACCCAAACTTACTATGACAGCGGCGCCTGGCGTGGGACCTGGTCGGGTGAAGGAGGCGGCGTGGTCATGAACCAATCACCTCATTCCCTCGACGTCTTCATCTGGCTGGGCGGCAAACCTAGCCGCGTTCAGGGACGGGTCGATACCCGTCTCCATCGGATCGAGGTCGAAGATACCGTCGAAGCGTTGATCGACTACGAGGACGGACACACCGGCTGGCTCTACACGACGACCGCCGAATGGCCGGGGGAAAACCGGCTGGAGTTCACCGGCGACCGCGGCAAGCTCGTGATCGAGGATCATACCCTTCGCCTGTACCGAATGGACCGAACGCTACACGAGGAAACGATTACCGGCGAGAAGTGGGGCAAGCCGAGCGGGAGCTGGGAAACCGTCGAGGCTCAACCATCACCCGCTGGCCACGCGCGGGTGGTTCAACAATTCGCCCGCTCGATTCGCCTCGGCGAGCCGCTGATCGCCACCGGCGAAGACGGTCGAAATTCCCTGGAGCTCGCGAACGCACTGTTGTTGTCCGGCTACCGCCGAAAGCCGGTCAGCCTTCCGATCGATCGCGACGAATACGACCGGTTCTTAGTTAGCAAGCGCGCCGGGGAATAGAGGTGCTCGCGCGGCACGAAGGTTGCGGCCTGTCCGTAAAAGCGAGGTGAAATCCATGCGCCCAGTCGCAACCGGAGTGACCGTCAACACCATCCTCGTCGTCGTCGCGCTGATCCTCGCGATCCTCGCCCTCGCGGGACTCTTCTCCCCGGTGGCGTTGCTCGCGATCGCCGTGATCTGTTTGGCCATCGCGATGCTTGTCTGAAACCTGCTCGCGAGATTTGGACCCGTGAAGAAAGGCGAGCCGCTTCGGGCTCGCCTTTCTTCACCTCGAACCGAGCAGATCGATCAGGACTGTTCCGCTGGGCGCGACGGCCCATCGGCGGCGGGCCTGCGTTCGGGTCGCGGTCCACGCGGCGGTCGCGCGGACGGCGCCTGGGGACGGGATGGAGCGGGCCGAGGCGCGGGGGCAGGTGCGGCGCGAAGCACCGGCGCCGAGGGCGCCGCCTGGCGAACGCCCTTCTGTTTCTCTTCCAGCTTCTGGCGGTGCCGTCGGTGCTTGCGGGCAATATCCCGGGTTTTCTGGCTTGAGCGAGTCATCGGATTCGGTCGTCTCCTTCGTACACGTACACGTCGTCACATTATCGCACATTCTGGCACGGTTGGCCGACCGTCGCCAGGATCGCCTTCGAGCAGATCGTCAACCTGCGTGAGGACCTCTTCCAACGGCGCCTCCGCGACGAATGAGACCCGACACCGACAGTCTCGCCGACCGCAGGCGGGACAATCGAGGGTCCATGATAGGACCGGCCGGAATCGTTCGCGCTTCATCGGGCCGGCGGTGATCAGGTTTCCACACCAGTACACCACGACACTCGGCGTGCCCGATGCGTAAGCCAGGTGCGCCAAGCCGGTGTCGTTGCCAACGACCAGTCGGGCGCGTCGAACCAGGGCCAGGAGCGCACCAAGGTCCAGCTGGCCGGTCAGATCCACGACCGGCTCTGCCGTCCGCCGCGCCAGCTCTCGCGCGAGGCGGCGCTCCACCAGGGAGCCAGTCACGACGACGGGACACCCGTGCGCCTGCTGGACGTAATCGGATACAGCCGCGAAGCGCTCGATTGGCCAGTGCCGTCGCGGATCTGATGCGCCAGGGTGAACGACGACGTATCCGCCGGGCTCCAGGTCGGGCCACGAAAGACGCAGCCGCGGCTCGTCGTCTGGCAGCTCTGGGGCATCCATGTCCAGCCCGTCCGCCGGCACGCCAAGCTGACCCACCAGCTCGAGGTAGCGCATGACCTCGCTTTGGTAGAACTGGTAGGTCAGATTCTGATCGAGATGGATCACTCCTCGGCCGGCCAGCCCGAGCGAATGTCGTGCGCCAAGCCTCCGCACGAAGGGATTGGATTCGACGCCACCCCCGTGCATCTGGATCGCGAGATCGAATCGGTACTCCTGACACCAACGGAAGAAATCCGCCGCTTCGGCATCGGCGGCCCGCTGATCTCCCTCGGCGCGTCTAAGTCCGGGGTACGGCGGAACAACCCGCGTCTGATGGATATATCGATATCGCCCTTCGACGAAAGGGCGCATCCACGGCAAGCCGAGGTAGGTAAGCTCGGCTCGGGGAAAGCCGGCCGCGAGGGCCCGCAGCGCCGGGGTCGCGAAGAGGAAATCGCCGAGTCCGTTCGCTCGAAGCACGGCGATTCGCCGAATCGAGTCTGGGTCAAGGCGTATCATGCTGGTCAACCGCCGCGCGAGCTAAAATTGTGAAAGGGTTACTAATGCACGCGGCGTGCCATCACTGCGCGCGGGCCGGATGTCGAGCCTACAGCGGTGAGCAAAATCTCCGACCATGCTGGCATCCGACCGCCGGTAGGGGCG
>JAJPKB010000114.1 GCA_021323915.1 Chloroflexota bacterium | reverse complement strand
GGGGCGAGGCATGCCTCGCCCCTTCGAGGGCCCGCTACAGGCCGCGCAAGACCGACTGTAGCAGGGAGATCACCGCATCGATGATGGCGGTGTCCTGGTGAGAGTCGGAGCGCGGTCCGTCGACGTCGTCCGGCGTATTCGTCGCGGTTGGCGTTGCCGTCGTCGTGGCGGTCGCGGTATCCGTCGGCGGAGTGCCGGTGACGGTCGGCGTATCGGTATCCGTCGCGGTCGCGGTGGGAGTAGACGTCGCCGTCGCGCTGGCGGTTGGGGTATTCGTCGCGGTCGCCGTGTCGGTCGCGGTCGGCGGCGTGCCGGTGACCGTCGGGGTCGCGGTCGACGACGCCGTGGCGGTTAGAGCATCGTCCAGGTCGTTGGCGGTGTCGTTTCGCGCGACTTCGCTGACCTCTTCCCCGTGGCCCGGGCCGTCCGCGGTCTGGTGGGCCGTCTCGCTCACCTCTTCGCCGTGGTTATCGTTCGTCCCCTCCCCGACGACGGTCGGGCTCTGGTCGGTCGGGGTCGCGGTCGCGGACGTCGTCGTGGCGATGCTCGGCACCGGGGTCTGATCGTCGTCGGCGCCCCGGCCGTGCCGGGAACCGTCGTCGCTTGATGGGCCAGCCGAGCCGTGTGCCGTCACCACCGGGTGTCGGGGCGCGTGACCGTCGCCGCCCCGGTCGGCGAGAGCTCCTCCGACCAGGGCGATCGACAGCGCGCCGGTCAGGCAAAGAGCGAGAAGAATCTGGCGGAATGGTGGTCGCATGTGGTAGTCCCCCTTTCGCGAGTTAATAACGCGCGATCGGGCCCGGCGTTAAGCCCAATTTCACCCCCGAAGATCACACATTTGTCATGGGCCAGACGGGCTAGGCCCCGGTTAGGGTGGGCGACCCTTGGCGGCGGGTGGTATCATCATCACCGCGAAAGGAGGATCGGAGAACGGTGACTGAGAACGTTCGCGCCCGGATCGCCCGACTCGTCGAGCCCCGGCGGATCGAGATCGTCGAGGAGACCCTGGAGCTGGGTCCCCACGACGTGGCCGTCAAGGTCGTCGCCTGCGGCATCTGCTCCTGGGAGGCCGGCTTCTACTCCGGCCAGCGCCCGACCGAGCTTCCCCGTCCGATCGGCCACGAGCCGGCCGGCATCGTCGAGGCGGTCGGCGCCGAGGTGACCGCCTGGAAGCCGGGGGACCGGGTAGCCGGCCTGTTCAGTCCGGCCTTCGCCACCCACGCGAAGGCGCGCGACACGATGCTCGTCCGGGTGCCCGACCACCTCGCGCTCGAGCACGCGATCGTCGAGCCGGTGAAGTGCATCGTGACCGGGCTGCGGGCCGCCCGGCCGGAGTTCGGCGACCACGCCCTGGTCGTCGGCTGCGGATTCATGGGGCTGCTCTGCGTCGCCGGGCTGCGGAGCGCCGGCCTCGCCAGCCTGATCGCGGTCGACCTACTGGACGCCCGCCTCGACCTCGCGCGGGCGCTCGGGGCGACCCACCAGCTCAACCCGGGGCGCGACGACGTCGCCGCCCGGGTGCGCGAGATCACCGACGGTCATGGTATCGACGTCGCCATGGAAGCATCCACCGTCCCGGCCGGTTTCGACCTCGCGGCTGATTCCCTGCGGGCCGGTCGGCCGACCCTCGTCGTGGTGACGACGGCCTATCCGGGCGCGACCTACGATCCCTCGCCCTGCCTGAGTCGCGGGGCGATCGTCCACTTCGCCGAGCCGCGCCACTGCCTGGATCCGGTCGACGAGCTGCGCCGGACGATCGACGCGCTCGGGCGCGGCGTCTTTCCGATGGACAAGCTGGTGACCCATCGCTTCGGCCTGGCCGAGGTCGGCAAGGGGATCGAGACCGCGCTGGCCCGAACGCCCGGCTACATCAAAGGGATCGTCGTTCCCGACTGACCGGACTGGCCTTGATCGATAGCAAACGCGCGATTGATTCAGCTGGCGGCCGAGCGCTTCCCTTCCTCTCCCTCTGGGAGAGGAAGGTTCCCCCTGGAGAAGGGGGTCAGAGGGTAGAAAGGGTGAGGGGCCGGCGAGGCGGCGGCTGATCATCCTGGCTGCTTGTCCTACAACTCGATCGGCTCCCACTTCCTGGTCTTCATCGAGCGGTAGGCGGCGTCCATCATCGCGTTGATCGCGACGCCGTCGTGGAAGGTTTCCCGCGGCAGCTCGCCCCGGGCCACGCACTCGACGAAGTGGCGCATCTCTTCGTGGAAGCCGTAGACGCGCGCCTCGTCGGGGACCGGGAAGATCCAGCCGCTGTCGGCGTTCGCCTTCTCCATGAGATAGCCCGCCGCGCCGAGGGTGAAGGCGTGAACCGGCGTTCCCCGGGTGACGTCGGTGTAGGCGGCGCCCTTCTCCCCGTACACCTCGTTGCGGAGATCCATCCCGCCGAGGGCGGCCCAGGACGTCTCGGCCACGCCGATCGCGCCGGACTGGAAGCGAACCATCGCGATCGCGTTGTCCTCGGCGGTCGTCTTCTCGTGGTGGACCAGTCGGTCGCCCCAGGCGATGACGTCGACCGGTCGATCGTCCTTGCCCAGGAAATAGCGAAACGCCTCGAACATGTGGCAGCCCATGTCCAGGAGCGCGCCGCCGCCGGTCCGCTCCGCGTCCCAGAAGTGGGCGGCGTGGGGGCCGGAGTGCGCCTCGCGCGAGCGGATGCTGAAGAGGCGACCGAGCGTGCCGTCGTCGATAAGCTTGCGGACGCGCATCACCGCCGGCGAGAAGACCTCGGTCTCGGCGTAGCCGTGCAGCACGCCGGCCCGCTCGACCAGGCCCAGCATCTCCCGAGCCTCGACGGCGTTGCGGCCGAGCGGCTTGGTGCACACTACGTGCTTCTTCGCCTGGGTGGCCAGGCGGGTTGCTTCGACGTGGGCCTCGTTGGGCAGGCCGATGATCACCAGGTCGACGTCGTCGCGCTGGATCGCCGCCTTCAGATCGGTCGTTTGCGCGGGGATCCGCCACTTCTCACCGAAGGCTCGCGCGCGCTCGGCGGTGCGCGAGTAGTTGACGACGACATCGTGACCACGAACCTCGCTCAGACCCTGCATGTACAGCTCGGACACGAAGCCCGAGCCCAGGAGCGCGATCTGGACTGTCACCATCCACCTCCATGGGCCATTCGCACGTTCGGGGTGATTGTAGCAGCAAGAAGCGCCTTCGACCGAGCGCGTGATCGATCATTTCGAAAAAACGGCAGAAACTCGTCGAGTCGCGCTCATCCCCACCAGGGCTCGCCATCGGCGCGGTTCGCCTTCAGGTAGTCCTGGTCGAGGTCCAGGCCGAGCCCCGGCCGCGTCGACACTTTCATCCGACCGCCCTTGATCACCGGGGCGTTGCTCGCCGCTTCCTTCGCCTGGTCGGCGTCGCGGGTGCATTCCATCATCGGGCAGTTGAAGACGGCCGCCGAGAACTGCTGCGACGCCAGGTTGAGCGCCAGGCCGCTGACGTTGTGCAGACAGACCGGGATCCGATACAGTCCCGCCAAGTCCGCGATCAGCCTGGTGCCGGTGATGCCCCCCGAGTTGATCAAGTCGGGCTGGAGACAATTGACGGTCTGGGCCTGGAGGAAGGGCAGCGCATCTTCGGCAAGCTCCAGGTTCTCGCCGGTCATGATCGGCAGCCGGGTGGCTCGCCGCAACGCCAGCCACGACTCGGAAAAGGCGGGCGCCAGGGGATCCTCGAAAAAGAGCGGCTTGATCGGCTCGACCGCCTCGGCCACCCGGATGGCGCTGGGGACGTCCAGCTCGTTGTGACAGTGGACGATGATGTCGACGTCCGGCCCAAAGGCCTCGCGGGCGAGGGTGTAGGCCTGGTGAATCTTGCGCGCCTCCCGCGGACCGATGCTCGGGGTGTACTGCTGCATGGGCACGCCCAGCGGCTGATGGATGTCGACTTTGAACGCGGTGAAGCCGCGCGGGTCGCCGGTCAGTTCCTGGGTCCGGTCCCGCCAGGCCTCCTTGCTGAAGTAATCTCCCCCGGTGCAGTGCGAGTACAGCGGGATCTCGTCGCGAAACCTGCCGCCGAGCAGGGTCGACACCGGCTTGCCAAGGATCTTCCCGGCCAGGTCCCAGAGCGCGATGTCGATGCCGCTCAAGACGCGGACCTGCCGTCCCCGCTGCGGATAGGCGTAGAACATATTATGGAAGTGAACCTGAATCGCGAGCGGATCTTTGCCGATCAGCCCCAGGTGGGGCAGCCGGCCTCCCTCCAGCCCCGCGATGACGCTCCGGGCGAACGGCCCGCTGCCGTGGCAGGGGCCATAGCCGGCGATGCCGGCGTCGGTCTCGACCTTGATCAGGGTCGACCGCAGTCCAGTCACCTGCATGGCCTTGATGCCGGTGATCCTGACCTGATCCCGAACCGGCGCGGCCATGGGCTCGTAGCTGGCGAACGCGAGGCTCAGCGGCAAGGCCCGCGCTCGACGGAAGATGTTGAGCATCGTGATCGTCGTCTGGACCTCCATTCCGCGCGGCGGCCGGTCGTGCCGACCTACTGGTAAGGCTGGCCGTAGCGCTCGCGAGAGGCGATCTCGGCCAGCGGCTTGCGGTTCTTCTTACCCCTTCCCACCGCTTCCTCCGGGTACCCGAACGGGAGGACCGCCAGCACGTCCAGGTCGGCCGGGATGCCGAGGAGAGGCTTGATTCCCTCCAGGCTGCCGCTGAAGCCGACCCAGTTCGAGCCGACGCCCTCGGACCAGGCCGTCAGCAGCATCGACTGGATCGCGCGGCTCGCATCGGAGATCGCGTAGGGCCCCGGCGGGATGGCGACGACGATCGCCAGCGGCGCCTGGGCGACGTAGGGCCCGGTGCGGAGCATCGCCCCGAGCTGGCGCAGGGTATCCTTGTTCTGGACCACGATGAAGTGCCACGGCTGGGCGTTCATGGCGCTGGCCGACAGCCGCCCGGCTTCGAGGATCCGGCGCGCCAGATCGTCCGGCACCGGCCGGTCCTGGTAACGCCGAACCGCCAGGATCGTCCGAACCGCGTCGAAGACGTCCACGATCACGCCTCCTTTCGAGAACATCGCAATTATATGATGCCAGGGCAATTGCCCTTCCAGCGCGCTCGTGGGGATCGACCGCGCCACGTCTCCCTACCTCTTCTACACGTGCAGGATGACCAAGCCGTCCTCGACGGTCACCGGGAAGGTTTCCACCGCTTCTTCCGGCTCTTCCACCGTGACCTGGTACGTCTTCACCCGGACGGCGTGCGGGTTGAAGATCGAACGCCCGTTGGTGAGGTCGAACTCCCAGCCGTGCCAGGGACAACGGAGGATCTCCCCGTCGCGCGCCCAGACGTATTCCCCGGGCCTGGAGGGCAGGGTCATGCCCTTGATCGAGCCCTGGCAGAGCGGTGCCGCCTGGTGAGGGCAGCGGTTGCGAAGCGCGTAATACTGCCCGTGGACGTTGAAGACGCCGATCGAGCGCCCCTCCGCGTCGACGATCCTTCGGCTGCCCGGAGGCAGCTCGCCGACCCGTCCGACGACGTGCTTCCCCATCGCTAACCCGCCGTCTTCGGGAATCCGTACAGCTCGCGCGCGTTCTCCGAGAAGATCCGCCGGTGCAGATCATCCGGAAGGCGCGGAAAGGCGTGGGTCGGCGAGTCGAAGTCCCAGTGCGGGTAGTCGCTGGCGAAGAGGAGAATGTGCGCGGCGTCCATCATCTCCAGAACGGAGAGGAGGTGGGCAGGGTTGTCGGGGCGCTCGAGCGGCTGGCTGGTCAGGCGGACGTGGTCCAGCAGGTAGGCCGATGGCGGCTTGACCACCCAGGGAACCTCGGATCGCAGGGCCTTCCACTCGGCGTCCAGCCTCCACATCAGCGCGGGCAGCCAGGATACGCCCCCTTCCACCAACACGACCTTGAAGCCCGGGAACCGCTCGAAGACGCCCTCGGTGAGAAGGCTCACCAGGTGCGCCTGGAAGGCCAGCGAAAGGCAGGTGTGCCACTCGATGTAGTGGGTGGGATAGCCCGGCGACGGCTGCACGTTGATTCCCATGCCGTCGGTGCCGGGGTGGATCGCCAGCGGGAGCCCGTGCTTCGCGCAGGCCTCGTAGATCGGGTAGTACTGGCGCTGGCCATAGGGAGCGCGCGCCCCGGAGTCCATCATCACCTGGACGAAGCCAGGATGGCCGGCCCAGCGCTCGATCTCGCGCGCTGCCGCGAGAGGATCCTGGTGGGCGACGGTGATCGAGCCCTTGAAGACGCCGTCTCCGTTGTAGGTCGAAAGCCAGGTATCGGCGAGCCAGTCGTTGAAGGCGGCGGCGATGGCCGACCCGAAGTCGGGGTCCGGATGGAGATTGCAGAAGGCCCGCGGGAGGAGAATCGCGTAGGCCTCGCCGTACCGGTCGATCAGCTGCTCGCGGAGGAAAGCGGGATCGGAGCCCGGCGGGCCTCCCCGCGGCGGAGCGCTGTCCAGCCGATTCCCGTGGGACGGGTTGCCGAAGAAGCCCCGTCCTCCACCGTTGTAGCGATCTCGCCAGGGCATCGGTAGGTAGGATCTGATCTCGTCGAGGTTCCGGGGATAGACGTGGACGTCGCAATCGACGATACCCGCCCGGGCCGGTTGCTCGGCGGTGGATTGAACCCGAGTCGTGACCATGCGCTTCCTTTCAGCAAAGGTGCGGTACTGGAATGAGAATCAGTCGCCCAGCTCGCGCAGCGCATCGCCGGCGCCAGCCAGGTGGTCGAGCCACATCTCGGAGTATTTGCGGCTGAGGACGACGCCCTGGGCGCCCCCGGCGAAGGCGGCAAGGACGGCTTGCTTGACCCCCTCACGCGTGCACTTGGTGTCGTGCGGTCCGGTGGGGATGTCGATGTCGATCCCCGAATAGATCTTCGTGCGCCGATCGACCCCGGCGACCGCGCGCTCGGTCTCCCGTCGAACGTATTCCGGTGAGAAGCCGGCCGTCGGCAGCTCCGCGTAGGGCGCCTCGTCCAGCTGGAGAAGCTTGAGAAGGAGCGGGTACGCGTCGGCCGGCTCGACGTCGGCAAACAGGCTCTTGCAGATGTTGGCGACCCAGGCGTGGAAGCGCGGCCCCGCGCAGTTGTTGTAGATGACCACCTTCAGGAAGTCCGAGTAGCGGCTCAGCTCGGCGTAGTCCTGGTCGGCGCGGTAAAACGGACTGAACGAGATATTGTGGTAGACGTGCCAACCGACTTGGAGCTCCGGCTTGCACGCCCTGGCGAGGCCGTAGATATCGCGGTAGATCTGGTGCTGACTATCGGTCCAGAGCGCTTGCCAGGCGAGAAGCTCCGGGTACTGGAGGAGAAGTCGCCAGAAGCTGACAAAAGCCCCGTCGCGGGGCCGGTCTCCTGCCGACACCCGCGCGTTCCATTCGATCGCCTTCTGATACCCTTCCTTCGCCCGACGGATATCGATCCCACGGTCGCGGGCGAGGGACTGACAGTGCGGACAGAAGCAGCTCACCTGATCCGGCTGAGCCGGCCCCTGCATCAGGAGATTGAGCGGACCGGGGCGCTCGGAACACCACGCGATACCGTCGAGGTCGTAGCTCTTGGCGTAATCCTCCACCACGCTCAGGTGCCAGGTGCGGTAGTCCGGGTTATTGAAGCAGAAGCGCGTCGTCGGGCGGCCCCAGGCATCGACTTCGAGGCACTTGGGGAAGTTGGGGTAGCGCCGTAGCTCGGCGGCATAGCTGCTTTCCTCGATCCAGGCGATGCTGCGCATGTCCCGCCGCCTTGCCTCCGGGATCACCGCCGCGAAGAGGTCAAAGTCCGGGTGCTCCGGCGCGCGTCCCGCCGGCCCGAGAGTCGTTCCACCGTAGTACTGTGGGTGGACCGTCGCGTAGTTACCGCCGACCCATTCCAGGTCATGTGCCTGAACGCCGTGGTCCGGCAGGGGCTGGTTGGGGAGCTGACGCCCACCGGTGCCACGGGTCCAGGTGGGAGTCGCGAGGAAGAGGGCGTTCACGCGTCCCTGCTCCTGGAACACGTCGAGCACCCGGGGCACGCCCTCGTCGACAAACGAGACCGCTCCCACCTGAATCGCCACGAAACGCTCGGACAAGGTTTCCTCCGAATGCTATCACTCTTTGAGTCCGGTCATGACTACCCCTTCGATGAAGTAGCGCTGGGCCAGGAAGAAGACGACGACGCAAGGGAGCAGCATCATGACGCTGCCCGCCATCAGGAGGTGCCACTGGTTGGTGAATTCCCCCTTGAACGCGTCGAGCCCGAGCGCGAGGGTCTTCATTTCGTCGGAGTTGAGATAGACCAGCGGGCCAAAGAAGTCGTTCCAGTGGAACATGAAGCTGAAGATGACGCTGGCCACGAGGGCCGGCGCCGCGAGTGGCACGAAGATTCGGGCGAAGATGTGGAGCGACGACGCGCCGTCGATCCGGGCCGCTTCCTCCAGCTCGCCGGGAATCGTCAGCATAAACTGGCGGATCAGAAAGATGTAGAACGGGTTTCCGAAGAAGGCGGGGATGACCAGGGGTAGATACGTATTGATCCAGTTGAGCTGGCGGAAGAGGATGAACTGGGGAACGAGCGTGACCTGGCCGGGCAGCATCATCGTCATGAGGGTGACGAAGAAAAGAGTATCCCGGCCCTTGAAGCGGAGCCGGGCGAAGGCGAAGGCCGCGAGCGAGCAGGAGAGGAGCGTGCCGAGGAGATTCGCCCCGGTAATGATCGCCGTATTCAGGAAGTAGCGCGCGAACGGGACGTCGTTCCAGGCCTCGACGTAATTGCCGGGCTGGAACGGCTTCGGGATCCACTGGATCGGCAGGACGAAGATCTGCGCCTCGGTCTTGAGCGAGCTGCTGACCATCCAGATGAACGGGATCAGGAACAGAATGCCCCAGGCGCAGGCGACGACGAAGGCGATCGTATCAGGAAGCTGCCGCGCGAGCGTGACGGCCACGGGACGACGCCGGGAGATCGAGCCGATCTGAGCGGTGACCCGTGCCATCTTAGCGCCCCGCCCCTTCGTAGTAGACCCACCCGGACTGGCGGAAGATAATCGTCGTCAAGAGGAGAACGATGACGAACAGAATCCAGGCGAGCGCCGACGCGTAGCCCATGTGCAGCCAGGAGAAGCCCTGATTGTAGAGGTAAAGGATGTAGACGAGCGTCGCGTTGGCCGGGCCACCGTTCGTCATGACGTAGGCCTGGGTGAAGACCTGAAACGAGTTGATGACGCCGATGATCAGGTTGAAGAAGATCACCGGGCTGAGCATCGGCATCGTCACGTGCCAGAACTGGTGCCAGCCGTTCGCGCCGTCGATGGCCGCCGCCTCGTAGAGGTGGGTGGGCACGCCTTTGATGCCGGCCAGGAAGATCACCATCGCCCCGCCGATTCCCCAGGTGCTCATCAGGATGAGCGCGGGCATCGCCCAGGTGGTGCTGCCGAGCCAGGGTGGCCCGGGGATGCCGACCCAGGAGAGCATGGTGTCGATGACGCCGTAAGTCGGCTCGAACATCCACTGCCAGAGGAGGGCGACCGCGACGCCGGTCGTGACCGACGGTAGATAGTAGACCGTTCGCAACACGCCGACGATGGGCAGCGGACGGCTGAGCAGGAACGCGGCGACCAGCGCGAAGATCAGAACGAGTGGGACGCTGCCGGCGACGTAGTACAGCGTGTTCCCCAGCGAGGTCCAGAACAGGTTATCCACCAGCAGATCGCGAAAGTTCTGGAGCCCGACGAACTTCGGCGGCTGAAGGAGGTCCCAGCTCATCAGACTCAGCCCGGCCGACGCCAGGATCGACAGCAGGCGGAAGACGACCAGGCCGATCAGCCAGGGAAGCAGGAACAGGTAACCTTCGAGATCCTGCCGCCGGAATCGCAACCCGAACATCGTCTCATCCCCCGCTCTGGGCGTACTTCTGCATCAGGGCGTTTCCCTCGATCTGCGCGTCGGTCAGGGCCTGCTGCGGCGTCTTCTTCTGATAGTAGGCGGCCTGGAGCTCGGAGCCGATCTTGTCAGTGATCTCCTCGTAACCGACGAAGATTGGGATCGGCTTGGTATCGGGCCGCTGGGCCTGCTCGACGACGACCTTCCACGTTGGATCGCTCGCGTACGGCTCGCTCTTCCAGTTCTCGACGCGCACCGGGAGGTAACCGGCCTTCGAATTCCAGGTCAGGTCGCTCGCTCCGCTTCCGATCCAGGCGAGCGTCTTCCACGCCTGATCCGCGTGCTTGGTTCCTTTGAAGCCGCCGATATTGTTGCCACCGATGATCATCGAGCGGTTGTCGCCCTTGAGGGCAGGAACGAGATCGACCGAGTACTTGAGATTCGGCGCGGTCTGGGCGTAGGTTGGGATCACCCAGCAGCCGGTGTGCCACTGGCCGATCTTGTTGTTTTGGACGACGTTGGTGGTCGTTTGGCCGGGCGGCAGGCACACCTTGTACTTCCAGATCAGATCAACCTGGTAGCTCAGCGCGGTGAGACCGGCCTCGCTATTGAAGGTGAGCTGGGTGCGGTCCGAGTTGGTGAACTCGCCGCCAGCCTGCCAGAGCAGCGGAATGTAGTCCCAGGTACCGCTCTGGGACGCGCCGTAGTCGTAGAGCATATAGCCCCATTGCTGCTTCGAGGCGTCAGTCAGCTTCTGGGCGTTCGCGGTTTGCTCGTCCCAGGTCGAGGCGGGTTTGAGGCCGGCGGCGCTCATCAGGGTCTCGTTGTAGAAGTAGTCCTCGACGAAGGTGGTGAACGGAAGCGCGTAGACCTTGCCGTGCCACTGGGCCGAGTCCCAGCGGGCCTGGCCGTACTTGTCCGAGGTGATGTCTTTCTGCTCGGCCAGGTAGGAGTCGAGCGGCAGGAGGACTCCCTTGACGGCGAACTCGGGTGTCCAGTAATCCTTGATCCGGGAAAGATCCGGCCCGGCGTTGCCGGCGAGCGCGGTGACCAGTTTCTGGAAAAGGTCCTGCCAGCTGGCGAGCATCTGGACGTGGACCTCTTTGATGTCCGGCTGCTGCTTGTACAGGCCGGGGAAGATATCCTTGGCGAGAATGTCGGCCTGGGGTTTGCCGCCGATCGCCCACATTTCCAGGGTGACCGCGTTCGCGGACGACGGAGCGGCGGTCGCGCCGGGTTTGGCACCGTTCGCGGCTGTCGACGTCGGCGCGCTCGGGCTGCTCGCCCCGCCCGCGGGACTGGCGCCGCCCGAGCAGGCGGCGAGCAGCGGGAGGCTCGTAGCGACGAGCGCGCCCACGCCAAGCCGAAGAAAGCGCTTCCGACTCAGCCGCGATCGACCGGGGGCTTCGCGGGGATCCATCATTCCGAAGACCTCTTCATCAAGTGTCGGACACCGTGACGAGCTCGGGAGAGCCCGCCGATTCCGCCGACGGAAGCACCGGGCTCACCAGCGAACCGGCGGTCGCCCGGGCGAGGATGGGGGACACCCGTTGCAGGGCAATACGGACGTGCTCCTCCATGAGACGCTCCGCGCGACGTTCCTGACGTCGCGCGATCGCCTGGAAGATCGCCCGGTGCCCTTCCAGGGCCTTGCGCGCGGTTTCCGAATCCGCGGTGAGCACCTGGATGGTCCGTAGCCGCGACGTGGTGAGCGATTCCGCCGAGCACGGCTTCGAGCTTCCGATTCCCGCTCGCCGCCAGCACTTCCGCGTGGAAGCGCGCGCCGGACGCGTCCGGAGAGCGCGCCGCGCCCTGGGCGATCGCCCGTTCCGAGGCGGCGATCGCCTCCTCCATCCGGCGAACCTGCGCGCCGCTGGCGTTCTCCGCCGCGAGTCGGGCGGCGAGCGCCTCGAGGGTGATGCGGAGAGTGTAGACGTCGCGGGCATCCTGCACCGTCAGCGGAGCCACCCGCGCGCCGCGTCGGTGGGTGGTCTCGACCAGCTGCTCCTTCTCGAGCTGGCGCAGCGCCTCGCGAAGGGGAATCCGGCTCACGCCGAGCTCCTCGGCCAGGCGAGTCTCGACCAGACGCTGGCCGGGGCGCAGCTCGAGGCCGACGATCGCGTCGAGAAGCTGCTGGTAGGCGTGCGCCTGCAGGGACACGTCAGGCCGCGACGCGGGATCCAGGCGCTTCAGCAAAGCATCGCGCTCCGATCGTTCTGTATACAGAAAGTGGGCCTAGTATTCAAGAAAGGAAGACGGATGTCAAGAGGTTGGTGAGAACGGATCGTCGCGCGCGTCCCGGCGACGAGTTCGAAGGCGGAGCCACGGCGGGAACCGGACGGCGCGAGAATCCGGTGGCCCGTCGCGTGGAGGAATCGCGAACCGCGGGCGCGGCCGCGCCTGGCTCGCCCTCAGACTTCGAAGCGCTCGAGCTCTTCCTCGGGAACCGCTTCGACCGGCAGGCCGGCGGCGCGCCGCTCCTCGTCGCGGCGGTACTTGCGGACCGCCGCCTTGAGCGTTCCCAGCGCCAGGGTGGCGCAACGCGGGCGCGTCGAGACCACGTCGCGGCCGAGGTTGTCGAGGAGGTCCTCGTAGCTCATGTCGAGGATCTCGTCCAGGGTGGAATGGCCCTCGTTGACCAGCTCGGCCACCACCGACGCCGCCGCCTGGCTGATCGTGCAGCCCGCGCCGATCCAGCCAACCTGATCGACGCGCGCCGGCCCTCCCGCGGTCCTATCGACCTTGAGATAAACCGACACCACGTCGCCGCACCCCGGGTTTCCCCCCGGCATCGCCACGTCGGCGTCCGGCAGCTTCTCCCGGTGGCGGGGATTCTGGTAGTGGTCGAGCAAGTTCTCTAGATATGCCTGTCGATCCAAGGGTGCTCCCTACTTCTCGATCGGCAAGCGAACGCCGTTGCCCCACTCCGTCCACGATCCATCGTAGTTGCGGACCCGCGGGTAGCCGAGCAGCTCGTGAAGGACGAACCAGGTGTGCGACGAGCGCTCCCCGATCCGGCAGTAGACGACGACGTCGCGCTCCGGCGTCACTCCCTTGCCCCCGTAGAGCTGACGCAGCTCGTCGGCCGACTTGAAGGTGCCGTCGGGATTGGCGGCCTGGCCCCAGGGGATCGACGCCGCGCCCGGGATGTGCCCGCCGCGGAGCGTGCCCTCCTGCGGGTAGTCGGCCATGTGGAGGAGCTCGCCGGAAAACTCCTTGGGCGAGCGAACGTCCACCAGGGCGCGCCCGGCCGGCAAGCCGGACGAAGAGCGCCCGCCGATGAACTCGAGCACGTCGGGCTGGAAGGCGCGAATCTCCGGGTGCGCCGTCGGCACCGGGTAGTGCGAGCGCGGATAGCTCGGGACGGTCTGGTCCAGGGGC
>JAJPKB010000463.1 GCA_021323915.1 Chloroflexota bacterium | reverse complement strand
GAAAAGAGCGCGAACACCTCACGGGCGGCGATCCGTGACCAGTGGCGGCCGGATTCCCCGAGTATCGAACGTCGGATACATCGACAGTGGGTTGCCTCTCGGCTGTGCGCCGCGTGATGTTAAACCGAGATCCGGCTGTCGCTCTGGACGGCTCCCCGATAGCGACGTCGGGAAGGTCGTCGTCTGCCTCCCCGACGATTCGTCCCCCTTTTCGCGTTCTTTTCGCGCCCTTCGTGGTCCAAACGTCCCGTGGTCCAGACTTCCCTTCACACCCGCAGTCGCGGATCCAGCACGTCTCTTAGCCCGTCGCCGAAGAAGTAGACCGCCAGCACGGTGATCGTGAGGGCGAGGCCGGGGAGGGTCGAGACCCACCAGGCGATCTGGACGTAGCTGCGGCCGTCGGCGATCATGGCGCCCCAGGTGGGGATGGTCGGGGGCACGCCGATGCCCAGGAAGGTCAGCGACGACTCGGCGATCATCATCGATCCGACTTGCTGGGTCGCCACGACGATCACCGGCGTCCAGACGCCGGGCAGCACGTGCTTGAAGAGGGTGCGCGGGTGCGAGGCGCCAAGGGCGTGGGCCGCCTCGACGTAAGGCATCTGCTTGAGGGAGAGGACGACGCCTCGCACGATCCGGGCGTAGCCGAGCCAGCCGGTGAGGCCGAGAATGATGATCAGTCCGACCAGGCTTTGACCGAACAGCGCGACCAGCACGATCGCCAGGAGGATGAAGGGAATCGCCATCTCGGTATCGACCAGGCGCATGATCAGCGTCTCGGTCAGCCCGCCGAAGTAGCCGGACAGCAGCCCCATCAGCACGCCGACGCTCCCGGCCAGCAGGACGGCGGTGGCGCCGATCAGCAGCGAGACGCGCGCGCCGTAGATAATTCGACTCAGGACGTCGCGGCCGAGCGGGTCGGTGCCCAGCAGATGGAGCGCGCCGCTTGGCTCGTGGAAGAACGGCGGCTGGTTGTTGAACTGGGCGGCTTGCTGCAGCGGCGGGAACGGCGCCAGGAGCGGCGCCAGGAGGGCCATCAGGACCACCAGGCCGATCAGCGCCGCGCCGACGACCAGCCGTCGGCTGCGCAGCGCCCGCCGGAAGAACGACGTTCGGGGCGACGAGATCTCGAGGTCCAGACCGTCGTCGGAGCGGTCGCCGGGCTGCGAGAACGACGATCCGGTGCGGAGGGCCCGTCTCACCATCAAACCCTGCCCTCAGGATGTTTCATGATTCGCTCGCCAGGCTGCTATCGCGCGGTTCGTGACGGACGCTCATTTGGCCCTCACTGGTAGCGGATCCGCGGGTCGAGCCGCGCGTAGAGCAGGTCGACCGCGAGATTCATGAACACGAACGCCGCCGAGACGATCAGCACGTCGGCCTGCACCACCGGGTAATCGCGCGAGTAGATCGCGTTCACCGCGATCTGGCCGACGCCCGGCCAGCCGAAGACCTGCTCGATGATCACCGCGCCGCCGAGGAGGGCGCTCAGCTGCAGGCCCAGCACGGTGACCAGCGGGATCAGCATGTTGCGTAGGGCGTGCTTCCACACCACGGTCCGCTCGCGGAGGCCCTTGGCGCGCGCGGTGCGGACGTAGTCGTCGTTCAGGACGTCGAGCATGCCCGACCGCGCCAGCCGGGTGACGATGGGCATGAGCACCGCGCCGAGGGTCACCGCCGGCATGATGATGTATCGCGGCCCGAAATCGCCCGAGGTAGGCAGAAGGTGCAGGTCGACGCTGAAGACGATGATCAGCATGATCCCCAGCCAGTAGGGCGGCGTCGCCTGGCCGATCAGGGCGAGGCCGACGCCGAAGTAATCCCAGAAGGTATCTCGGTGAAGCGCCGAGAGGATCCCGACCGGCAGCGCGACGCCGACCGAGATCAGGAAAGCGACCGCGCTGAGCAGCAGCGTGTTGGGCAACGCGTTGACGATGACCTGAAGCGCCGGCTCTTTGTAGAAGATCGAGTCGCCGAGGTCGCCCTGAAGGGCGTGGTCGACGAAGATGACGTACTGGACGTAAATCGGCTGATCGAATCCCATCTGGTGGCGCGCTTCGGCGATCTGCTCCGGACTGGCCGTCTCGGCCAGCATGATCGTGACCGGGTCGCTCGGAGCGAGCCGCAGCAGCGCGAAGACGATGACCGAAACCCCCCAGAGAACGACCAGCGCCTGGAGGGTTCGGCGAACGGCGTAGGTGATCAAGAAATCTTCCTGATCAAAGCTTTCAGGAGGTGACGTCGCAGGCGTACACCCGGGTATCGCCGCCGGTTCGGCCTTCGAAGCCGGTCACCCGCTTGCGAACGCCCCAGATGAACTCTTCCTGGTAGAGAATCAGCTCGGGCAGGTCGTCGTAGAGCACCTGCTGGATCTGCTTGTAGTCGTTATCCCGCTTGGTCTGGTCGAGCTCACTGCGCGCCTGCTCGATCATGGTCACGATGTTCGGGTTGATCTCTTTGTAGAAATTGCCAAACGCCGAATCGACGTAGAGAATCGTGAAGTTCGGATCCGGGTTGTTGGCCCGGCCGATCTCCTGGATGCACATGTCGAAGTCGCCGGTCTTCCGCGCCTGGGTGTAGGCGCCCGGCTCGAGGAACTGCATATCCACCTGGAAGCCGAGCTGCTGGAGCTGGTTTCCGACGTATTCGCACGCCTCTTTGATCTTGGCGAACCAGGCCGGGTTGAGCTTGAACGAGATCTTCGTGCCCGGCTTGATGCCCGCCTGGGCGAACGAGGCCTTCGCCTTCGCCATGTCGTAGGGAATGACTTTCTTGAACAGCGCGTCGTCGTAGCCGATCGTGCCCGGCGGGATCGACGCGCCCACCGCGTGACCGGCTTTGACGATGTTCGTGACGATGTTGTTGGTGTCGATCGCGTAGGCGACCGCCCAGCGCGCGTCTTTGTTCTTGAACGGATCGCGACGAACGTTGAAGGTGATCGCGAGCTCGTTGGTGGCCGGGGAGCGGACGATGCTGACGTTCGAGTCCTTGCCGAGCTGCTCAGCCTGGTCGCCCGAGAGGCTGTCAATGATGTCGACCTCGCCGCTCTGCAGCGCGGCGATCCGGGTCGCATCCTCGCGGATCGAGCGGAAGATGATCTGGTCCAGCTTGACCATCCCCTTGACCCAGTAGTTTCGGTTGGCGTCGCCGATCCACCGCTCGTTGGGCGTCCACGAATTGTACTTGAACGGTCCGGTGCCGATGCCCTTCTTGAAGAAATCCGCGCCGTACTGCTTGAAGGCCGCCGGACAGAGGATCGGCTCGGTGAAGGAGGTGATCAGGCCGGGGTTCGGCTTGGCGAGATCGAAGCGCACCGTCATCGGATCGACCGCGGTGACCTTGCTCAACACGCCCTTGAACGACGAGGCGTGCTGAAACGTCGGGTTGTCCAGGAGCCGCTGGTAGGTGAAGACGACCGAATCGGCGTCGAAATCCGAGCCGTCGTGGAACTTGACGCCGGGCTGCAGCTTGAAGGTGTAGGACGTGCCGTCTTCCGCCATCGACCAGTCGGTGGCGAGGACTTTGACCTGGTTGCCCTTGGCATCGGTATCCATCAGCGGATCGTAGAGCACCCGGGCGATCGTTCCTTCCATCAGGCCGGAGATGAGCTGGGGGTCCTGGGTGCGCAAATCATCGCCCCGCGACCAGGTCAGCGTTTTCCCCGATCCTCGCAACTGCCCGCAGCCGATCAGCGCCTCGGCCAACACCGGCGCCGCGACCGCGCCAAGTCCGAGACGGATCGAACCGACAATGAAACGCCGCCGGGTCGTCGGACCCAGGCGATCCCACGCGAGCCCGCTTTCGCCGCGCTCGACCGCGTTCTGGTCAGACATGGCCGTTCCTCCCAATCCATCTGTCGACAAATCATGGGCGGAATATAGAGCGTGCGCTAATCCGCGTCAAGGGTGGAGGCGATTGTACACAATCCTGGGTGGAAGGTAGATCTCGAACGGCACCTCGCGCTGGATCAGCACCGAATGCGGTCGCGACGCTTCGTCCGCGCCGACGATGCCCAGCCGTTCGAGCAGGCCGAATCGGGCGTGCCGCGCCTGCCCGACGGTCTGGTGGATTCGATCGTGCCAGATTCGGTACGAGCCGAGGCGCCCGTCGGTGCGCCAGTAGTAGCCGGCCACCGGGTGGGTCAGGACGAGCCGCTGGGTGTCCAGATCCGGGAATCCGGGGAGCAGATCGGCGGACTGGCCGGTGTCGTCGAGGGTTAGCTCGGCCGCGGCCCACGCGCTCCTGGTGGTCAGCGAGTAATGCTCGTACCGAGCCGCCGCGGCGTCGTAGCGGGCGTCGATGGTCGTTCGGGCCGCGTGCCACGGCAGGCGCCAGAGGTAGCGTGGAACGACGACGAATCGGGAGGCGAGGGTCGTGCCGAGAAACCAGGCGCACTCCTGGCCCTGGTAGCGCACGTAGATCCGATAGTTCGTCTGTCCGAAAGACCAGCGAGCCCAGGGAAGCCGCCGGAAGCGAAAGTCTCGATCGACGAACGCGACGACCGAAAGCAAGGCGCGCTCGTCGTCGTCGATCGAGACGGTGTGCAGCTCGAAATCGGGGTGGATCAGCGGTCGGACCCGCTCCGGAGGAACGGCGTAGGTGATCGTCGCGAAGTGGTCGAGAGTAGTCTCGACGGTGTACCAGCCACGCTCCCGAGTGGCGCAGCGGGACGAGATGATCGCGGCCGGGCCCGGCTTCTCCGACGACATCGGTCACGATGTCCCGGGGGAACGCTTTTTCAGCGTGTCCGCCACGGGCCTCAGCCGTCGCTCCGCGATGAGGCGGCCGAATCGATCGAGGATCGGCCCGAGCGCGGGCGCCAGGCTCGCGGCGACGCCAATCTGGTCGCTCAGCGAGGTCAGACGATCCTCGCGGCGGGCGATGAGCGCCACGCGGTAACCTTCCCCCCTCGTCAGGGCCTTCGCCGTCGACCAGCCGATTCCGCTGCTGGCACCGGTAATCAGCATGATCGGTCGATGATCGTGTCCCATGGCTCACCCTTCGAGCAGCAATTCTCACGAGCGCGGACGCGGGGTTCACGAACCGCCCCTACGAACTCTCGGGCGGTCGATAGTCCAATTTGGCCAGCGGTCCTACTGCCAGACCGTCTTGACGTCGATGTTGATTGATTGCTGCACCGGCGAGAGCTGCATGGGCGGAAGCAGGACCTCGTGAACGGTCCAGACGGTGCCAGTTTGGGGATTGCCGACGATGACCCAGCCATCCGAGCAGGCATAGTTGATCCGCTCGCCGTTGACGGCCCCGGTTCCGCCGGTGAGGAAGTTACAGACGGTATCGTCGGCAAGCTGGAGAAACCACGCTTGCCTGGTCGTGGGGGTCGCCTGGGCCGGCGGCAACGGCTGGGTGAGATTCAGGGTGAAGAAGGTGCTGGGATCCGTGGGATCAGGCGTGCAGACGACGGCCGACGACTTGCCCGGGACGGTGAAGCAGGGGTCGAGGATCGAGTTGCCGGTCGAGCACCGGAAGGCATCCGACCGGTTGGAGGCGATCGACGGCACGAAGCAGCTTCCCGAGGCAGTCTGGCTGGTAGTCGCCGGAGGCACGAAGTTGATGACCTGGGTGCTGCTGACCTTGGCCGCGTTCTTCTCCCAGAGGAACCGCTGGTTGTTCGGGCGGGTTTGCAGGCCGAACGGACCGAGGACCCAGGTTTGCGAGCCGTTAGTGAACGCGGTGTGGTTATCGGCCTTCCGCCAGACGAGCAACCCGTTGGTGGTTTGCTGCAGGCCGTCGCCGTTCACCGCGTACTGGACGTTGGTGACGCAGTTGCCGACGACGTTAGGAATCAGGTTGTGCAGGGTCGCGAAGCCGAAAGTGAACTCACAGTTGGCCGCCTGGGCCGGCGGAGCGGTCGCGTCGGAAACGGCAAGGGCCGCGAACAGCGCCACGACGGCGACCAGAAGAGTCCCGACACGTTGCATGTGCTTACCTCAATAAGCCATCCGGCTGATGATCGGGCAAGCGAATAGTCCGCTTGCCGTCACGGTCAGGGCAAGAAGCACGCCGGGCGAATGGCATCTCGTGGGGCGGGTCATCGGTTTCCCCGGCCAGTCGAGGTGTCCGGACGGTCGGATTCAGTCAACCGGCGAAGGACGGGAGGTGCGAGCGCGCCCGCTCGGACGGCGATGGCGTCCCGGAGGATGGCGACGTGGTGGGCGCTGGCCATCGGGACTGGCAGGACGACCGGATCGAACCAGCCGTGGCGGAGGGCTTCCTTGGTTGGCGTGAGAGTTCCTCCGATCACCCGGCACAAGAAGGTGGTCGTGACCAGGCCCCGTTCGTGTCCCCGATAGCGGCGATTCCGGGAGTAGACGCCAAGAAGGCGATCGACCTGAACCTCCAGACCGGTCTCCTCGCGCAGCTCCCGTATGATGGCCTCCTCGGGGGCCTCGTTGGCGCTCACGAAGCCGGCCGGCAGGTTCCAGCCCCGGCCGTCGGCGCGCTCGCTCAGGAGCACCCGACCGGTCGAATCGAAGATAACCGCGTTCGCCCCGAGGAGGGGCGTTTCCAGTTGGGTCTGGGCCAGGAAGGCCACGAACGGGTGGGTCCGCTCCGGAGTGACCGTCGCGTCCCAGGTCCGCTGCACTTCGAAGCCGGCCCGTTCAAGGTAAAGCTCGATCTCCGGTCGACTGAAGTAAGTGAAGAACCGCGGGTTGCCCGCGCCGTAGGCGGCTTCCTCCACTTCGTCGCCTTCGCCGAGCTTGACGCTCAAGTAGAGGAAGCCGTGGTCGACGAACCGCCGAAACGAGGCCAACACCCCGGGGACGTCGACTCGCGGCAGGTGAAGGAGCGAGGCGTTGCACCAGATGCCGTCGAAGGAGGCCGCCGAGAAGCCGAGCCGGCGCAGGTCGCCCTGGACGAAGTCGACGCCCGGCGCCCGGCGGCGAGCCTCGGCCAGCATACCGGCCGAGAGGTCGGCGCCGACGACCCGGAACCCGCGCTCGTGGAACCACCGGCTGTCGAGTCCGGGCCCGCAGCCGGCGTCCAAGATCCGGAATCGCCCGGTCGGAGCGTGCCCGGCGACGGCCGAGGCGAACGCGGCGTAGCGTTCGTCCTGAGGCGCCCGATCGATGTTCCGCTCGGTCCACCGCCGGGCGATTCGGTTGTAGGTCGCGATGGTCAGG
The DNA here is from genome assembly GCA_021323915.1 of Chloroflexota bacterium. Lineage (GTDB taxonomy): Bacteria > Chloroflexota > UBA6077 > FW602-bin22 > CADDYW01 > JAJPKB01. The sequence goes on along the minus strand of JAJPKB010000463.1, from coordinate 35,651 downwards.
TTATCGGTCACGTCCTGGTCTCCCGGCTGACGAGACGAGTATAGACGGGCCGTCGACGAACCGCCACTGTCGCGCCCGGAGACTCATCCCGACGCCCGCTTCTGCCATGCCTCGTACAAGTCGGCGACGACCTCGTCGATCGCGAGGCGGTGCGTCTCCACGTCCAGGATTTCCGTCTGAGCCGCGGCCTGGTCCAGCAGCGCCGAGATCTTGACCCGCGACGCGTCGAACGTATACTCGTGGCGACCATCCTCGCTCTGGATCAAAGCTGCTCCCTCCAGTGTAGGAGCGCTTCCGTTCGGCGTTACGAGCAGGAGCCGCCGTCGGTCGGCGAAGGTTCGACGCAGCTGGTCGAAGTCCCCGTCGAACGCGACGTTTCCCCGGTGCAGCATCACGATTCGGCCCGCCAGCTCCTCGAGATCCGCCATGTCGTGACTGGTAACCATCACGGTGACCCGTCGCTCACGGTTGAGATCCTTGATGAACCGAAGGATGTTGCGCTTCGCCAGGACGTCCAACCCGATCGTCGGCTCGTCAAGGAAGAGGAGGTCCGGCTCGTGGAGGAGGGCGAGCCCGAGCTCGGCACGCATCTTCTGCCCGAGACTCAGCTCCCGGGCCAGGCTCTTGAAAAATTCGTCCAGCCCGAGCACCTCGCGCACGAAGCTGAGCGTTCGCCCGTAGCGATCGTCCGGAATATCCCAGACGACTCGTTTCCACTCGAAGCTCGCCGCGACCGGATGATCCCACCAGAGCTCGGTGCGTTGACCGAAGACGACGCCGATTCGACGGACGTAGCGAACCCGGTCGCGGACCGGATCCATGCCCAGCGCCCGCACCGTCCCCGCGTCGGGCGCCAGGAGGCCGGACAGCAGCTTGATCGTCGTGCTCTTCCCGGCGCCGTTCGGGCCGGCGTAGGCCACCACCTCGCCCCGACCGACCCGCAGGTCAATTCCCCGGAGCGCCTCGACGGTGCGGATCCGCGGTCGGATCAGGTTCCGAAAGACGTCGCGTAACCGCTCCGAGCGCTGCGTCTGACGGTAGATCTTCCAGACGCCGGTCAGCTCAACGACGGTGTCCGAACGAGAGGTATCGCTGAGACCCGACTCGGCCATAGCGTGTCATCCCTTTTCGAAAGATGGCGACGGTCAGCGCGGTGGCGACGGCCGCCGCCAGCGGCGTCAGCCCGAGCGCGTAGGGCGCGCGGTCGAGGCCGAGCAGCGCCCGGCAGGGATACCACGCGACGAAGCCCGCCGGAAGCGCGGTGAGCATGCCGCCCAGCCAGAACGGCCCGAGGCCGTCCAGGGGAAACGGGGTGAGCAGCCGCATCATCCTCAGCGCGGTAGTGCTGATCTCCTCGGCAGCGCGCGGCGCCCAGAACGCCAGGCATCCCCAGATGAACGCGAACGCGAGCACGATCGCGCACGACGCGACGAGATTGACGATGGCGAGCGCCAGCCAGCCGGCCGTGACCCCCAGGGTGAGGCGCGCGCCAGACCAGTCGATGATCGCCAGGCCGGCCGCCACGGTCGTGGATGCCGTGAACGGCGTGAAGCCCTCGGTCAACAGGGTCACCCAGATCGGACGGGGCTGGACCAAGGTGTGGTCCAGCTGGCCGCGTCCGATGCGCCGGCTGACGAAAGCCACGTTGTAGCCGAAGAACATACCGACGAGCCCCTGGACCAGCGTCGAATAGCCAAGCATGAAGATGATCTGCGGGGTCGTCCAGGGACCGATGCCGTCGAAGCGCGCCGCCAGGAGAAAGGTTGCCGTCACCGTCGCCGCGCTCATGACCAGACCCGAGACGAAGTCGGTCAGAAAGAAGCTCAGGTTGCGCGTCAGCCAGGTCAGGTCCATCCAGGCAAAGAGGCGCCACTGACGCCAGACCGCCGTGAGCCAGCGCAGGTCACTCTCACCCTCCATAGCTCGCCAGCTTCTCCCGACTGGATCGCCAGAGCCAGCCGGCCATGGCCCAGAGGACGACCGACCAGATCACCTGGCGCGCGATCAACGCGAGCGGATCCCCGGTTCCGGTGTAGATGCGCAGGGGCGCCGAGGCCATCGACGCGTAAGGCAGCCAGGCGAAGACGTCGCCGATGCCCCAGGGCATCAGCGCCAGCGGGACCAGGGCGCCGGAGAGCATGGAGGTCAACGCCCCGCGCAGCGACTCGATTCCCCAGGGAGTCTGATCCAGCGCGGCGGTCAACGCCAGGAAGATGAACTCGATCGCCATTCCCAGCGATACCGCCACGGTCAGGCTGACGACAAACCAGCCAGCGGCGGCCGGGGTTGCCGGCCAGGGATTGACTCGAAGGAGCGGCGCGGCCAGCAGCAGGGGCACCGAGAAGAAGCAGAAGCCGAAGGCCCAGCGACCGACGGTGCGCGCCGTGGCCTGACCAACCAGCGACATCGGCTGGAGGAAGAAGCTGCCGATCGAGCCGTCCCAGAGGGCGTGGGGCAGCTCGGTGCGTAAATCCAGGATCTCGGCGAACGCCTCCGAGATCAGCGTGTAGGTCAGCACGCTCGCCAGCGTCATCCCGGAGACCGCTCCTCGGTTCGCCAGGATCAGCTGCCAGATCGAGAGCATCACGACCACTCGAACGAGTCGCAGCAGGTAATCCAGCGGAAACCACGGGCTATCGCCGACGTAGGCCGTCGCCGCCATCATCGCCGTCTTCCAATACTTACGCCCCGGACCGAGCGAAGTCAGAATCCAGGAGCCAGAAGCCGGACGCGTGGACCGGGCACGATCCGTATTCACGCGCTATCCCGAGTCCCGGGCACGGAGAGACCGCCACCGCGAAGACGCGAAGGGCGCGGCGTGAAGGCGGACGCGAGACTGGTTCACTCTTGTCATCCGGGTCAACACGATCCTCCCGACACGATGATCCCACGATCTCCGACCGGCCAAAGAAAAAGCGCCGCGCGACGAAATCCACCGCGCCGCCGACCGGCAACGCGGCGAACCCCATCGCGGGCGCGTTCGAGGGCTGATTCAGCGGTCCCGCGAATCCTATTGTTTTGTATCCGGTCAGCCGGATTAGAGTATCGCGGTTCGCCGGATGGGTGTCAAGGTCGGTCGTCGGCCCTCGCCGGCTTCGCCGCCGATTCCAGGCTCTCCTGGATCCGCTGGCGGAAGTAGTAGGCGAGGATGTGGCCGACCTGCATGTGGACGTCTTCGACGACGCCGTAGTGGTTGCTGTCGACGACCAGACTGATGTCGGCCAGGGAAGCGAGCGCGCCACCGCCGAAGCCGGTCAGCGCGACGGTGATTGCTCCGACCTCACGGGCGTAGCGCACCGCACGCAGCACGTTCTCCGAGTTGCCGCTTGCCGAGATGGCGAGGACCACGTCGTCGGGGCGCAGGTAGGGGCGAAGCTGCCCGAGGAAGACGCTGTCGTAGCCGACATCGTTGGCCCAGGCCGAGAGGAGGGCGAGATTGTCGGTAAGGGAGAGTGCGCGGATGGGACGCGCTGGGAGGTCGCCGCGATGGCCGAGGGTGCCCTTGGTGAGATCTGTGATGAGGTGGGAGGCGGTGGCGGCGCTGCCGCCGTTCCCGAAGACCAAGATCTGCCGGTCGTGCTGGTAGGCATTCCAGAGCGCATCGGCCACCCGGGAAAGGGTGGCGAAGTCGAGGGCATCCAGAGCCGAGGTGAGAGAGCGAACGTAGTTTCGGGCGAACACTTCTGGGTTGGCCGACGTTGTGTCCATTCAGGTAGTCCTTGTCTAGATCGGCAGAGCAGGGAAGGCCCCTGCCCTCAGTCTCAGATTGGAATCGAGACGTTGAAGCAGGAACCGTTCCACTTCTTCTCCTTTGAAGAGGCGATCAGGACCGCTCCGAGGATCGCACGATCAGTGTTCGTGGACACCGGAGGGGCGAGGCATACCTCGCCCCTCCGGTGTCCGGGGTCCGAGTCGCCTGGCCACCGATGGTCGGAGGCTACTAGCCGATTCGTCTTCTAGAAACCATCTCCTGGATTCGGTCTCCGGTATTCTACTCCGTGTCTCCAAACTCTACCCGGTCGCGTTGCGCCCGGGCTTCGCCGGCGCCGCGGGCTCGCGCTGGCGCCGCAGCGCCGCGAGCTGATTTCGCAGGTCGCCGATTTGCTGCGAAAGGAAGAACATGTAGCCAAACAGCACGATCCAGATGATCGTGTAGGCCGCGAACAGGTAAATTAGATTCTGCGCTGGCATCGGATTCCTTTCTAATCGCCGTCCTGCAGGCGCGCGATCTCTTCCTTGAGCCACTCGATCCGTGTGCGCTGCCGCATGATAAACACGTAGAACAGGGTGAACGCCACCAGGCTGACCATCAGCCCGACGAGCATCTCGGGTGGCAGGTTCTCCTGGCCCTCGAGCGAGACGACCGGACCCGGATGGAGCGTTCGCCACCAGGTCACCGACATCTGGACGATCGGAACGTCGGCGAAGCCGATGATTCCCAGCACGGCACCGTAACGCGCGCCGCGAAGCTGGTCGTCGCTATAGGCGCGAAGCATCAAGTAGACGACGTAGATCGCCCAGAGGATGAGCGTGGAGGTCAAGCGCGCGTCCCACGACCAGAAAGTACCCCAGATCGGACGTCCCCAGAGCATGCCGGTGATCAACACCAGGGTTGTGAGCACCACCCCGATCTCCGCCGAGCAGCGGGCGAAGACGTCCCAACGGTCCTCGCGTCTCCAGAGGTAGAGAATGCTCGACACGAAGACCACGAAAAACGCCAGGTACATCAGCCAGGCGATCGAAACGTGAAAGTAAAAGATCCGCTGGACGTCTCCCTGCACCGCGTCGGTCGGGGCGTAGACGAACGCGCAATACATCGCGGCCAGGAAGCTCACGAACATGACCGCGGCGAGAAGCCAGTCGTACCATTCGAGGACGCGCGACTGAACTTCGGCCCGCCGACCGGACTGCGGAAGAGATGCGACACCCATCCGTCACTCCTCCACGACGTATTCGAACACGACGAAACAAAGAATACCAAAAATCAGGTCGAACGCGACGAGAAGCTCGGTCCAGCCCAGTCGATCGGTCGGCGAGCCTCCCCCCAGGGCCAGCGACGTCGCCTCCACCGAGGCGATAACGATCGGCACCGAGATCGGAAACAACATAATCGGCAGCATCACTTCGCGCGCCCGAGTGTTCGCCGCCATCGCCGAGAAGAGCGTGCCAACCGACGCGAAGCCCGCCGAGCCCAGGAAGACAATCAGAATGAGCCCCGGGGTGACGAAGCCGAAGTTGAAGAAGGAGATGAAGACCGGCAGCGCGATGATCTCGACGACGATCATAAAGATCAGGTTCCCAAGCAGCTTGGCGAGGTAGATCGCTCCTCGATCGATCGGCGCGACGAGCAGGCCATCCAGCGAGCCGCGATCTTTCTCCAGGATGAACGACCGTCCCAGGCCCAGGATGCCCGCGAAAGTGAAGGCGACCCAGAGCACGCCCGGCGCGACCCCGGCCACGTTATCGACCCGCAGGTCGAACGCGAAGTTGAACACAAGCAGCACCAGGAGGGCGAAGACGATCATCCCGCCGAAAATCTCACGAGTTCGCAGCTCGACGACGAGGTCCTTCCACACCAGGGCGCCGACCTGACGAGCGAAGACGCTCACGGTTCCCCCCGATCGCCGCGGATGGCCGCGCTGAGATCGGATGGGGTGACGGCCGACCTCGGCAGATCCAACGCCAGGGTTCCGCGGACCAGGACGATCAGGCGGTCGGCGAGCTCCAGCGCCCAGGCGAGATTGTGGGTCGTGAAGAGAACGGTCCGGCGTCGTCCCGTGTCGTCGATCGTCAGGCGCTCGAGCAGGTCGCGGCCTTCGACGTCCAGTCCAGTATCGGGTTCGTCGAGCAGGAGGATCGGCGGATCGTGGACGATTGCCCGCGCCAGGGTGAGGCGCTGTTGCAGGCCCCGTGAGAAGGTCCGAACCCGTGCCTCGCGGCGGTCGCCGAGCCCGACGAGATCCAGCAGGCGATCAGCCCGTCGCGCGGGATCCGAGACGCCGTACAGCCGTCCGAAGAAGATCAGGTTCTCGCGGGCGGTCAGCTCGTCGTACAGGAAGGTCTGGTGGCCGACCACTCCGAGGTGGCGACGCACCGCGGCCGCCTGGGCGGGAAGGGTCAAGCCGCCGATACTTACCTGCCCGGCCGCCGGGCGCACCCGGGTGGCTAGAACGCGGAGCAACGTGGTCTTGCCGGCGCCGTTCGGACCGAGGACCGCGACGCGCTCGTCCCAGGGAATCGCCAGGTCCAGCCGGTCAAGGGCGCGGCTGGAGCCATAACGGTGGGTAAGGCCAATTAGCTCGACGGCCCATTCGGTCGCGGTCGGAGCGGAGGGTTGGGTCGTCACGGCCATCAGGCTACTCCCGGCCCGCTCACCGATGCGCGTCCCCCAACGATCAGGTCGATCAGTTGGCGCTTTTGTCGGTCCCTCTCGGCCTGGTAACGCTCGGCGCCCAACTGGCCAGCGGCGTAACGCTCATCGAGCTGAGCGATCGAAGCCAGCAGCGCGCGTCGCTCGGCGAGCGGGTCGGCCGGGCGCGCCAACCGCGCGCGGACCCCGAGGACAATCGCGACCAGAACCGCCAGAATGATCAGGGCGATCCCGCCGGTGCGCATATCCTCCGGGCTCAGGCGGCTCGCCGGGACCGACGGCAGCCCGATCACGTCGACGGTGACCGTCGAGTCCGCCTTGACGTTGTCGGCGCCGAGCACGCGGTACGGGTGGCCCTCGATCTGGGTCGTGCCGTCGTCGGCAAGGATGTCGGTCCGAAACTCCAGGCCGGCGTCCGGGGCCAGAAAGCGAAGCTTGGCGGTAGGATAGGGGATCGTCGTGTGGAGCTCGGCGACCGTCTCGGCGTAGCCGATCCGGAAGGTGTAGGCGATGTCGTGCTGGCCGGGCAGGACCGGCGCGGTGTCGACGAAGCCGTTCGCGACCGGAAGTAGCTTCGAGGGATCCAGGCCCATCTGCGGCTGAAAGTCGCTCGCGCCGTCCGGCAGAATGAATCGAATGGTTCGCGGCAGGACGCCCGGCACCGCCGACCCCGGATCGCCGCGATGATCGCCGACGTAGACTCGATCGCCATCGTTCGAAATGACCAGCAGGGCCAGCACCGACGCCTGTTGTTTGGCGACGTCGAGTGAGCCGAGCAGCCAGCTCTGGCTCTGGACGTGGATGGCCGCGTCGCTCGTGGTCGGCTCGTAGACCGTGATCTTCACCGGAACCGTCGGCTGCCCGCTCGCCTTGGGGATAGCGGTGAGGTACGGCACGCCAGCGTACTCGGTGGAGACCACGTACGTCACCGAGGGGTCGGCCGGCACGCTCGGGAAGCTGAAATGGCCGTCCGACGCGACCGGCGTGGACTGGTCGACGGTAAACTGGTGGCCCTGTCCGACGCCCCGGAGCGTGACGACGAGCCCTCGGGGCATGGTCGCACCGGCCGTCCCGTCGACGACGGTGCCGTCGATCGCCTCGGTGCCGGCCGCCGCGACCGGGGCGGGAACGAGCGCGAGGCCGAGGAGCAGCGCCACGGATAGCGTGAAGAGCCCGAGAACGGGACGAACGGACGCCGACCCCCCTCTCCCCCTGGGAGAGGGTTGGGGTGAGGGGCCGGGCGAGTCAGTCCTGGGCGGCGGCCCCAGACCCTCACCCTTTCTACCCTCTGACCCCGTTCTCCAGGGGGAACCTTCCTCTCCCTCTGGGAGAGGGAACCGGCCACGCACCCGTCGGCTCCATGCCACTGCCCACTGTCCCATTGGTCCAATGGGGCCTTCGGGAGTTGCTTGGCTCATCGGCGCGCCACCGCCTTGACCGGTTCGCCGCACGCGGGGCAGAAGCGGGTGTTCAATGCGAGCGGAGCGCCGCAGCTCGAGCAGACCTTCCGCGTCTCGCGGAGGCGCTTGACCTCGCGCTCGATCTCCTCGTCGATCGCCTTCATCTGAACGTCGATCGCCTGGAGAATGCGCGCGGCCTCGATCTCCAGCTGCTCCCGCGCCACGAGATAATCGTCGTCGATGATCTTCCCGACGTGGTAGTCGAAGTCGAGCTCGCGCAGCTCGACGTAGACGCGATCGCGCCGCCGGAAGAGCTCTTCGAATTGGCCCGATCCGGGCGTCAGGATAGAGCGCGCCGGCCGAACGAGCGGGTAGGCGACGAAGACGACCACCGCGACGACCAGGATCGCCGCGCCGGTCGCAAGCAGGATCACCGTGAATCCTCCAGTTTCTCGAGGTCACGGCGCACCTGCTGCCGATACTGGTCGAGAGCGGGATCCCCGAACGCGAAGCGCCGCTCGACGACCTTCTGGCGCCGAAGGCTTCGCTTGAGAAAGGCGAGAAAGACGACCGCGCCGGCCGCGAGTGCCAGGAACGGCAGGTACCAGGCGGCAAGGCTGAATCCGCGCTGAGGAGGCGACAGCAACACCGCGTCGCCGTAGCGACTGACGAAGTAGGCGACGACCTGATCCGGCGTTTCACCCTCGCTCAGCTTCTGGTGAATCACCCCGCGCATCTCCTGGCAAAGCTGGTTGTCACACACGTTGAGCGGCAGGTTGGTGCAGATCGGGCAGCCAAGCTGCTGCTCGACTTGAAGCTCTTTCGTCGCGAGCGGGTCGTCGGCATAGGCCGGCCGGGGCAGCGCTAGAACGGCGACCAGGCCGACCAGGAGAAGCAGCAAAAGGGTAAAGGCGGACGCGGGCTTCACCCCCAGCCCCTGGTCATCCCACTTCAACGCGAGCCCCCTCGCGGACCTGGCGCGAGACCGGAACCCGGACGACCTCGGCCTCCGGCCACATCGTGATCAGCGCGCCGACGAGCAAGACCAGACCGCCGACCCAGAGCCACACCACCAGTGGGTTCACGAAAACGAACAGGTTCGCGGTGCCGTCGGCCTGCCAGCCGGCGAGTACCACGTACAGGTCGTCGAGCGGCGTCGTCATCAGGGCGACCTTGGAGTTCGGCTCGCTCTCGAAGTTCGTGTGGAACTGCTTGGCCGGCAGAATCGTTCCGGCGAGTTGTCCGTCGCGCCGAACGCTCAGATCGACCCACACTTGCCGATAGCCGGGGAAGGCCGCTTCGTGAAGCTGGCCCATCGTCAGGTCGTAGCGGCCGATCGTCATCGTCTGGCCGGGCTTGAGCGCGGTGTTGTTTTCGAGCTGATAGAACTGCGAGCCGGTGACCGCGATCGCGATCAGAATGATGCCGATGTGGACGACGTAGCCGCCGTAACGCCGGCGGTTGGAGCGAACGAGGTTGACGAACGCCACGACCGGGTTCTGGCCGGCCCGAATCCGCACTCGGGTTCCCCAGACGAACTCCTGAACCGTCGTCGCCAGCACAAAGGTGCAGAGAAACAGCGCGAGCAGCGCGGGCGCCAGCCGTACCCCGACGATCAAGAGCCCCGCCGTCGCGAAGATCGCCACCGCGACCGGAATCCCGAAGTTGCGCTGAAGGGTGCTGGTCGAGGCTCGGCGCCAGGGCATCAGCGGACCGATTCCCATCAGGGCGATCAGGACCAGGAACAGCGGGCCGTCGACTCGGTCGAAAAACGGCGGGCCGACGGTGAGCTTGACGCCTTTCAGCGCCTCGGTCACCAGCGGGAAGATCGAGCCCCAGAACGTCGCGAAGACAATGCCCAGCAAGATCAAGTTGTTCAACAGAAAACTGGCTTCGCGCGAGAGCGCCGACTCGAACTCGTGCTCGCCGCGCAGCTCGGGCATGCGATAGAACAGCCAGCCCAGCGAAAAGACCAGCGACAGCGCCAGGAACGAGAAAAAGTACGGCCCGAGCGACGACTCGGCGAACGAGTGAACCGACGACAGAACGCCGCTGCGAACGATAAAGGTGCCGAAGATCGAGAGATTGAACGTGATGATGATCAGGGCCAGGTTCCACACTTTGAGCATGCCCCGGCGCTCCTGAATCATCACCGAGTGGACGTAGGCGGTTCCAACAAGCCAGGGCATCAGCGCGGCGTTCTCGACCGGATCCCATCCCCAGTAGCCGCCCCAGCCGAGAACGTGGTATGCCCACCACATCCCCAGCAGGTTGCCCATTCCCAGCACCGCCCAGGCGAAGAGGGCGTATTTGCGAGTCGAGCGGATCCACTCCGTTCCGAGCTGACCGGTGATCAGAGCCGCCATCGCGAAGGCAAACGGCACCGACCAGCTCATGTAGCCGCCGAGCAGGACCGGTGGATGCATCAGCATGCCGGGATCTTCGAGGAGCGGGTTCAGCCCGAGGCCGTCCGGCGCGGTAAACGGCAGCCGAACGAACGGGTTGCTGACGAAGTTCAGCATCAAGAGGAAGAACGTCTCGATGCTGAGCAGAATCGCCGTGACGTACGGCATCAGCGCGAGGTTCTTGCGCCAGTTCTGCCAGACGACTACGCCGGTGTAGATCGACAGCATGGTCGCCCAGTAGAGCAGTGATCCTTCCTGACCGCTGTAGAACGAAGCGATCGTCAGCGGCAGGCTCATCTCGCGGCTCGAGTGCTCGGCGACGTACTGCACCGAATAGTCGTGGGTGACGAAGGAGTAGATCAGCACCGCCGCCGCGACGACCATGAGCGCGGTCACGCTCAGCGCGGCGTGCCGGCCGCTCCGGATCAGAACCGGGTTCTGACGGGCAGCCCCGAGCACGCTGGTGAGAATGCCGTAAAGCGCCGCCGCGGCCGCGACCAGGAGCGCGACAGTTCCCAGGTCTGCCATGTCAGTGGACCGTGACCGGCGTCGGAACCGCGGCGGTGAATTTGGATGGGCACTTGGCGAGCAGCGTGTTCGCCTGGAAGATTCCGTCCGCGGTGTAGTGTCCCTCGACGACGACCTGGATACCCGGACCGAAGATGTCCGGGGTCATGCCCTTGTAGACGACCGGCAGCGAGCCGCCCTGATCGGCAATTGTGAAACGCACCGTCGCGTCGTTCGCCGACCGCTGGACGGTGCCTTCCTGAACGATGCCGGCCACGCGGACCGCGCCCGCCGCCGGTCCCTTGGCCTTCAGCTCGCTGACCGTCAGATAGTAGACCGTGGTGCTTTGAAAGCCGGTGTAGATCAAATACCCGATCGCCGCCACCACGACCAGAACTGCGACGATCACCCGCGCCGATCGGGCGCGACTCGCCGGGGCCGGAGTCAACCGGCGCGGGGCGTTCTGAGCATCGGCGACCGGCGTTCGCACCCCGGAAGACTGGACGTGGGCGAAGGCGCTCGAATCGCCCTCGGCACGGCTGCCTTCCGGAAGAGCCGTCCCGACTCCCGGTTCCCGAAGCTCGGTCAACGTCTGTTCGCTCACCGCAGAAGCTCCTCGAGCGGCGCGGCCAACTGACTCGCGTCCACCGGTCCGACGATCTTCTTCGCGATCGTTCCCTGGCGGCTCACGATGTACGTTTCAGGTACGCCCACCACTCCATAATTGATCGAGACCGCGCCGGTTGGGTCGGGACCGATCGGGTAGGTGGCCCCGAACTGCCGAATGAAAGCGAGCCCATCGTGCTGGTTGTCCTGGATGTCAATCCCGTAGAACACGACCCCCCGCTTCTGGTAGCTTTTCCAGAGTGCCTCGAGCGTTGGCTGCTCGTCGCGGCAGGGCACGCACCAGGACGCCCAGAAGTTGACGACGACGACTTTTCCGCGCTCGCTGTCCAGGCGCATCGGCTGACCGTCGTAGGTCGTCAGCTGGAAATCGGGTGCGACGGTATTCGGCTTGGGGGCGATCCCCGCCTGTAATCGCTGCGTGGTGAGGCCGTAGAAGAACAGCGCCAGGAGGGCAGCAACCGCTAGCCACGCCACTAGCGGCACCACGCTCAGCCGGGCACGGGTTCTAGGCTGATCTTGCGTGACGCCTACGTCGGCCAATTCGACCTTCCAGAATCCCCGGTCTCTGATCTTAGGCGAGCCCATGCCATTTGTCAAATTGAGTATACGCTAAGCGACGGCCAGGGCCTGCCGACGACCGGACCAGCCCGAATGGTATAATCCGTCGCGGCGCGTGCGTTCCAAGGGTTGGGACCATGGCCGGGACGACCACCGCGCCGGACACGCCTTCGAGGAGAGCCCATGGGCACCTATGCCGACGAGCTTGCTTTCGCCCGCGATCTGGCGGTGCGCGCCGGCGACGTCGTAACGCGCTATTTCGGAACCGGAGTCGCGGTGCAGATGAAGGGATGGGCAGATCCGGTGACCGTTGCCGACAAAGAGTCGGAGGCGTTGATCCGGGCCGCGCTCCAGCAGCGCTTTCCCAGCGACGGGCTCGACGGCGAAGAAGAGGGACGCCGACCCGGCTCGTCGGGTCGACTCTGGCTGATCGACCCCCTCGACGGGACGGCGGACTTCGCCGGCGGTCTGCCGATCTTCGCCGTCGTCCTTACCCTCGTCGACGCGGGCGATCCGACGGTCGCGTTCCTGAACGTGACCTACGACCCGATTCGGCACGAGATGTTCTACGCGGTGAGTGGGGGAGGCGCTTTTCTGGATGGGCGTTCGATCCGCGTCGCGCGGGGTGACGATCTGGCCGGCGCGCTGGTCCACCTCCACTTCTCCAACCAGCAGAAGATCTGGGCGGCCAGCATGGAGCTCACCCGTCGGATCACCGCGGTGGCGCCGCACGCGCGGAACATCGGCTCCTCCGCCCTCGCCCAGGCCTACGTCGCGGCGGGCCGGCTCGACGGTCACGTGAAGGTGACGAGCGGCGCCTACGACATCGTCGGCGGCAATCTGTTGATCGCCGAGGCCGGCGGCGTCGTGACCGGCCTGGACGGCGGGCCCTGGCGCTTTCGCGGCAGCCTGCTCGCGGCCAGCGCCACGCTCCACCCGAAGATCCTCGAGCTGACGCGGAATCTGGCCCCGAGCCCCGCGCCCTGAGGCGGTACTGCCGTTCGAGAAGCAAACGAGCTGGGGCTGCTCCACGACGTTGGCCGCCGAACGGGTGGTCCGGGCGTGCCGGACGTCCGCCACCTCTTGGATGGATTCGCGTTCATGCGCGACGAGGGCTTCGAGGCCTGCGCTCGGATCTGTCTCACTCACTCCTTTCCGGCGCCGATCAAAGACGTCGCAGCGTTCGCGAGCCCATGGGATTGCCTGCCCGAAGAGCGTGAATTCGTCCAGGCGTACCTGCATGGGATCACCTACTCGGCCTACGATCGCCTGATCCAGCTCTGTGACGCGCTCGCGCAGCCCACCGGCTTCTGCTTGATCGAGAAGCGATTGATCGAGGTTGCCCTCCGGTACGGGGTGAATGCGTTCACTCTGGCGAAGTGGCGGGCTTTTCTCGGTCTGCGGCGCGAGTTCGACGAAGCCGCTGGAACCTCGATCTACCGTCTGCTACCGGGCGTCGTCGAGAACACTTTCGGCTTCCCGCTGGACCGGAGTGCCGACGTAATACGCGAGGCCGGGGACCTCAGGCCATAGGTGGGGGATGGTGGCCGCCGGGGATAGCCACCTTTTCGTGCGGCGCCGGGAATTGCCCTCATCCCCTACCCGTTCTCTAGCTTTGCTTCACTTCCAGATCGGCCGCCCGTTCGTATGTTGACATAACTATCGGCGCACTCTATGATGGCTGGCCGGGCTGATGTCATGATCAGCACGCAACCTGTCGTCGAGGTGTTTTCTCCGTGTCCAAATTTTCTCGTCGCGCGATGCTTCGAGCCGGACTGCTGACGGCAGCGGCAGCGGCGGTCACGGCGTGCGCGTCGACCGCGCCGCAAAACCAGACGCCGGCGGCTCCGGTCGCCAGCACGCCCAGCGGCACGAGCAGCCAGCCGGTGACGATCGCCCACTGGGACTGGTGGGTAACCCAAGGACCGACGATCGACAATGAGATCAAGCTCTTCCACGAAAAGTATCCGAACGTCACGGTTCAGAAGACTACTCAGGTCGTCGATCAGTATCCGAATCTCCTGCAGCTCGCGATGAAGGCCGGAACCGCGCCGGACCTCTTCCTGATTCCGAGCACGCCCCAGCTCGTCGAGCAGGTCGACGAGGGCTGGCTGAAGCCGCTGAATCAGTGGGCGACCGACAAGTGGCAGGCAACCTTCCCCGCCGAATCGTTTGCCGAGGGCTCGAACGTCTTCCAGGGGAAGATCTACACCGCCCCCTTCGACGGGCCCGCGCCCTGGCTTCAGCTCTACGTCAACGACAAGCTCTTCAAGGCAGCGGGGCTGGTCGACGCCAGCGGAAAAGTCGAGGCGCCGCGGACCTGGTCGGAAGTACGGGTCGCCGCCCAGGCGATCACCAAGGCCGGGGGCGGGAACGTCTTCGGCTGGGGATTCGGCGACAAGCAGAAGACGGTCCTGCCGTGGCAGCTGATGTTGTGTCAGACGAGTGGCGCTCCCGATGCCCAGGGAGGCTTCGACCTGCGAAAGGGGAGCTACACCTGGTCGTCGAACCCGGTTTTCCTCGACTGGATTAACTTCTTCATGGGCATGAAGGGCGAGGGCTCGATCGTTCCCGAGGCGTTGTCGATCGACGACGAGACGGCCCGGGTGTACTTCGCCACCGGTAAGTTCGCGATGCTGATCGGCGGCGTCTGGAATCAGAGCGGTTGGGCCAAGACGAACCCCGACTTCACCGACTACAGCGTGGTCAGCCTGCCTCACCTCGGGGAGAAGCCGGATAGCTACTTCTATACCTCGCCGGGTGGGGTTGGATTTGGCGTGTCGAACCAGACCAAAATACCCGATGCGGCCTGGCTCTGGTTCAGCTGGCTCAACTCGAAGGAGGCCGCGACCCGCTGGGTTCAGGCCGGGCAGGGCCTCCGCATCTTCCCGGACGCAAACAAGCTCGAATTCGCCAAGACCGAGCCGTACCGGCAGTACATGCAGGTCGCGTTGGACGGAGTTCGCATGGCGCCGTCGCCCGGTCTGCTCCACCCCACGATGGACCAGGTCAAGCCGCAGCAGACGCTGCCGGACATCCAGGGCATCCTGGAAGGCATCTACACCGGCCAGATCAAAGACTGGAAGGGCGCGCTGCTCGACCTACAAAATCGCGACGACGCCGCGCAGGCGGCGGCGATCAAGGACGCTCAGTCCCGGGGGATCAACGTGGATCCGGCCTGGTGGCGGGTTCCCGACTGGAATCTGACCGAGAACTACGTCCAGAAAGGGGCGAAGTAGCGAAGGGCGTGGCCTCACCCCCTGGCCCCCTCTCCACCGAAGCTGGCGAACGGGAGCACGGAAGCGCGGTGTCGAGCGCCACCGTTGGTCCCCTCTCCATTGACAATGGAGAGGGGTAGGGGTGAGGCCACGCCCTCACGACTGCTTACGATCGACGAAGCTATGGCCGAAACCGCTCTCTGGACCGAGCGTAACCGAACGGTAAATCTTCCTCGGGAATCGCGGCTCCGGCGATTCGCGCGCCGGCACGGCTGGTCGTACCTGTTTCTCGCGCCCATGCTCGCGCTGGTTCTCCCTTTCGTCGTCTATCCGTTGGTCGCCTCGATCGAGATCACGCTGTACAACTGGGATGGGATTGGTCGTCCGACCCGGTACGTCGGATTGGACAACTTCGTTCGGGTGGCCCACGACCCGATGTTCTGGAACGCGTTCAAGCACACGTTCGAGTACGCCGGCGTCCTCGTCCCGATCCAGCTGACCCTGGCGTTGATCCTGGCGCTCGTGCTGAACAACCCGAGCCTGCGTGGCGCGACGGTTTATCGAGCGGTCTACTTCTCGCCGGTCGTCACTTCGGCGGCCCTGGTGGGCATCGTCGTCAGTCTTCTTCTCACCAGCCTGGGCCAGCCGTTCAACGCCGAGCTGATCCGGATCGGCCTTGTCCACCAGCCGATCGACTGGCTGGGAAGTCCAACTTTCGCCCTGCCGACGATCATCGTCGTTGGCATCTGGCACACCCTGGGTTACAACCTGGTGTACTTTCTGGCTGGCCTGCAGTCGATCCCGCGGGACCTCTACGAAGCCGCCGCGGTGGATGGCGCGGACGCCTGGCACCGCTTCTGGGACGTGACGGTGCCGATGCTGCGGGAAGTCGGGGCGGTCATTCTCTTCCTCGCGATTCTCGGTAGCCTCCAGGTCTTCGATCTGGTTCTCGTGATGACCGGCGGCGGGCCCTACTACGCGAGCGAGGTCGTCTCGACCTACATCTACCACTTCGCCTTCACCCCGGCGGCGGTGCAGGCGCAGGCGAACGTCGGCTACGCGTCCGCCGCGGCGTTCTTCATGGGAGTGCTGGTCATGGGATTGACTGGCCTGCAGCTTCTGGCGGTGGCGACAATGCGCCGACGCCGCGCCGAGCTCTCATCATGACCCCGGGGAGGATCTCGCGATGGCGGTGACGATTGCCTGGCGGCGGCCGGTCGAGTCGGCCCGACGGGTCGGGCCCTGGCTGACCCACCTCGTGCTGATCGGCCTGGGCTTCGCCTACATGTATCCGTTCCTCTGGGTGCTGGCGAGCTCGTTCAAGAGCCCCGGCGAGTTCTTCGAGTCCGGACTCAGCTTGCGCCCGGCGCTGCTCCGCTGGGAAAACTACGTCTACGCCTGGGAGAATGGGCACTTCAGCGCCTATTTTCTGAACACTGTCGTGGTCGCGGTCAGCGTGACCGCGCTGGTCATCCTGGTTAGCTCGATGGCCGGTTACGTGCTCGCGCGGACGAGCGTGCCGGGAAAGAAGCTGATCATGGGGGGCATGGTCGCGCTGATGTTCCTTCCCGGGGGCTACACGATCATCCCGACGTTCGACCTCGTCCAGGGGCTGGGGCTGCTGAACACCCTCTGGTCGGTGATCCTCGTCCAGACCGCGGGCGCGCTGATCTTCAACGCGTTGCTGTTCGTGGGCTACTTCCTGACGATCGGCCGGGAGATCGAGGAAGCCGCCCGGGTCGACGGGGCGAGCTTCCCGACGATGTACGCGCGGATCATGCTTCCGATGGCCCGGCCGATGGTGGCGACCGTCGCGCTGTTCCAGTTCATGGCGAACTGGAACAGCTTCTGGATTCCGCTCGTCTTTACCCTGGGCAACGCGTCGCTACGGACGCTCGCCGTGGGGATGTACGCGTTCGTGGGCGAGAACTCGACCGGCTGGACCTACGTGTGCGCCGGCGCGGTGATGTCGATCCTGCCGATCATGCTCGTCTTCTTCCTGCTCCAGCGCCACTTCATCGAGGCGGTCGCGGGGGCGATCAAGGGGTAGAGCGCAGGCAAAACAACCGCCCGAGCCACTGGCGTTCCGGCGCTTGCTGTCGATGCGGTCCGGACGATCGCAACCGGGCCTAAGCAGGAGAGCTGGCTTACGAAACTCCCTATTGACACGGCGATTGGAAGCGGCTATAGTTCCACCAGACAATTGAATAGATCGTTAGCCGCCTAATCTCGCCGATCAGGCGAGAACGGGGGACCCAAGTGACTGGGGTGAATCCGAGTGAACGGCTCCGTGAAGGCTGGGCCGTCGCTCGGTAGGCTACTCTTCAAAGCCGAACCCTGCAGCTAACTCCGTCGGCGTGGTGAAGAGGGTAACGTCATTGCAGCCCGGAAGGCGCGATGGCCCTCTGGGTTTTGTTTCTCCCCCGAGGCTGGCTAGCGACGAAGCTGATTTACAGCGATTACCAGCGTCAAAGTGGCCAGCCGCCCTCGGCGCCCATCCAGAACCATGCCGCTCAGAGTGGGCGTGAGAGCAAGGACGTGAAAGCTCGTGAGGTGGTTTAGTTCCTCCCCACAGGCCACGAGCAGGTCTCCCGCTGGTGATGGGGCCGGCCCCCGGCTTGACCGCCGGGTGTCCGGTAAGCCGGTGGCCCTCGGCCGCTTCAGCGTGGGGGCGCGCGAGACGGCGCGGGTAAGGGCAACAAAGTCGGCGAGGTAGGGCTACCAAGCTACAGGGCGCCGGCAGGCAGTTCACTTCACGCGCTCGGGATAATCATCCCGAGCGCGCCTTTTTTTGCCCCGCTCGCTACTTCATCATCGGCAGTGGCACCCAGGTTGGGCGCTTGCCGGTCGGGCCGAGAGTGATAACGCTGATCCGCGATGCCACCTGCGCCGCGATCTGCCGGAACGCCTCCGCCTCGGGAGACTGCGGGTTGCCGCGCATGATTGGCACACCCTCGTCGCCCCCTTGGCGGATCTCCGGATTCAACGGAACCCGCCCGAGGAAAGGCACGTTCAGCCGATCGGCGGCCTTTTCTGCTCCGCCGTGGCCGAAGATGTCGACGTGCTCGTTGCAGTGCGGACAGATGAAATAGCTCATGTTCTCGACGATGCCCAGGATCGGCGCTTCGAGCTTCTCGAACATCTTGAGCGATTTCGTCGCGTCCATCAGCGCGACGTCCTGTGGCGTCGACACGATGACCACCCCGCTCAGCGAAATCAGCTGGGCGAGCGAGAGCGACGCGTCGCCGGTGCCGGGCGGCAGATCCACGATCAGGTAGTCGAGGTCGCCCCATTCGACGTCGTTGTAGAACTGCTGAATCGCCCCGCCGACCATCGGTCCCCGCCAGATGACCGGCGTTCCCTCCGGCACGAAGAAGGCGATCGAGATCACCTTGACCCCGTACGACACCAGGGGGACGATCTTGTTGTCGCGGGATCTCGGCTCTCCGCCCGCGCCCAGCATCAGGGGAACGTTGGGCCCGGTCACGTCGGCGTCCATGATGCCGACGTGCGCGCCGGCTTCGGCCAGCGCGAGCGCCAGGTTCACCGCGACGGTGGTTTTGCCCACGCCACCCTTACCCGAACCGACAGCGATCACGTTGCGCACGTTCGGCAGGCTTTGCTTCCCCTTCGGGCCGCGCCCCGCGACGACTCGCGAGTCCATCTTGATGGCGACGTCGCGGACGCCCGGAATCGCGGACACCGCCCGTCGACAATCGCTCTCGATCTGTCCTTTGAGTGGGCAAGCCGGCGTTGTCAGCACGACGGTGAAGCTCACGGCGTCGCCCTGGATGGCGACGTTCTCGATCATTCCCAGCGAAACGAGGTCACGCCCCAGGTCTGGATCTCGGACGGTGCTCAGGGCGCGCATCACGTCCGCTTCGGTCACGGTCTGTCCTGCCATGTTTGCCCACCTTTTGGATTCCTAATGCAACAACAGGGCACCTATTCGGCCTTGGTGCCCCACCACCCCGCCACTGATAAAGGGATTTTTGGGGGACACCCCCAATGTCTACCCTCTAACCCCCTTTTCCAGGGGGAACCTTCCCCGCCCTGGTGGGGCACTAGCTACCGCGCCATCTCGACGCGGAAGAACGCCTCGGCCAGGGGAATGCCCTGGGGCTCGCCGACCGATTTCGCGCGCTCGCGGATGCGCTCGGCCATCTGCTCACCCGTCCCGACCTGGCTGACGTGGCAGCGCAGCGCCTCGATCTTGCGGTCGACGCTCGGGCTGATGTCGACCCAGGTGTTGGGTGCGGTCGCTCCCCAGAGGTAGACTTCCTTAACCTTGTGGGGCTGCAGCCCGGCCTTCTCGTGCTCGGGGTAGTTCAGGCGGTCACGGGCCGTCGGGTAAACCGAATCGAGGGTTGCCGTTCCCACGGCCCGGTGATCCGGGTGATTGATGTGACCCGCCGTGTACATGACGGTCGGATCGTGCGTTACGACGATACGGGGCCGGACGCGCCGAATCTCGCGAACGATCGCTTCGCGGAACTCGAACGTCGGCGAGAGCTCGCCGTCCGGAAAGTCGAGGAAGGTCACCCCCCGCGCTCCGATCACCTTCGCGGCGGCGCGCTGCTCCTCCTCGCGGATCCGGATCAGTCGATCCGGCGTCATCTCGACGTCGCTGCTCCCCTTGTTGCCCCGTGTGCAGACAAGGTAATAGATCTCCTTGCCTTCCGCCGCCCAGCGCGCGGTCGTGCCCCCACAGCCAAACTCGGGATCGTCCGGATGCGCCGCGACGACCAGGACGCGAATCGGCTCTTCCGCCTGAACTTGCTGCTCCATGTATCCTACTTCAACTCCCAATGGCGTTCGCTCACATTATACCTTGTTCCTTCCGCGGTGTTGCTTGACACGCGCGGCCAGGCGACGCTAGACTTTTGCTGATTCATGGTGAGGAGACCCTTGTGAGCACGCAGTCCAATGTCGAAGTGGACGAGCCATTCGCTCGAGTGGACGTTCACACCGCGCGGAAATTGATCGCCGACGGCGAGGTCCAGGTGATCGACGTCCGCGAGCAGAACGAGTACGCCGAGGGGCACATCCCCGGCGTGACGCTGGTGCCGCTGAATACGTTCCTGGCTCGACCGCGCGAGTACCTGCCGGACGACCACGTGCTGTTCGTCTGCGCGATGGGACAGCGCAGCGCCGTGGCCTGTGAGATGGCGGCGGCGGTTGGCATCGAGCACGTGTACAATCTGGAAGGCGGCACCATCGGTTGGGCCAAGGCCGGTCTGCCGATCGAGAAGTAGAGCGACAGCCGCGGCGCGGCTTTTCTTGACTCCACCGGGAGGAATCCGAGATGGCGGTCCTGACGGCGAGCGATCCGATCACGGCGACCTGCCCGGTTCGCCCGTGGTCGGCGGTCGACGCCGACGTCGAAGCGCGAGTCGAGCGCGAAGCGCGCCAGCCGATGAACTGGCGTGACTCGCTCATGCGCTGGCTCATCGAATTCAACAAATACTGAATTCCCACCAACCGGTAGTTGCCGGTCGGCATCCGTTCCGAGGGCGGCTCACAACCTGGGCTCGAGCGTGTCGCACTGGCACCGCCGGCCTCGGGGTCGCCACGCCGCGTCCACGTCCAGGCCCCACGCGCTCAACTCCTCGGCCAGCGCGCAGACGGGTAATCCCACCACGTTGCTGTAGCACCCCTCGATCCATTCCACCGGATGGAACTCCCGATTTTGGATCGCGTACGCCCCGGCCTTGTCCAGGGGATCGCCGGAGGCGACGTAGGCGGCGATCTCCCGGTCGGTCATCGGCCGGAGGTGGACGCGAGTCGATCGCGTGGTGACCGCGGTTTGTCCGGTCCGCGCGTCGAGGACGGCCAGGCCGCTGATGACTCGATGGGTCTTCCGGCGCAGGCGGCGCAGCATGGCGATGGCCTCGTCAGGCGTCGCCGGCTTTCCCAGCTGGTGGCCGCGATCGACCACGATGGTGTCGGCGCCGACGATCACTGCCTCGGCGGCCGGCGACAGTTTGGCCCGGGCAGCGCTCGCCTTGGCCAGGGCGAGGCGCTCCGCGGTCCTCGCCGGGGGCTCGCCGGGACGTGGCGCTTCGTCGACGTCGACCGGAACAACCGTGTACGGGAGGCCGAGGCGGGCGATCAAGGCGCGGCGGCGTGGCGACGTGGACGCGAGAACGAGCGACCGGGCGGCAGTGGCTGGGTACCGATGGCGCTCCTCCGGAGAGGTATCCACCTTCAGGGTGATGCGGTCATGGCTCGTCGCCGGTCAGTGGCTGGCGACCGGCGAAACCGGCCGAGATCTCGTGCCAGAAACCGATTCGGTCCTCTCCCGACTTCCAGCACAGATAGACGATGCGCTCGCCCCGCTGGCACGGAAAGTCGACGAGCCCTTGCTCCACGTCCTTGATCTCACAGCCGAGGTCGGCGATTTGTCGAAGAATGGAGTTCATCTCCTCGATCACGGCGTCGAGACGGCCGCGTAGCGCACGAACTTCCTCGGTGTGGTCGACGCCATTGGACCGCTTCCCCTGGTCGATCCGGGTGAGCTCCTCCTGCGACGGGCGACTTTCCTCGCGAATCCGCCGCAGCCGGGCGAACAGCTCTTCGATCCGGGGGATCAGAGCGTTCGCCTCGGCGACGGTGAAGGTGCGCAACGTCGGCTACCAGGGACGCGTGGCGCCGTAGTAGTGGCTCGACCAGTACGCGTCGTTCAGGTTGCTGACGGCAACTCCGATGCCGTAGTCCACGGCGTTGACGAAGCGCCCTCCGCCGATGTAGATCCCGTCGTGGGAGAGCCCCGCTTCGTAGGTGCCACCGAAGAAGACGATGTCGCCGGGGAGCAAGTTGCGCCGGGATACCCGGGTGCCACTTTGGAGCTGGCCCCACATATCGCGGGGGATCGGGATGCCGGCGCGCTGGTAGGCGTACCAGACGAACCCGGAGCAATCGAATCCGCCGGGCGAGGTCCCACCCCAGACGTACGGCGTGCCCAGGTATCGCGAGGCGACCGCGACGATGCTCCACCCGGCTCCGCCGGAGGAGCGGGCCGGAGCCGCCTGAGCCACCACTGGCCGCGGCCGTGGGGCCGGGGCCGAGGCCTGGACGACCGGCGCGGGAGCCGGGCGAGTCGCCGCGGCGACGTGGCCAACGCCGGGGATGACGAGTTGCTGGCCCGGCTGCAAGCTCGCCGGATCCCGCAAGCTGTTCGCCCCGATGAGCTTGTCGAGGCTCACCCCGAACGAGTCCGCGATCTGGGACAGACTATCGCCCTGCTGGACGGTGTAGGTCGTGTGCGGCCCAAGCGGCGATGGCGCCGGGTTGCTGGGAGCCTGACTGACCCCCGGTATCACGATTGTTTGACCCGGCTGCAGCAGGTACGGATCGGTCAGTCCGTTCGCCTGGATGATCGACTGCATGTCGACGCCGAACGCGTTGGCGATACTGGAAACGCTGTCGCCTTCGGTCACCGTGTAGCTCGTCTGCGCCGCGGGCGCCTGCGGAGCGATCTCGGGTATTTTGCCGCCCGGAATGACCAGGGTTTGTCCGATCTGGAGGGTGAACGGATCCTTCAAGCCGTTGGCCTTGGCGATCGCGTTCGGATCGGCGGAGTAGCGATCGGCAAGGCCCTGAAGGGTGTCGCCGTTCTGAACGACGTGAAGTACGCCCGGAACCGGTGGAATCAGCAGCTTCTGATTGATCGAAAGCGAGTCTTCGTTGCCCTGCAGGCCGCTGGCGGCGGCGATGCTGTCCTCGGATACGCCGAAGTGCTGGGCGATCGACGACAGGGTATCTCCGTCGACGACGTAATAGACCACCGGAGCCAGTGGTTTCGGAGGAGCGACCCGCTTGCGGTCCCGGTACGGGACGTGATCGGCCGCGCTGATCGCTCCCGCGTCGCTCCCGAGCGCGACCAGCTGACTAGGCGACGCGAGCGCGGGTGCCGGGTTGTCGGTGGCCCGATTCCCCATGCCCGTTCGATCCGGTCGGGTGAACGACCGGGAGCTGAGATCCGGTCGCGTGCTATCCTCGATCCGACCTCCGGGGATGACCAACTGGGCGCCGGCGGTCACCGGCGCGGAGACCGAGATCTGGTTGAACTCGGCGATCGAGGCCGCGTCCGATTGGAAGCGCTGGGCGATGGCGTCGAGGGTATCTCCGCTGCGTGCGGTATAGATGACACCGGACACCGGCAGGATCGTGACCTGCTGCCCGGGCGTCAACGCCTGGTCCGGCGTGAGATCGTTCGCCCAGATGATCGTGTTCTCGCTGATGTCGAACTTGTTCGCCAGCGAGCTGATGGTGTCGCCGGTTTGAACGTCGTAGTGCATGATCTGCAGGCGTTGCGAAGACGCCTCCGAGGTGTTAGTCATTGGTGGACGAACGAGAGTGTCCGGACTGGACGCCTCGGGAAAGGCAAAGGCCGACGGTTGGAACATCGCCTGTTGAACCGACCAGCCACCGGTGGAACCCGCCAGGTTACCGGCCCGACCGACGTAGGCCACCGCCAGGCAGAGCGCGACGACCACCGCGTGGCCCAGAACCCGTGAGGGAACCGCGGACGTGAGGTTTGATACCAGGACAGCCGACGACCCCTCGGAGCGCCGTCGAGCCCGGTGCGGGGAAGGGGTGATTGAATTCACGACTCTCCACCGAGCGTCTGAGTCCCACTCTGCATCCTCCCTTGGAGCAAGAACCTGAGACTCCCGTAGGATCGCGACAGCAGCCAACGCCATCTGCGCTGACGGGTCGACTCCAGCCACGTCGGGGTGCCCGAGCGCACGTGCGCACTCAAGCGCAACTTGTAAGCGTCGGCATTATAGGCGGGGGCAATCTAGCTCGTCAAGCCTCTGAGGGGTCCGGTGCGATCTTATCGGGTCGCCAAAAAGTCCTGGGAAGGGAGCTTCCGTCGGCGGTCTGAGACCCAGGAGCGAAGGTCGGCGGTTGCCAGGCACGCCGCCGCGAGCTCGCCGCGTACCCGGCCGGGCGCGGTACCGCCGGGAACGTCGCGCGCGTTGATCGACGTCCAGACGTCGATCTGGTGCACCGTCTCGTCGAAGACCGGCGATACGGCGCGGTATTCGTCGAGGGGAAGATCCGCCAGGGTGTGGCCGGTGGCCAGACAGCGCTGAACCACCCGGCCGACGATGGCGTGCGCCTCGCGAAACGGGACGCCACGCGCAACGAGATAATCCGCGACGTCGGTCGCGAGGCTGAATCCGGACACGGCGGCGGCGGCTAGCCGCTCGGCGTCGACCTCGGCCGAGCGCAGCATACCGGCGGTGAGGGCCAGCGACGGCAATAGGGTGTCGACGGCGTCGAAGAGCGCTTCCTTGTCTTCCTGCAGATCGCGGTTGTAGGCGAGGGGCAGACCCTTGAGGGTGACGAGGAGGTGCATCAGGTGCCCGTAGACCCGCCCGACTTTGCCACGCACCAGCTCGGCCACGTCCGGATTCTTCTTCTGCGGCATGATGCTGCTACCGGTCGTGTACGAATCGGCGAGCGACAGGTAGCCAAACTCGCTGGTGGTCCAGAGCACGATCTCCTCGGCCAGCCGCGAGAGGTGCGCCATGGTCAGCGAGGCGGCGGCAAGATACTCCACGACGAAGTCGCGGTCGCCAACCGCGTCCATGCTGTTGCGACTGATCCCGTCGAAGCCAAGCTGCTCGGCGAGGAAGGTGCGGTCGATCGGATAGGGGAGTCCGGCGAGCGCGCCGGCTCCCAGGGGAAGGACGTTCAGTCGAGCGTAGGCGTCGCGAAAGCGGTCGGCGTCGCGCCCGAACATCTCCTGGTAGGCGAGCAGGTGGTGTGCCAGGAGCACCGGCTGGGCGCGCTGAAGGTGGGTGTAGCCCGGAGCCACCACGTCGTGCCAGGTCGCGGCCCGCTCCTGCAGCGTCTCTTGCAAGCTTGCCAGCCCGTCCACCGTGTCCAGCACGACCTCCCGCAGGAATAGCCGCAGGTCGAGGGCGACCTGATCGTTGCGGCTGCGGGCGGTGTGGAGCTTGCCGGCGGCCGGTCCGATCAGCTCGCGCAGACGCGACTCGACGTGGGTGTGGATGTCTTCGAGCGCGTGATCGAAAACGACACGTCCCTCGGCGATATCCTCGGCGACCTGGCGAAGGCCACCCTCGATCGTCGTCGCTTCGTCGGCGTCGATGATGCCCTGGCGCGCGAGCATGCGGCAGTGGACGATGCTACCCAGGATGTCCTGGCGGAAGAGCCGCCGATCGAAGTCGATCGACTGGGTGAACTCCTGAACGAGTCGGTTGGGCTCGGCGTCGAATCGTCCTCCCCAGAGTCTCATCGGGATCGTCCTCGAAAGGGAAAGATGCTGAGGATCCTAGCGGAGCCACTGTTGGATGTCAAACAATCTGACGCGGATTCGTCGAGCGACCATCTCCCGGTGGCCTGACGGTCAACGTTTGCGCTGAGTCCGCTGCTCAGCGGAGCGACGACGGGAGGATGCCCAGCTGCTCGCGGTACTTCGCGACGGTGCGTCGGGCGATGACGATGCCGCGTCGGGCAAGCTCGTCCGCGATCTCCTGATCGGTGAGCGGCGAGGTCTCGCTAGCGATGAGCTCCTTGATGACGTCCATCACGCTCAGCGACGCGGTGAAAAAGTCGCTGAACGGGATGACCTTCCGACTTGGCAGCATGACGTATTTCGAAGCCGTCGCCCGGCTGACCGTCGATTCGTGCATGCCCAGGTGGTAGGCGACCGCGGCCCGGGTGAGCGGCTTGAGATGGCGGATGCCGTTGATCAGAAAATCCTTCTGAGCCTCGACGATGTACTCGGTGATTTTCTGGAGGGTCTGGCGCCGCTGATTGATGTTCGCGATGAAGAGCTTGGCGCGCGAGACGTACTGCTTGATGTGGCGCTTCTCCTCCTCGGTGAAGCGCTCGGGCTCCCGCTCGAGGTTCGCGGCGAGCTGCTGGTAGAGCGGGGTGATCCGAAGGAAGAAGCGCTTGGACTCGATAACTTCGACGTCGAAGGTATCCTTCTCGGCCTCGCTGATGATGACGTCGGGAAGAATGATCGTCGAGCGCGTCTCGGCGATGCTCGGGTCCGGGGCGCTGTAGCCCTGGGCGGGATACGGATTCAAGCGATGGCGGATGAACTCGCTGGCCTCGGAGACCGCCTCCGGCGTAACCCCGAGCTCGCTGGCGATCTTGTTGAACTTGTGCTCGGCGAGCTCCTGGAGGTGGGACTCGACGATCTGGGATGCGACCGGGCAG
This sequence comes from Chloroflexota bacterium, assembly GCA_021323915.1. Taxonomy (GTDB): domain Bacteria; phylum Chloroflexota; class UBA6077; order FW602-bin22; family CADDYW01; genus JAJPKB01. The sequence continues at coordinate 9,361 of JAJPKB010000463.1, read as the reverse complement.
ACGATGTGCTCGCTTTCCAGGTAGGCGATCTGGATCAGCAGGCATTCGCGGAGATTGCGCGCGCCGATGCCGATTGGCTCGAGCGACTGGAGCGCGGCCAGGACTCGCTCGACCGCCTCGACCGCGACGTCGAGCTGATGGGCGACCTCCTCGACGCTGCACTGGAGGTAGCCGTTATCGTTCAAATTGCCGACGAGGTAAGTCGCGATGGGCATGTCGGAGCCGGGGAGCATCGTCTGCAGGTCGTTCAGCAGACGCTCGGCAAGGCTCATCTGCGCGGCGACCTGGGTAAACGGGTCGAAGTCGTCCTCGGCGGCCGGGGCGGACAGGTTCAGGTCATTGATGTAGTCGTCGGAGCTATCGTAGTCGTTCTCCGGTCCGGTCGGGGTAGACTTCTGCTGGCTGAGGCAGGCCGGGCAAATGCTCCCCTGCATCGGGCCACCGCAGGCCGGGCAGGTCTCTTTCTCGACAAGCTCCATCGCCGGGTTCTCGGAGATCTCCTGGGCGATTGCCTGCTGCAGCTCCTGTGAAGACAGCTCGAGGATGTAACTGGCGGCGACGAGGCGCGGGGATACCTTCATCCCCATCTGGGCCGAGGCGTCTTGAGTCAGCTCCACTGGTAGAGATCTCCTCTCGGCGATGTCTCGTGGTCGGTCGCGTTTCCGGGGAGCGCGATCGAGAATCGGGTGCCCCGGTTCGGCGGCTGGTCGATCCAGACCCGGCCCCGTTGAAGGGCGATGAGCCGGTAGCAGATGTGGAGACCGAGGCCGCTCGGACTGAAATCGTCGTTCGGGTTCGTCTCCATCGCACCGGCTACCCGCTGGAGCGCCCGAAGCTTGTCGCCGTCCATCTCGCTGGCCGATAGAACCTCGACGACCACGTCGCCCTCTACCTGGCGGACGGTAACCACGATCGGCAGATCCTTCGCCTGGTACCGTCGAGCGGTGCAGAGAAGCTGAGCGAGCGCGCGGACGGTCAGGAACGGATCGCACCAGGCGATGAGATCCGTCGCCTCGGCCCGGACAGTCAGACCAGAAGGTACGCCCAGACGCCTCGTCCGCTCGATCGCTATCCGGAGCACCTCCAAAATCTCGGTTGGCTCAATCCGAACCGTCGGATGCACGTCGAGCTGACTGAAGAGCACCAGATCGTCGATCAGGGAGGCCATCCGGTTCGCCTCCTCGACCGCGACCGACAGATACGCGCGAGACGGCGACGACGGATCCGCCTGTCGGAGCGCGAGCTGGCTGAACCCTTTGATGGTGGTGACCTGGCCTCGCAGGTCGTGGGCGATCATCGCGATCAGCTCGGCGACCTGACGTTTGACGTCCGCGGGAGGCTCTGTCATGCCGCGTCGCTTCTTTAAAGCGCGTTGAGCGCGAGATAGCGGCCGCAGCGAGCGGTGCAATTTCTGTGCCAGTTTCGCGCCCGAGCCGCTAGATTCCCTCGACCGCGAGCTCTTCCTCGACGTCGAGGACGCCCGGCGCACGAGACGCGACCTCCTCGGCGAGCTCGGCATCGGCGAGCGAAGGCACCACGCCGCGGAGATGGACGATTCCCTCGCGAACCACGACGTGGACCGGCAGATCCGCGGTCCCGGCGTCCTCTTTCAGGGCGAGGCGAACCCGGCGGGCGATCTCGTCGTCGCCCGCCGTCAAGGCGCTGGGAAGCTGCTCGAGATCGATCGGCGCGTCGAGCGCCGTTTGGGAGAATCCACCGACGACCGCGTAGCCTTCCTCGGCACGCGGAGCCCGCCGCACCGGCGGATCGGTCGGCGCGAAGTACGGAACGGCCTCGTCGGCCGCGATGGCGGTGTCGGTCGTGCCGATCGATTCGTTGAAGCGGTCTTCGGTCCCGCTGGCGTAGTGGCCCTGGGTGAGCTCGATCTCGGCGGCGAGCTCGGGACTAATGACGGTTCGACGCACCGGCATCGAACCGACGAGGGGATCGAGGTTAAGGCGATTCACCACTCGACGGACGCCGGGAACGCGCGACGCCAGACGCTCGGCGTCCTCGCGCGCCTGGTGGGTCCGAACGGCGCCGTCGAGGGTGACGTCTCCTTTCCGGTTGAAGGAGACGGTCAAGCCGTAGGTCTGGACGGGCGAAAGCGCGATCTGGACCAGCTCGCCGACGTCTCGAACCTCCTGCTCTTTTTGGGGCACGTGTTCCTCCCATCGCAAGAAAGACCGGGAGAGGCAAGAACGGTGCCCGCGCCCGTTCAGCGCCCGCCCTTGAGTCCGGTGATGAACTCCGATGCTTGCTTTCGGCTCAGCTCGTGAGGAGCAGCGCCGAACAGCGTGCTCGACCGCTCGTCGACCTCGGTCTCGGTCAAATTGTGCTGGTCGCGTCCGATCGAGTAGATGGCCCGAACCTGCGCCGGGGTCGCGAGGCCCGACGACGAAGACGGCGTCGGCTGGCGCGGTCCCGCCGGAAGCTCATCCCCGGCGAGAGGACCACGTCCGTCGAGCGGAGGCAGCGCGGATGCCTCGTCGGCCTCGCCCAGCTCCTCGAAGGCGGTGACGCCGACGTTGACGGCGTCGCGGAGCGCGCGGGCCTTGGCGCGCGTCTCCGCCAGCCGAATCGTGCAGGTGAGCATCGCGCGCGCGACGTTCGCCGGACTGGCATCGCCGATCCCCGAAAAGGTTCCGCGGTCGGTATCGACCTCGGCGTGGACGATCGCCGTCTGGGCGTTGTCCTCGCTGGGGACCTGAATCAGCCGCGTTCGGATCGCCCGTAGACCCTGGCTGTGCGCCAGGTCCAGGAGCCCGGCGTACAGGACGAATGACCGCCCCTGGCGCTCGACAATGAACTCTCGCTTTACCACGACTTTATCCTCGTTCCGACGACTTGAAAAGCGAACAAATGATCTATGATCATGATAGCCGGGGACGCGGCGTTGTCAAGATCCGATGGCAAATTTTGGCCCGGGAGGCGGCTCCGGGACTACCGATTATTCGCCGGATACGCTGATTGGCTCGTCCGAGGTGTCCAGGACCCCGTGCTCCTTCATCTTCGCGACGAGCGCCCGTCGCTGCAGGCCGAGCGACTCGGCCGCGGCGTCGCGGTCTCCTCCGGCCTGCCGGAGCGCCTCGACGATCATGCGCCGCTCGACGTCGGCCAGAGTTTCCTTGAGCGAGGTGCCGGACCGGATCCGCTCCGCCAGGTCGACGATCCGGTTCGTCGACGTCGGGGACAGCAAGAGGTGCTGAGGAGTGATGACGTCGCCCTGGGCGAGGACAACCGCGCGCTCGATCGTATTCTCGAGCTCGCGGACGTTGCCCGGCCAATCGTGGCGATCGAGCTGCTCGATCGCCAGATCGGTGATCTTCGCCGGGGGAGCGCCCGGCGCGAAGCGGTGCTTGTCGAGGAAGTGCTCGACCAGGAACGGAATGTCGTCTTTACGCTCACGCAGCGGAGGCATGTGGATCGTGATCACATTCAGGCGGTAGTAGAGATCGGCGCGGAATCGGCCGGCGTCGACTTCGGCCAGCAGGTCCTTGTTCGTCGCCGCGATGACGCGGGTGTCGATCTTGATCGGCGTGCTGCCGCCGACCCGCTCGAACTCGCGCTCCTGGAGCACCCGCAGGAGCTTCTTCTGGGTGCCCAGCGACATCTCTCCGATCTCGTCCAGGAAGATCGATCCCTTGTGGGCAAGCTCGAAGCGCCCTTTCCGCTGGGTGTATGCGCTGGTGAAGGAGCCTTTCTCGTGGCCGAACAGCTCGCTTTCGAGGAGCGTCTCGGGGAGCGAGGCGCAGGCGACCTTGATCAGCGGCGCGCTGCGGCGCTGCGAGTTCACGTGGAGGGTTTCCGCGACCAGCTCCTTGCCGGTCCCGGTTTCGCCGGTGACGAGCACTGTCGCGTCGGTCCGGGCCACCTTGCCGATGGTCTTGTAGATCTCGAGCATACGGGTGTTGCGTCCGACGATCCGTTCGGCCGGATCCCGTGCGCCCACCTGGACGCGCAGCGCTTTCACCTCGGCGGTTAGATCCTGGTATTCGAAAAAGCGTCGGATCGCGACGAGCACGTCTTCGAGCTCGAACGGCTTGGTGAGGTAGTCGTACGCGCCGAGCTGGATCGCCTTGATCGCCACGTTCGACGTGCCGAAGGCGGTCATCATGACGACGGGCACGCCGAGATCCTGGTCGTCGATTCGTTGAAGGATATCCATGCCGCTCAATTCGGGCATGCGCAGATCGACGATGAGGAGATCGATCCCTCGGTTGTCGGAGAGAAGCCCGATGACCTCGCCCCCGGTTCGGGCCTCGCTGATGGAATATCCCTCGCCTTCGAGGAATGTTCGGAGAAGGGTTCGGATCGAGGGATCGTCGTCCGCGATGAGGATGTGTCGCTTGGCCATCGAAACCCCTCGTCGGAAGACCGTCAGTCCGTCATTGGACTTGCCTCCAATTATACGGTCGGCCGCTAGCAGACGCAACCGCCGTATATAATCAAAGAATGACAATAGGAGATAAGTTATGCGATTGCCGAACGATCTACGGGAGACCGCCAACGAGATCGCGCCGGGCGTCGTGGCCGATCGCCGCGACATTCACCAGCACCCGGAGCTCGCCTACGAGGAGAAGCGAACCAGCACGCTGGTCGCGGCGCGCTTGAGCGAGCTTGGTCTGGACGTGCGCACCGGCGTGGGCGGCACCGGAGTCGTCGGCTTGCTGCGTGGGCGCCGACCCGGAAAGACGGTCCTCCTCCGCGCCGACATGGACGCGCTGCCGATTCAGGAGGAGAACCAGACGCCGTACACGTCGCGACACCTCGGGGTGATGCATGCCTGCGGCCACGACGCTCACACGGCCATTCTGCTCGGGGTGGCGCGAGTGCTGGCCGACCATCGCGCCGGCATTGCCGGCACCGTCAAGTTCATGTTCCAACCCGCCGAGGAGGGAGGAGCCGGCGCGCTTCGGATGATCGAGGACGGCGTTCTCGACGACCCCGCGGTCGACGCGGCCTTCGGCCTGCACGTCGACACCGAGCGGTACGTCGGACAGGTCGCGCTTCGGCCCGGGCCGGCGATGGCGTCGTCGGACCGGTTCACGATCACCGTTCGCGGGAAGGGCGGGCATGCCGCTTCGCCCCACCGCACGGTGGATCCGATCGTCATTGGCGCACACATCGTGACGGCGCTGCAAACGATCGTGAGCCGCGAAGTTTCGCCCAATCAGCCTGCCGTGGTGACAGTCGGAAGTCTGGTAGCGGGGACGACCTACAACGTGATTCCGGATACGGCGACGATTCAGGGCACAGTGCGCTCGTACCGCGACAAAGTGCGCCGCCACGTCGAGGAACGGCTGACCGAGGTGGCGCGGGGAATCGCCGGCGCGATGCGGGCGACCGCGGAGGTCGACTACCGAGTCGGGTGCCCGTCCCTGGAGAACGACGCCGAGATGGTCGAGCTGGTGCGCGCCGCCCTCGGCGACCTGCTGGGAACGGAAGCGGTGCTGCCCCGCGAGCCGGTGATGGGTGCCGAGGATTTCGCGTTCGTGCTCCAGCGTGTGCCCGGGGCTTTCATGCACCTCGGGGTGCGTGCTCCCGACTGGGAGACGCCGCGCCCGGTTCACACCGCCACGTTCGACCTGGACGAGGAGGCCCTGCCGGTCGGGGTGGCGGCCCTCGCCGCGACGGCGATCAGGTTCCTGGCGAGCGACCGTTCCTGACGCGCTCAGGCCTGAGCGGTGAGCATCCCGTGGCGGAGGGCGAACTTGACGAGCTCGGATCGGTGGTGGAGGTTCAACTTCTCCATGATCCGCGAACGGTAGGTGTCCACCGTCTTGGCGCTGATGATGAGCTTGTCGGCGATTTCCTGGTTCGTGTACCCCGCGGCGGTGAGGGCGAGCACCTCGCGCTCGCGATCCGAGAGGTCGTCAAGCCGGTCGCGGTCGTCGCCGGCGATTCGATCGCGGTAGTCTTCCAACAGCAGGGCGGTGGCCGAGGGGTAGAGGAACGGCTCGCCCCGGTGGACGGTGCGGATCGCTTCCATCAGCTCGGTATCGGCGGATGCTTTGAGGACGTAACCGGCGCCCCCGGCCCGCAGCACCTGAAGGAGATACTGCTCCTCGGCGTGCATCGTCAGAACCAGAACCTTGCACGGAAGACCGAGATCGCGGATCCGCCGGATCGCCTCCAAACCGTTCAGCCGAGGCATAGCGATGTCCATCACCACGACGTCCGGCCGTAGCTTGCGAGCCTGAACGACCGCGTCTTCGCCGTCCTCGGCCTCGCCGACGACCTCCATATCCGGCTCGCCCGCCAGCAAAGCGCGCAGCCCGGCGCGCAAAACCGCGTGATCGTCCGCGAGGAGAACCTTCGTCTTTTCCATGGTCAACTGCTTTCCAGGGGGATGGTGATTGCGACTCGGGTGCCCCAATCGGGGCGCGATGCGATCTGGAACGTTCCGCCGACGAGCCCGACTCGCTCTTGCATGCCGAACAGGCCCAGGCCGCGCTCGCGGGAATGGCGGACGTGCTCGAGATTGAAGCCGTGGCCGTTGTCGACGACGCTGGCCGACACCACCGCCTTATCGCGCGCGATCGTGACCTCGACACGGGACGCGCCGGAGTGCTTGACCACGTTCGTCAGCGCTTCCTGGATGATTCGGTAGACGACCACCTCGACGTCGTCCGGCAGGCGGGTGTCGAGGCCCTGCGAGCGGAAGTCGACCTCGATTTGGGTTCGGCGCGCGAGGTCGTCGGTGTACCACTGAAGCGCGGCGATCAATCCGAGGTCGTCCAGGGCGCTGGGCCGAAGGTCGAGCGCGAGCTTGCGCACCTCCTCGAGGGTCCGCCCGGTCTGACCACGAAGCTCGGCGATACGCGCCGACAGCTCCTCCGGAGACGCGCTCTTCTCGACCATGCGGAGGCCGATCAGGAGCGAGGTCAACGACTGCGCCGTCTCGTCGTGGAGCTCGCGGGCGATGCGCTGGCGCTCTTCTTCCTGGGCGACCAGAACCTGCCGCGAGAGCGAGTGTACTCGCTCGCGGTAGGTTTCGAGACCGTCGAGCATCAAGTTCATCGTATCGATGAGCTGGTCGATCTGGGGGTCGCTGAAGGTGACGTGGCTGGCCCGCGCTCGCAGGTCGCCACGTCGCACCGCCTCGACGGCGCGCTCGACCGAGACGAGCGGCAAGAACGCGGCTTTGAGCACGACCACGTTCACCAGGACGGTCATGGCGATGCCGACGATCGTGAAGACGACGATCAGCTGCTCGCTCGATCCATCAGGGGTCGAATTGCGGTACTGGACGGTGAGCCAGGTGCCGAGCACGGCTCCGAGCACGACGATCAGCGAGTTTGCCAGCAACACCTTGTAAAAGATCGGAACGCCGAGGACGCGACGGACGAGATGGCTCGGCCACCGTCCGATCGGTTGGCCCGCCTCTGAGCCGCGCGGCACGACCTGGGCTGACTGTACGGCTTGCATCGTTCGTTACTCCACCGGACATTATAGCAACGTCGATCGGGTCCGGTGGTACAATCCACAAAGAAGCCCTTCTTGATGGTCGGAGCAGAAAGAGGCATTCGGTGGATTCAAGAGCAGAAACGACGAAGCGCGTTCAAACGACGAGCGTGGGAACCCTCGATCTCACCCTCTCGCTGGATGCCAGCGGCGCGAATCACCGGACGCTCACCCAGGTGCGTTCGTCCGCGGAGAAAGTCGCCCGCGAGGTTCCCATCGTCATCGGATCGCTCCTTTTCGCGGAGCGGCAGATGCGAATGATCAACGATCCGGCGCGGCTCGCGGCGGTGGACGAGATGGAGGCGGCCCGGCGAGCATCGCGCGAGGGGCGCCTGGTCGCCGAGCCGCCGCCGGCCGGGCGGGTGGCCGCGACGTACCGGATCGAGCTGCTGGCCAACGGCGGCTTCCACGCGACCGTGGAGGAAAAAACGATTGGCGTTCTTTCCGACGCGGCGGGTGGGATGGCCGCCGGCGCGCTCCCGGCGGAGCTGTTGACGGCGCTTCGCGAGCCGTACCGCACCTTTTATCTCGAGATGCTCGAAGCGGCGATCGGGTTCTGGCGCGAACGGCGTCCGTCGCCGATCGAGTCGACCTGGGTCTGGAAGGTTGCCCTGCGCCGGCTCGACCAGCTCATGCGGGCCGGGGTCGACGGGCTGGGAAAGCCACTGATCTGCGCCAACTGCCACGCGCTGCGGCCGGCCGGGTCGCCCTGCCTGCACTGCGAGAGCGCGCCCGGAGCGAGCCCGCTTGGCGAAACGGCGCACCCGCCGACCACCGCGAGCCCCCCGGCCGTCGAGTCCCTCCCGCCGAACCGGCCGAGCGAGCCGGTCGCCGAAGCGCCGGCGGACGTTGCGCCCTCGGTGACGCTGTCGGCTCCGCCGCCGACCATCGAGCCGACCCCCGAGCCGGTCAGGGCCAGCTCAGCAGCGACCGAGCGGCCCGAGACCGCTTCCCAGGCGCCCGACGAGCGCCCGGCCACGGGAACGATCCTGGCGGCGCAGGAGATGCCCCCGGCGATGACTGCCGTCACCGAAGAGCCGCCAAAGCGTCCGCTCGCCGGGTTGATGCGACGTGGCCTGTCACTGGTGGTCGACCTGGTGATCGGCTTCGCGCTGGCCAGCTTCGGCAGCCTGGGCCTGACGACCGTCTTCATGGTGGTGGGAGTGCTGGGACCGGCTGACGATCCCCGGCAGGTCTTCTCCGCGCTGTGGCTGTTGTTCTTCGGCCTCTACTTCGTCTTCGGCTGGACCGCCGGTGAGACGTACGGAATGATGATCTGCCGGATCCAGGTCGTTCGGGAAGCGGATCAGGGGCGTTGCGGTTTCTTCCACGCGCTGGGTCGCGCGATCGGTTATCTGCTGGTGGTCGGGCTCGGCGTGATCGTCTTCGTGATTGGCATCTGGATCGACGACAACATCCTGGTCTTCATCCCGGGTGGGACGCCGGCCGACGAGGCCATCCGGGTCATCGTCGGATTGGTCGCGCTGTACGTCATGTGGCTCGGCTCGGGCCAGCGGATTCTGGGCGAGCCCGCGCGCCAGACCTGGGGCGATCGGGTCGGCAAGACCCTGGTCGTATCGCGCCAGAAGGCGCCGTAGAGACCGGAACGGGGGAACGTTCACCACCGGAGGCACAGAGAAGACACGAAGGGCAGGAGCGGAGAATAGTTGTTCCAGAGAGGGCGCGAGCCTAACTCATGAGTGAGCGGACTGGCGCCAGCAGCGCCCAACTGGATCTCGGAGGCGGTGATCGGCGCCGCGATCGAGGTCCACCGTGGATTGGGAGAGAGAAGTTCCTGGCTCCCAAGAGTAGACATTTGGCCAACCGGTAGCGCGGGGGCTTGTCCCCCGCTCTGGGCAACGGGACGAGCGGGGGACAAGCCCATGGGGAGTGG
>JAJPKB010000685.1 GCA_021323915.1 Chloroflexota bacterium | reverse complement strand
GCGATCCGCGGGTCGCCGTCGCGCAGGGCGGCGATCAGGCTGTCGCGGTCGAGGCGGGCCTTTCCGGCTTCGAGCGCGATCATTCCGCGTGGCACTTCCTCGCCCGCTTCGCCGGGCCAGCTGACCTCGACGGTCACGCCCGGCGCGGCGCCCAACGCGTCCCGCAGCGCGCCGAGCTGGCGGTCCCAGTCCGCGTGCCGCTCGGCGTGGTCGAGGCCCAGGTACCACTCGACCGCGGCCAGGCACCCGACGATGTTCTCCTTGCCGATCTTCATCGGTCGGCCAATGCTGTGGTTCGGATAACCGTTGCGCGCCACGGCGTCGCCGGCGGATCAGCGTCGGATCGCTTCCGACCATCAGCGCCGCGGTGATCTCGGTAAGCCCGGCCGCGCAGCCGCCGACGACGAGCGCGGCCTCGTTGTGGGTCAGCTCGGCGATCCGGTGGCCGACCGCCGCCTCCAGCTCGTTGACGTCGACGTAGCACTGGGCGGCCCGGGTCATCGCGGCCTGGACGTCCGGCGGCATGAGCGAGCCGCCGAGGACGGTCAGCGGCGCCGACGCGTTGATGAGCGGTCGTACTCCCAGGGACCGATAAAAGCGCTCGCCTTCCGCGTAATCGCTGAGCGTGTTGAGCAGCATAGCTTCTCCCTTACCCGCCAGCCGGGCGCCGGTTCGGCGCTGGCATCTCTTGCCCCTGCCAACGGCGCTGAAACCGACCGACGTCGCCCGACTGTCGCTGCGATCATTATCGTCGGCTCGGACGATCGGGGGAAGATGGGACGCCGGCGAAACCGGCCTCACGTCGAGCAGCGGCTCGATCGACGCCACCGGACTCCAGAAGCCTCGGCTGGCCCGAACCAGCAGCGGTGCGATCTACCTGGGCGGCACGTTCGCCGGCGACGCCGAGGTCCAATCGAGCAGCGGTTCCGTGACCCTGCGCTTCGCGCCGGATAGCTCGACGCGGATCGTCGCCCGATCGAGCTCCGGAGCGATCACCGCCTCGGGCCTGACCCTGGCGACGACCAGCCAGACGCCCAATAGCCTGGACGCGACGCTCGGAAGCGGAGCCGGCACTCTGACGATCACCACGAGCAGCGGCCACGTCGACCTGGGGCCACGGTCTTAACGCCTGGCCAGGGCCACTACTCTTTTGCCGTCGGCAAGGACGTCTTCCGCTCCCGACTCCCGGTCTCCTCGCCGACCACCGGGATCTCACCGCCGAATAAAATAGACAGGACCCACGGTGGGTAGGTTACAATGTCTATCGACTGCTGGACCCTCGAATCAGGTGAGGTGAATTGATGAGTCGGTCGGTGTTGTCCTCGATCATCGTCGTCCTGGCGCTGGTAGATGGTCTGATCCATCTCTACCTCGCGATCAGCTTCTTCCACCTGCAGATCGTCGCCCGGAACCAACTCTCGTACCTGTTCCCGCTCGATTTCATCGGTCTGGTCGTCCTGGTCGCGCTCTTCCTCTATTCCGCCCGATCGTCCCTTGGGCTGCACCGCCTGGTCTGCGCGGCGCTGATCGTTTACCCGATCGCGGAGATCGCCGTCTGGCTGAGCCGCAACCACCCGAACCCGATGGGCTTCCTGGGCGATGGAACCAAGGCGATCGAGGTCGTGCTGCTCGTCCTGGTGATCGCGCATCTGCTCAGCCTGGGAACGCAGCAGGCAACCAATCTCGCGCGCGGCGCCCGGGCCTGACCGAGGGATACGGATTCCCTCAACCCCTACCCTCGTCTACGCTCTGACCACCAACCCTCTTCTCTACCGTCTGACCCCCTTTTCCAGGGGGAACCTTCCCTTTCCCAGGGAGAACCGTCCGTTCACCAGGGGGAACCTTCTCCCAGCCGAGGGTTCAGAGGCGGACAGTTTTGCCGCCGGGATCCCGTTGGGCAGGGCGGGGAGGCGGCTGGGAGAGGGGAAGCTTGTCTCCGGCCCGTCCCCGGGGCACGCGGCGGCAGACAAGCTGCCCCACCCCTCCCCCCACAACCCCCCGCCCTAGGCTCTGCGCACGAGTAAGGCATGAAGCCTCCCCGATACATTCGCTGCTCGGCGCGGACCGGGTGACGTCTCTCAGGCGATGATAGAATCTCTTCGAAGTGCGGATGCTGAGAGGACGAATGCCTGCTGCCCGATTGCTGTACACCAGGCGACGGGCCGATTTCGACGGACGCTATGATCAGCTGCGGGACGCGCTTTGCGAGCCGAAGCCGATCCAGAAGCCATATCCCCCGCTGCTCCTCGGCGGTGGCGGCGAGAAGCGCACCCTCCGCGTCGTCGCGAAACACGCCGACGAGTGGAACGGCGAAGTCGGACCGACCGGGATGCGTCGCAAGATCGCCGGCCGACCTCGACGAGCGCCTGCGGGCGGCAATCTTCGAAGCATTCTTGCCCGAGGACGACGCGCGGGCGATCGATCGGCTCAACGAGTACGTCGCGGCCGGGGTGACCCACTTCATCGTCATCCGCCGCGCCCCCTACGATTTCCGACGGATCGAGCACTTCATCGATCACGTCGCGCCGCGGGTGCACCGGTGACCCGCCCACGACGCACCGGGCCGACCGGTTTGGAGGCGATGCGGTGAAAGTGACCAATCTCGAGGTGTTCGTGCTGGGCGACCCCGAGCCCTCCGAACGCGTCGATCATCGGATCGACGCCCTGGCCTTCCTCCGCATCCACACCGACGAGGGCATCACCGGCCTGTCCGAGGTCTTCGCCGTCCCGCCGGGCGTCGCCAAGGCGGTGCTGGACGGTCCCGATTCAATGTTCGGGCGCCAGATCGTCGGCGAGGATCCCTTCCCGCCCGAGCGGCTCTGGACCAGGCTATACAACGGCATGCTCCACGGCAACCGTCGTGGCTGGGCGATTATGTGCATCGGCGCGATCGACGTGGCGCTCTGGGACATCTGCGGCAAGGCGCTCGGCCGCCCGGTCTACCAGCTTCTCGGCGGCGGCGAGCGCTCGCGTGACCAGATCTGGAGCGAGGCCCAGCGACGCGAGGTTGTGCCCTACTGCACGATCTGGTGTCGCGACTTCGATCCGGTGAGCATCCTTGCCCAGCAGATCGAGAAGGTCGAGAAGCTGCGCGATCTCGGCTACCGCGCGGTGAAGGTCGAGCCGGCCTACTCGGCGCCCGAGACGGTCGTCGAGCTGGCGCGCCTCGCGCGGGAAGCAATGGGGCCGGATCGGATCGTTTGTGTCGACGTCGCTTACCTGTGGAACGACGTCGGGTTGGCCGCCCGGGTCGCGAACCGGCTGGCCGAGCACGACGTCTTTTTTCTCGAGACGCCTTTTCCGGTCGACTCGCTCGACGCCTACGCGGGACTCACCGCCCGTTCGCCGATTCGTGTCGCCGCCGGCGAGCACACGACGACGCGCTGGGAATTTCTCGATTTGATGGACCGCGGGGGTGTGACCGTCGTTCAACCGTACATGACGACCGTTGGCGGGCTGACCGAGGCGAAACGGGTGGTCGAGTTGGCGCAGCCCCGGGGCGTGCTGGTTTGCCCGGGAAACTGGGGCACCCAGGTGCTCGGCGCGGCGTCGGTCCAGCTCGCGGCGTGGTCGCCGATCACCCCGCTGATCGAGCTCGGCGCCGCCGAGGTGTTCTGGTCGCCGCTGCGTCGCGCCGTCCAGGACGTCGGCCTGCCGGTCGTCAACGGCGCGATCGCGCGGCCGACCGCGCCCGGACTGGGTATGGACCTGCCGGACGACCTGATCGCGCACTTTCGGATCGACCGCGGGGATGGAGGAGTGAAGTCGACCGGCTTCTGGGCGAATCCGGAGAAGTTCGGTGAGCGGTGAGGCGAGAAGGCGGAAGCGAGAATCGAGAATCCAGAATGGAGAAGCCAGAAGGCGAGTGGCGTGCCGTCTCTCGTCTCGCTCCTCGATTCTATCTTCTGAAATCCGGATTCTATCTTCTCTATTCTGAACTTCGCCTTCGCGTCTTCGCGGTGAACGTATTCCCGGTCCCGGTTCGGCGCCGGGCGTTCGTGGGAGGGACTGCCGCATTCCGGCGGCATTGGAGGACGAATGACGGATCGAGAACCGACCGGCCCGTCGCGCGACGACGGCAACGGACGACGCTTCGCCTGGGAGCCCGACGAGCGGTACTTGACGCGAAGCCGCCTGCTCCGCTTCATGCGCGCCCAGGGAATTGACAGCCTGGACGAGATGTGGCGACGCTCCGTCGCGGACATCTCCTGGTTCTGGGATGCCGTGGTGCGGGACCTGGGCCTCGAGTTCTACCAGCCGTATCGCCAGGTTGTCGACCTGAGCGCCGGGGCGCCCTGGGCGCGCTGGTTCGTCGGCGGCACGTACAATTACGTCCACAACGCGCTCGACCGTCACCTGGCGCCGTCACCCTTGCCCGGCGGAGCGTTGGGAGGCCGGTCAGAGACCGGGTCAGCCAGCCGGGTCGCGGTGATCTGGGAGGGCGAGGACGGCGAGGTCCGTCGGCTGAGCTACGCCGAGCTCGCCGACCTCACCGATCGCCTGGCACGAGGGCTCCGACGCCTCGGGATCGGGTCGGGCGATCGGGTCGGCATCTACATGCCGATGGTGCCGGAGACCGTCGCCGCGACCCTGGCCCTCGGGAAGATCGGCGCGATCTTCACTCCCTGCTTCTCCGGCTACGCCGCGCCGGCGGTCGCCTCGCGGCTGCGCGACTGCGAGGCAAGGCTGCTGATCGCCGCCGACGGATTCTTCAGGCGGGGTGCGGTGGTTCCGATGGGAGCGGTGGCGCTGGAGGCCGCGAGCCAGGCGCCCAGCGTGGAACGGGTGGTGATATTTCCGCGGCTCGGCGGCACGCGCCTTCCCGACGACGCACGGGTCGTTCCCTGGAGCGATCTGGTCGCCGGGCCGGCCGAGCCGTCGCCCACCGTCCAGACCGATCCCGAGGACCCCTACATGATCATCTACACGTCCGGGACGACCGGCCGGCCCAAGGGAGCGGTCCACGTTCACGGCGGCTTTCCGATCAAGGCCACCCAGGATCTCGCCCACTGCTTTGACCTCCAATCCGACGACACCCTCTTCTGGCTCACCGACCTGGGCTGGATGATGGGGCCCTGGGCGATCGAAGGAGGCTTGACCCTCGGCGCGACGCTCTGCCTGTACGAGGGCGCGATCGACTATCCTCGACCGGACCGCCTCTGGGAGCTGGTCGAGCGGCACCGGGCGACCGTGCTTGGCGTCTCGCCGACGGCGATCCGAGCGCTGATTCCCCACGGCGACGACCTGCCGGCCCGGCACGATCTCTCCAGTCTGCGGGTGCTGGGCTCGACCGGCGAGCCGTGGAATCCGGAGCCCTGGTGGTGGCTGTTCCGGGAGATCGGTCGGGAGCGTTGCCCGATCGTCAATTACTCCGGCGGCACCGAGATCTCCGGCGGCATCGTCGGCGGCTCGACGATCGCCCCGCTGAAGCCGTGCGCCTTCGCCGGCGCGATCCCGGGGATGGACGCCGACGTCGTGGACGAGCAGGGGCGGTCGGTCCGGGGCGCGGTGGGCGAGCTGGTCATCCGCCAGCCCTGGGTGGGGATGACCCGCGGCTTCTGGAAGGATCCGGAGCGCTACCTCACGACCTACTGGTCGCGCTGGCCCAACGTCTGGGTCCACGGCGACTGGGCCTCGATCGACGAGGACGGTGCCTGGTACATCCACGGACGGTCCGACGACACGATCAAGCTGGCCGGCAAGCGGGTGGGCCCGGCCGAGGTCGAGTCCGCCGCGGTCGCCCATCCCGCCGTCCGCGAGGCCGTCGCGATCGGCATCCCGCACGAGGTGAAGGGCGAAGCGCTGGTGGTGCTCACGATCCTTCGCCCCGATCGCACACCCGACGAGGCGTTGCGGAAAGAGATCCTGGAGATGATCACCGCGCAGCTCGGCCGCGCCCTGCGGCCCGAGGCGGTCCGCTTCGTCTCCGACCTGCCGCGAACCCGCAACGCCAAGATGCTCCGGCGGGTGATCCGCGCCGCGTACCTCGGCAAGGACGACCTCGGCGATCTCAGCAGCCTGGAGAACCCGGCCGCGATCGAAGCGGTGAAGCGGGCCAGCTAGTGCCTCGCTAGAGTAGCCATGGTCTACCAGCGCCGGGCGGACCTTTTTGCTATGTCCGCCCGGGTGAATACCCCCGATCATGGCATCGAGCGACCGGGCAATGCAACGAGGCGTCAGCCGTCGCCGACACTCAGGGCAATCCGCTCGGTGGTGCATGCATGGGGTCAGGTGGTTCTGGACCGGGTTTGGGAGCGGGATTGGAGCGGCTCTGGCGCTCCTTCGGCTGGCGCTTCTC
This sequence comes from Chloroflexota bacterium, assembly GCA_021323915.1. Lineage (GTDB taxonomy): Bacteria > Chloroflexota > UBA6077 > FW602-bin22 > CADDYW01 > JAJPKB01. The sequence continues at coordinate 2,072 of JAJPKB010000685.1, read as the reverse complement.
CGGCGACTCGTCCACCCTCGATCTCGGTGCGCGCCTCACGGCGATCGTGGTCATCGTGGGTCTGCTGGCCGCGCTGGGAATCGCCTCTCTCGTGGACAACCGAGTCACCGATCTGGTGACGACTCTAACGGTCCAGCGGGCGATCGATCAAGTCGGGCTCGGGGTCGATCCCCTGGTTCAAAGCGACGATTTCATTCCCCCCTTCAACCAGACCAGGCTCGACGACCTCGCCGATCGCCTCGACCCCAGCCTCGCTCGGCTGCAACAGGATGGCGTCATTCGCCTGAACGTCCTCACTCCGGATGGAACGATCGTCTATTCCGATCGGCCGAGCATTCGGGGTCTTCAGCTTCCGCTGAGCGCGCCTTTTCTGACGGCGCTCACCGGCGGCTATGCGCGGAGCCTTACCTCCCTGTCGGAGCCCGAGGACGCTGACCTGAGATCGCGTTTCAGTCAAGCCCTCGAAGTCTTCGCGCCGGTGACCATCCGTGGCCACGTCGTGGGCGTCTACGAGATCTACGAGAACCCGTCGGCTTTGCAGCCGCTTCAACTGATCGTCTGGGGACCGGTGCTCGGCACGCTGATCCCGCTGTTCCTGGGGATCTACCTGGCGTCACGAACGCTGAGCGCCCGAATCGCCCGCGAGCAGAGGGAGCGCGAGCAGCGGGCGCGGATCGAGGCGACGGCCGACGCCGCTCGCGAGGCGAGGCGCCTCGAGACCGAGCTGCTCAGCTCGGTCTCCCACGAGCTGCGCGATCCCCTCTCGCTGATCCACGGCTACGCCGAGCTACTCGTCAATCGGTCCCAGGTGTTCGGTCCCGACGAGATCCGCCGGATCGCCAGCGAGATCAATCGCGGCAGCCGCCTGATGTCGCGGATCGTCGACGATTTGCTCGACTTCACCCGGGTTGGCCGCGGCACCCTCCGGCTCGAGCCGCGCCAGACCGATCTCGTCTCGGTGGTCATGGACACAATCGACGTCTTCGGACCGCGCTACGGCTTCGATCGGCTGATCGTCGAGGCGCCCGGTCCGGTCGTCGTTCGCGGCGATCCTCAGCGGCTGAGTCAGGTCACGGCCAATCTGATCTCGAACGCGCTCCGCTACGCGCCGACCGGGCCGGTCCGCATTCGAGTGGACCGCCTCCTCGACGGCCGCGCGATGATCCAGGTCCGGGATTATGGCCCTGGTATCTCGGCCAGCGCGCTGCCGCACCTCTGGGAGATGTTCTACCGAACGCCCGAGGCGGTGGAATCAGGCATCCCGGGCACCGGGATCGGGCTCGCCCTCGTCAAGCACATCGTCGAAGCCCACGGCGGCACCGTCGAGGCCGAGAGCAAGCTGCACGAGGGAGCCACCTTCCGGGTCTTCCTCCCGACGTACCACGAGCAAGATTCCGCGCCCGGCGCTCCATCCTACCCGCTCGAGTTCGCCGGTCAGGGAGCCCCGGACCTGATCCGGATCGCCGAGCGCATCGTGACGGGGAAGCGCGACCCGACCGACGCTCCTCACCCGGGGGAGGCCGATCGTTAGAGGGTGTCTGAAAAGGGCGTAGGGCAGGGGGCGGGGCCGGGGAGTGGGGAGGGAGCTTGTCTCCTGCCGGTCCTCGCTGCCCCGGCCAACCGGGAACGGGCAGGAGACAAGCTCCCCCGCCCGGCCCCTCAACCGCCCCCTGCCCTACGGCTCTTGTCGATGTGGCCACCTCCTTTCCGGACACCCGCTAAAGCAAACGGACGCGGGATTCAGCCAGCGGCCAGGCGCACTTCTCCCTCTCCCTCTGGGAGAGAGTTGGGGCGAGGGTCCGGAACGCGGGAAACGGCGGTCAGAGCCAGACCCTCACCCTCACCCTAGCCGTCTCCCAGAGGGGGAGGGGATTGGACGCTCGCCGGCTGATCGTCTTGACTGACTGCACTAGCGGCGCCGGCTTTGAACCAATTCGAGGCGGTCGCGCGTTGTCATGAGCGAAGGGGCGAGCCGCGTCCCCGCAGCGCTCGCCGACTCTCGCCGAGGTGTTCGATCGCATGCGGCATGCGCGACCGGTCCTCCTCTGCCTGCTCGTGCTCTGCCTTGCCTT
>JAJPKB010000659.1 GCA_021323915.1 Chloroflexota bacterium | reverse complement strand
GCGAGGGCCGCCCCAACGGGACCATACGCGTTTTCGCTCAGAGAAGCGGGACGGTCGGCGCGCCAGAGGACGCCGACTCTCCTCGGTATCGCACGAGTCATCGCTCACGGGCTCCTTAACCATTCGCCTCAACGAGATCACTACTTACAGCGTTAGCCTGTCTATCTTACGACGCCGTCGAAGAGACTTGGTATCACGCCCGGCGATTCTGGCATCCTGCTTGCCTCCTTCGGGCTTGTGAACCGCCGGCGCGTCGAGCTGCTGCTGATCTCCCTCCTGGTCGCCGTCACCTTCGGCGCGAGCTTGCTCCTGGCCCGGGACGCTCGGTCGGGCCGTCTCCCCTCCGCCGTTCGATCGCTCTGGCCCGGAGGCTCGCCGGCGGCGAGTCCCGAGGCGGTCTCCTGCGTTCGGGATCCGGCCGGTCTGCCACCCCCGCCCAACGGGCCGGACGGTCGGCCGTCGAACTATCTCCATACCTGCGGCGCGAAGATCTACGACGCGCGTGGCCGCGAGGTCAAGATCACCGGCCTCAACTGGTCCGGCATGGAGACCAGCGACGCCGCGCCCGGCGGACTCGGCAACCGCAACTGGCGAGACGTCCTCGACCAGATCGCCGCGCTCGGCTACAACACGATCCGGATCCCTTTCAGCAGCGAGGCGATCGATTCGGGGCAGCCGATCGGCGGGGTCAACGACGCCCTGAACCCCGACCTCGCCGGTCTGAACGGTCTGCAGATGCTCGACCGGATCGTCGAAGGGGCGCGAGAGCGGGGCCTCAAGGTCATCCTCGACCGGCACCAGCCCTCCGCGGCCGGCCGCACCCCGCTCTGGTACACCAGCGAGACCCCCGAGTCGCGGTGGATCGCCGACTGGCGGATGCTCGCCGCCCGGTACCGGGGGAACGACACCGTGATCGGCGTCGACCTGGACAACGAGCCGCACGGACCGGCGACCTGGGGCACCGGCGATCCGGCGACCGACTGGCGTCTCGCGGCGGAGAGGGCCGGCAACGCGGTCCTCGCAGCCAATCCGTACCTGCTCGTTTTTGTCGAGGGCATCGAGAACAACGGGACCGACCATTACTGGTGGGGCGGCAATCTCGCGGCGGCCGGCTCGGCGCCGGTTCAGCTTCGGGTGCCGAATCGGGTCGTCTACAGCCCGCACGATTACGGACCGTACGTCTCCGACCAGCCGTGGTTCCACGACCCGACCTTTCCCCGAAATCTTCCCGCGGTCTGGGACCACCACTGGGGCTACCTCGCCGAGAAGAACATCGCGCCGGTCGTCGTCGGCGAGTTCGGCGGCTGGTCGTTCGGGAACGACGCCGACGGCAAGTGGCAGCGCGCGCTGCTCGCCTACCTGCGCGGCCACGACGTCGGCTTCCTGATCTGGTCGCTCAATCCCACTTGGGACACCGGCGGCATCCTCAACGGTGACTGGCAGACAGTGAACCTCCGTAAGCAGACCGAGTATCACCCGCTGCTGGCCGCGCCCCTCGACGACGGACCGACCGGCACCTTCGGCCTGGCGCCGAACGGAGTCACCGTGTTCGTCTCGACCGACCGAAACGGTACGCCGCCCGGCACGGTGGCGCTGTCGTTTCGCGTTCTGAACGACAGTCCGGTCAGCCTCGATTTGAGCCGGATCGAGGTGCGCTACTGGTTCCGGACCGGATCGGCGGGCATTCCGTCCACCAGCATCTCGGCGAGCGCCGACGGGATGCCGGGCGGGTCGATCCAGGCCGTGATCGTCCCAACCCGGCTCGGCGGCCAAGACCACTACCTGCGGGTCCGCTTCTCGCCCGGCGCCGGCACGATCGAGCGCTACCGCGAGACCGGCACGATCACCGTCTCGTTCCCGAAGCCGGCCGCGGCGGCGTACCCGCCGAGCAGCGACTACAGCTTCGTCGGCCCCCCGGCCACCCCGACCGGCGACGGGTACGAGGAATCTAACCACGTCACGGCCTACCTCGACGGGCACCTGAGCTGGGGGCGTGAGCCGTAGAATATCCGCCGCGGGGAGCATCTGGACCACGAAGCACGCGAAACGACGCGACAGCCGCGAAAAAGGTGTTCGGGCGGACTCCGATTTTCCCGGGGCACCCCTCGAGCCCGTGACCGTTCGCGGGGTTCATGGCTCGGGCGCCCGCGCGGTCCCTCGGCGGCGAAAGTGTGCCGGGTTGCCGGTCTCGACGTCGCGGGAGAACGAAGCCTGCTATCATTGGGCAAACGCCGGTCAGCGCATGAGGTTGGAACCAGATGAAGATCACGAAAGTTCGCATCGTCGAGGTCGAGGGCGTCGACCGAGCCGGCATGGCGCTGTACGAGACGGCGCGCGGCGGGCTGCCGCCGAACGCGGTGACGCCGCACCGCGAGACCTACACCGTGATCGAGACCGACGAGGGGATCACCGGTATGGCTCACGGCGGCTCGCCCGACGTGAAGGCGGTCGGCGCGCTGCTGATCGGCGAGGACCCGCTGCGCGTCGAGTACCTCTGGGAGAAGCTCTACTACAGCGCGTACCACCGCCAGAAGGCGCCGACGGTCGGCCTTCTCGACCTGGCGCTCTGGGACATCGTCGGCAAGGCGAAGAACGAGCCGGTCTACCGTCTCCTCGGGGGACCGACCCGCGAGCGGATTCGGGCCTACGTCGGGATGCTCGGGTTTTCGACCGAGCCGGGCCGCGCCGCGGAGCACTCGATCGCCTGGGTGGAGACAGGCTTCACTGCCCTCAAGTGGTATCTTCCCTGCAACTCCCTGGACGGCGTGGACGGGCTGCGACGCAACGTCGCACTGATCGAGGCGGTGCGCCGGGCGGTCGGCCCGGACGTCGAGATCATGGTGGACTGCCTGCTCTCGAACCCCCGGGCCAACTCGTTGCTCTACGCGATCGAGCTGGCGCGCCGGCTGGAGGAGCTACGGCCGACCTGGCTGGAGGAGCCGCTGAGCTTCGACGATCTGGACGCCCACGTTCGCCTGGCGCGGGCAACCCGGATTCCCCTGGCGTTCGGCGAGCACTTCTTCACCCGCTGGCAGATCCGCGACATCCTGGAGAGCGGCGCGGCGACGGTCCTCCAACCGGACCCCGACGCGGCCGGCGGCATCACCGAGATGCGGAAGATCGTCGCCCTCGCCTCGACCTACGGCGTGCCGGTCGTTCCCCACGCCAATCAGTCGTGCCGAAACGCCGTTCATCTCCTCTTCGCCAGCCCGGAGCGCATCTGTCCGCTGGCCGAGTGGGGCGTCAAGATCAACCGTAACGTCCAGCACTTCTACCGGGACTTCTACGAGCCGAAAGACGGCTACTTCCAGCCGCCGCCGGGCCCCGGCTTCGGCTACGAGCTGGACCCGGCGAAGATTCTGAAACAGACCGAGCTTTGAGGCGGGGGAGCACCGGTGACTGATCTACTGGACCACCTGTCGCCAACCAGCGTGCTCGCAGCGATGGACGCCAATCTCGGCGCGTACTTTCTCCCATTTTGGCCGACTGCCAGGAGAGCACCTGCACGACGACTCGATGCTGACCTGGTTTACGAGCGGCGTCCGGGACGCCCACTTCAACGGCGTGGCGCGCCGATGATGTGGCACGTCGGTCCGACCACGCGCCCCGACATCCTGGGAGCGACGCTTCCGGCGCACGGCTTCACCCACGAGGAGAACGAGCCCGGAATGGCGCTGGATCTGCGTCGCATGGGCGATCGCTCAGCACTTCCTGCTGAACTTTCGATCGAGCCGGTCGCCGATGACCGGCGACTGAGCGAGTGGGTCGACGTCTGGGGATGCGGCGCGCCGGCCGACGTGCGCCAGCTCTGCAAGGGCATCTATCGCGCGCT
>JAJPKB010000190.1 GCA_021323915.1 Chloroflexota bacterium | reverse complement strand
GCCAGGCGCCAGGCGATCGAGCAGCCGATGATGCCCCCGCCGATGACCACGACGTCGTACCCGCTCCCCATCGCTCGCTCCTCCGATCTACTGGGGAGGGATTATACAACCCGTCAGCGCGAAGCAACATCGTCGGAAAGCCAACCAGGCGAAGATTCTCCAACATGGGTGACGCCAAGGCTCAGGTCAGCCAACCCTGGGTAAACGTCAGCGGCGAGCCTCAAGTGTGATCCAACAATTGCAGTAATTTGTTCCGGTCGAACCGACTGCCCGATGGCATGCGACCTATAAGGTACGCTGCTATATCTTCGCGAGTCTTATCGGGAAACGTCTCCTGAATACCGAGCAGAATCGTCTTCACGTAGCTCTCGGAGGGAGCCATCTCACGGGCCAACCGCTCGCGGTGAGTAATTGTCACAAGAGGGATGCCATCTATCGTCGCTAGCTCGATCTCCTTGTCGTACCAACGCCGACCTTCCTGATCTCGAATCTCCTCGAACTGGCTTTTGGTAATCTTCCACATCCGGCACCACGTCTCAAAACGCGGGTCTTCGACGGGATCGACAAACGCAACACCTCCCGGCCCCCAATTACCAGTCGAACTTCCTTTACCCGGCAACGCAAAATATAGTTGGCGGTGTATTAATGCAGACCTAGCGCAAGTTGGTAGCGATTTATCACTACAACCCTTACCGTCGATGGCTCCGAAAATGGGTCTTCCTCCCTCAATGTAGCAACGAAACCGCTGCTGACTCAGGTTTGAGCCATAAACCACGTACCAGACGCACTGTTCCACCGGAATCCCCCTCATCTTGGTCGGTGTGGTACCCCTGGGTTCGAGTTCTGATCCCCTGACTATGCCCTCAAAGGGCGCCAGCGTCGAGGACCCTACGGACACCGCGGCCAGTCGGCCGCTACCAACGCCGACATTCTACTTATTACGCAAGCAACAGGGTAAGGGATAGACAGAGCACATCCAGTACGCGTTCGGGAAGCGGTTGACGTTCTTCGACGGAGTCGGCGTCGTTTTCGCGCGAACGGAATTCGAACAACTCCTCGTTCGAGGGCCGCGGCGTGCCATGGTTGATAGGCGTGGCAGCCAGTCTCTTAGATGCATTCGTTAATCGTTCGATCCGGCCAAAACCATATGAGGGCCTCGTTACCCCATCGTATATAGTATGACTCCCGGAAGCCCCCGTGGCCCGTCCGCTTTGTGGGGCGACTGGCTCGAGGAGGAGTCCGATGGAAGAACAGACGCCGAACGCGCCACTGCCGTCTGCCGAGTTCTATCATCGCGAGCTGGGATTCGACGACATCCGCTCCCAGACGGTTCGCCTGGCGATCGTCGGCATTTTGATCCTGGTGCTGAGCTCGCTGTTCCTCTCGGTCTTCGACCTGAAGTACGTTCCGCCGCTGCTGCTCCTGCTCACCGTCGGCATGCTGCTGGTGACCTGGCTGGCCTACCTGGTCAGCCGCCGACGCTCCGCCGACGGCGCCAGGGTGTTCATCACCGGCCTGCTCGTCTTGCTCACCATCTCGGTCCACACGATGCCCGGCGCGCCGCTCACGCCCTGGTTCGCGCTGGTCGTGCTGCTGGCCGGCGCGCTGCTCGAGACCCGGGCGGGCGCCATCGTCGCGCTGATCGTGACCGGCGTCCTCCTGGTCTCGACGGGCTGGCCGACTCCGGCGGTGCGGCTATCCTCCGCCTTTAGCTCGATCCTCCTCAGCTGGTCGGCGCTCTTCGCCTACTGGCTCATCTCGCGGCCCACCAGCACCGCCCTGGCCTGGGCCTGGAACAGCTACGCCCAGGCGCTCGATCAGACGACCAAGGCGCGTGAGCGGCAGGCCGAGCTCGCTCGGCTCTCGAAAGGTCTGAGCGAGTCGAACTACCAGCTCGAGCAGCTGAATCTCGAGCTGGAGCGCGCTCGTCGGGCGGAGCGCGAGGCGCGGCGGCTCAAGGCCGAGTTCGCCGCCGCGGTCAGCCACGAGCTGCGCACCCCGCTGAACCTCATCATCGGGTTTTGCGAGATGATGGTCCTCTCGCCGTCGAGCGCCTACGGCGAGCGCCTGCCGGCCGGCTACCAGCACGACGTCGAGTCGATCTACCGCAACGCCGGGCATATCTCGGCCCTGGTCGACGACATCCTCGACCTCAGCCAGATCGACGCGAATCGGATGGCCCTGCACCGGGACTGGGCGTCGATCTCACGCGTCGTCGACGAGGCGGTGGGCGCGGTGGAAAGCCTCTTCCAGGACCGCGACCTGGAAGTCCGGGTGGCGGTCGAGCCCCTGCCGCCGGTCTGGGTGGACCAGACTCGCGTTCGGCAGATCCTGATCAATCTGCTCAGCAACGCCGCGCGCTTTGTCGAGGAGGGCGGGGTAACGGTTCGCGCCGGACGCGAGGGCGACGCGGTCGTGATCTCGGTCGCCGACACTGGACTCGGGATTCGTCCGGACGAGCTACCCTACGTGTTCGAGGAGTTCTTCCAGGTCCGGGCCGGCGGATCCCGGCGCGGTGGGTCTGGCCTGGGTCTGACGATCAGCAAGCGGTTCGCCGAGCTCCACGGCGGCTCGATGTGGGTGGAAAGCGCTGGCCCGGGGAAGGGCAGCACCTTCTTCCTCAAGCTGCCGATCGGCGGCGAAGCCCCGGCGACGCCGCGCGACGCCCCGGACTGGGAAGACCGCTTGAGCACCCGGGTGCGCGGCCGGGTCGACCGGCGGGTGCTGGTCGTCGATCCGGCCGGCGACCTGCACCGTGTCTTTCAACGTTACCTGGATGGCTTCCAGGTCCTCCGCGCGACGAGCGTCGCCGATTGCCAGCGCCACGCCCGGAGCGGAGCGATCCAGGCAATCGTGACCGGGGCGCCGGCCCCGGCAGCCGACCTACCCGAGCTCGATCGGCTTCCGCCAACCCTGCGCGAGGTGCCGGTGATCTCTTGTTCCCTGCGAGCCCCCCGCCAGATCGGTGGTGATCTCG
>JAJPKB010000546.1 GCA_021323915.1 Chloroflexota bacterium | reverse complement strand
ATCCTGAGCAATCAGTCGCTGCCGAAACGCGGCGAGGGTCCTTTTGCTGAAGGGCGGTTCCGGACAATCCAGACAATCCAGGACCAGTTGCCAGCGCCGATCCATCGTGGTCGCCTCCGACGACCTCGTCGTCGGAGACCCCGGTGTAGGCCTGGAGAATCGTTGCCAAGGCCAATTGCGCCGGTGGAATCGGCGGCGAGCCCAGCGGGCTCTCCTTGTCGAGTGCCGCGAGCTCGGTTTGGAACGCGTCATCGAACATGGCGTGGCGTTGCCGACGCAGGAACACAAAGAGCTTCGCCCGCCGAATCCGCTTCACGATGGTCTGCTCGACCGGGGCCAACTCGACCGGCGGGTGCCAGAGAGAAGGACGCATGGGTTGTTCTCGCCTCTCGAATGGACTCCCCAAGCAGACCATGCGTCCGTCTTCTCGTCAACCAATCTATCGGTCAACCTTCGTTGACCGACGCTCTAGGAGTACTTTGAAAAACGAGGCTCTGGGCAGTACGTGGACGCGTCGCGCCTCTTCGTTTACAAGACAGCGCGTAACCTTCTGCACTTGACCGGTGACACCGGCGCCTACCTCCGGATGGTGATGGGGGTGCTCGTTCTCTTCGGCGCACCGCCGGAGGAGTTCTGGCCCTACACCGACGCATCGCCCGCGTTTGACGCCGAGCCGAGCGCGTTCTGCTATGCCTTCGCCGACAACTACAAGACGATCGGCTACGACCGGTATGACCCGCCCGGCACGCCCCGCGATCAGCTGCTCCTTCGGATCAAGACGAACCTGGCGGCCGGTCTCCCGTCCATGTTCGGCTTCACCGTCTACAGCTCGATCTCCCAGGCGGCAACCAGTGGTAACGGTAAGATCCCGTTCCCGATAGCAGGCGAGCGTGTGTTAGGCGGGCACGCGATCGACGCCGTTGGCTACGACGATACGCTGAAGATCAAGAACGCCGCGCCGAACGCGCCCGAGACAACCAGCGCCCTCTTGATCCGAAACTCCTGGGGAACCGTCTGGGGCGATCAGGGATACGGCTGGCTTCCCTACGACTACGTCCTGCGCGGGCTGGCCATCGACTGGTGGTCGATCCTCAAGGAGAACTGGGTCAACCTTGGTGACTTCGGGTTGAACACGACGACGGCCACCCAGGCAGCCGTCATCCCGGCTGTTACCCACAGCAATAGCCATCGCCGAGAGAAGGCAGCGATCCGCCACTGACCGGGCAACCGGCGCCGACGTGAAGCGCCAAGGCAATCCCGAGAGCCACGCCGACGATCGTCGGCGTGGCTCTCCGTTCTTTCCAACTTCAACCGGTCTCCTTCTTGCACGTCGCCAAGGCGTAGCACGGGCGCTCAGTCGCTCTCTTGAGTTACAATACGGCTCGAGGTGTTCCCACGCGTCGTATTGGGTGGGCTCTCGCGGGCTTCGTGATGGCGTTTGGCGTCCTGGTCGCGACGCCGCCACCGGCCCACGCGCAAAGCTGCACGTTTGTCCTCGGCTTCGCGACCCTGCACAGCATGATCCCCACCATCACCGGCAACTGCGTCAACAACGAATCCCACACGGCGAACAGTGATGGGCTCCAGAACACCGTCAATGGACTCATGGTCTGGCGCAAGGCGGATAACTTCACGGCGTTCACCAACGGAAGCCAAACCTGGATCAACGGCCCCTTCGGGCTTCAAACCCGCCCCAACAACGATCGGTTCGCCTGGGAGGTCAACCAGGCCAAAGGCGCGGGCACCAAGGTGATCACCTTCGTCCCCCCCACGACCGCCGCGAAACAGGCTTCCGGAATGTGCACTGCGGCGTCGATCGCGGCGACGAGGCCGGACGCGTTTCACTGTACGACCAGTAACAATACCGAAAGCTTCGAAGCTTGCTTCACGATTCCCGGCAAACCGTCCGCGGTGATGTGCGTGCCGGACCCCACCGAATAACCGGCCTGGTCGACGGCCATCTGATCAACTACCACTGTAGCTCCGGTTGGGATCTGCGGATATGCCGCGACGTGGCACGGTCTGGACGATTTCAGCTGTCCTGCGCCCGCCCGGGCGGCGCGCCGCGGGAGGTTCCGACTCGCGCCGATACGCGCGTGTCTCCGATGTCGAACGGCGACCATCTGGTGTGCTTTGCCCTCCTCTATGCGGTGGCGCAAAGAAGCCACGGTGGGGTGAGGCCATACTATTTGTAGTTGATTGACTGGCACCGCGTAAGGTTAGGAAGCATGACAACGGCTGAACAGATCGCGACGTTCGCCGTGCGAACGTCGTTCGACGACCTCTCGCCCTCCGCGCGTCAGCAAATCTAGATTCGCATTCTTGACTCGCTCGGCTGAAGATTGGGAACGACCCGGTCGAGAATACGGATTTGAGAAGTAAGATCTTTGAAATCTCGCATTGTCAGTGTCATGCCAGCGCTGACTCCTGGGAGGCTTAATTATGAGCGTACCGCTTCTTCCGCCGGGTAAGATCTCCGCCGACGTCTTCGATCGCGTCATTTTCCGTTCGCTTGGCGCTCCTTCCAGCAACACGATCATCGCGCCTCAGCACGGCGTCGATGTCGGCATCATTCGTCTTGATTCGCGCACGGTCATGGCGTTGACGACCGATCCGATCTTCGTCGTCCCCGAGTACGGCTGGGAACGAGCGGCGTGGTTTGCCGTGCACATCCTCGCTTCCGACGCGGCGACCTCGGGGCTGCGCCCGACCTACGCGACCTTCGACCTCAACCTGCCACGCTCGATCTCCGATCAGGATCTGGAGACTCTCTGGACGGCAATCCATCGTGCCTGTGCGGATCTCGGCATCACCGTCGTCGCCGGCCACACCGGGCGCTACGACGGATGCGCGTATCCGATGGT
>JAJPKB010000458.1 GCA_021323915.1 Chloroflexota bacterium | reverse complement strand
GGCTGCTCGGCGAAGTTCGCGATCACGTAGGGCCAGAGATCCTCCGGACAAACCCCCTGCGAGGACACCGACTTGATCCCATCGCGAATCTGGGCGCCGCTGTCGGAAGCGACGGTGCCCTCGATGACGCGCTCGTTGTAGTAGATGAAAAGACGCGACGGCGTGAAGATCTGGGCCAGCTGCTGCTTCAGCTGGTCGAACTGGATCGCCCCGGCGATCGCGTTCGCGGTGCAGCTGCCAAGCTGCCCCTGATCGTAGACCGCCGGACACTGCGAGCGAAGGTCGACGCTGGGCGGGAGGATTCGAAGGGTCTCGAGCGGGGCCGCGTAAAGGTGGTCGCGCTGGTCGGGGAGGTCGGGAATCCAGCCGTAACGCTTGATCTTGAGAGGCATCGTCGTCTCCTTCTGTCAGCCGATTAGACCGGCCGTGGGCCAGCCTCTGCCCCCGGGGCAGGCGTCTTCGCGCCCATCGATGATACCAAAAACATACTCGTTTGAGTCTCTCGTTTAACGAAGATCGAATCAACGTGGTCGAGTGTCGACAAGCGGGACAGCGCTAGCCGGGTCGCGAGCAGCTCGCCTTGACACCGTGGGTGGCGGCCGATACGATGGCCAGGTTATCGGCTCATCCAACGAGAAGGAATAGACGAACGTGGCAGCACACAGAGTTCTGGTTACGTCCTGGGCGGTCGAAGAGAGCCACCCGGAGCTCGATCGTCTGCGCGCCATCGGGTGCGAGGTCGAGAACAAGCGGCGTCCGAGCCACCACGGCGAGGCCGAGATGACGGCGCTGATCCCGGGCGTCGACGCGGTCATCGCCGCCAGCGACGTGTACTCGGCGCCGGTCTTCGAGGCCGCCGACCGGCTGAAGATCATCGCCCGGGTCGGGGTTGGCTACGACGCGATCGACCTGAAGGCGGCGACCGCCCGTGGCGTGATCGTCTCGACCACGCCCGGCGCGAACCACGAGGCGGTGGCCGACCTCGCCTTCGGGCTGATCCTGGCGCTGGCGCGCTACATCCCGCTTCACGATCGCCTGGTTCGGGCCGGCACGTGGGAGCGCCACACCGGAATCGACGTCAATGGAAAGACGCTCGGCATTCTCGGGCTGGGAAAGATCGGCAAGGGGATGGCGCGGAGGGGTCGAGGCTTCTCCATGCGGGTCGTCGCCCACGATCCGTTCTGGGACGACGAGTTCGCCCGGGCGAATCAGGTGGAGCGGCTACCGCTCGACGAGGTGGTCCGGACGGCCGACTTTCTGACCCTGCACTTGCCGGCCTCGCCCGATACCTATCGGGTGATGAACGAAGCGCGGCTTCGCGCGATGAAGCCCACCGCGTTCCTGATCAACACCGCCCGGGGCACCCTGATCGACGAGCCGGCGCTGGATCGGGCGCTGCGCGAGAAGTGGATCGCCGGCGCCGCGCTGGACGTCTTCGACAAAGAGCCGCCCTGGGGCAGCGCGATTCTCGAGCGCGAGAACGCGATCTTCTCACCGCACGTCGCCGGCTTCAGCCAGCAGGCCAACGAGCAGATGATCCACCTGGCGGTCGAGAACGTCATCAACGTCCTGACCGGCCAGCCGCCGCTGGACTGCGTGAACCCGGACGTGTTGAAGAAGTAGGGTGAGCACGGCGAGAAGTCGATCTCCCTGTTTTCGGCGAACGCCTCGCGGCAAACGTCGTGTCGAAAGTCGGCGGGCTTGCTCAGATCTCGTCGGGAACCCAGCCGACCGCCTGGCACATCACAATGGCCCAGATGGCGTCCTCGCTCTCACCCCATGCTCGGATGGCCGCGTAGGTTGCCTCCAACGTGGCCTCATCCGCCCACCCCTGGTCGATGACCGTCTGCACGAACGTCGGTTGCTGGTTGTGGACCACGACGGCGTGCGCCCATGGCCGCGTGCTCTCCTCTGACCCACGATAGCTCGCCGACGCCGAGGCTTCAACGTGGACAAAGCCGGCCTCCCGGAGGAGACGGCGCTGGTGCTGTGGGTAGAATGGGTCACCACCGTTGTATTGCCAGACCCGGGTGATCAGAGATGTCGCCAGCTCGAGCATGGGCGTGGAGGGTTCCCAGAGAAGCGTTGCCCAGTCGTCGTCGCGCACGCCGACCACCGCGCCCGGCCGGAGCACCCGGCGGATCTCCCGAAGCGCCCGCGGCGGATCCTGCAGGTGCTGCAGGACGGTGTGGGCGAGAGCGGCGTCGAACGAGCGATCCGGGAAGGGTAGCTGGTAGATGGAGGCGACCTCGAAGCGAGCGTTGGTCACGCCCCGGGCGACCGCCAGGGATCTCGCGGCGTCGACCTGGCTCGGCTCGAGATCGACGCCAACCACCTGACCGGGCGCCACGGCGGCGGCGAGGCCGAGGGTGATCGCGCCGGGGCCGCAGCCACAATCCAGCACTGACATGCCCGCCTGGAGGCGGGGAAGGAAGAACGCGGCGGACGCGGCAGCGGTTCGGCTCGCCATCTGCTGCTGGACTTCCGTGCTGTAGCCGTGGGTGTAGACTTCGCGGTCGGAACGGTCAGGAAAGATCATCGTTGCCCCCGCGCCAAAATGTCTCCGATCGGCTTCGTCAGGACCCGGTGGGTGACCAGGGGCCCCGCTTGCCCCAGAGACCGCGGATGATGCCCATGTCGCCGAAGTGGCCGAAGGTGTGCGTCAGGCCGATGTATGCGAGGGCGTATCCCCGGGTCATGCCGGACCAGGACGCGACGATGGCCTCCCGGTGCTCGCCCTGGATCGCGCCCTCGTCGAAGATCACCTGGCGCACGTGTTCCGGCTCGTTGACACCGTCCAGGTCGTCCGGGTCCAGCGCGTTCACGGCCTCGACGGTCCGCCGGCCCACCGCTCCCCAGTAGGCGCGCAGCGCGTCGAGGTTCACCCGCCGACTCAGGTCGTCGACCTCCTCGTCGGTCATTCCCAGGCCGATGTCCCGGCGGTAGATCCCGAGGCGCGGCATCCACTCCTCGTCGTCGAGCACCTGGAAGCGATCGGCGACGAAGCGGTTCACCGCGAGGTCTTCGCTCCGCGCGATGTGCCAGAACAGCCAGGCGATCGTGTTGACGGCCGGGTGCGGGCTGGTCCGGATGTGCTCGTCGGTGTCGTCGAAGCGCGCCTCGGTGAACTTCTCGTGCGCCGTGGCGTGGCGGAGCAGGAAGAACTGGCGAACGTCCATCAGCGACCTCCCGGATCAAGATGAGACACAGGGTAGCGCCTGTCATCGTCCCCGGCATCGCGCGATCTGGCCATTCTTAGTCGGTGCCATTGCGTGGGTTGGCCACGTCGGGGCCACGCGATCCCGCGACGAACGCGGCGATCCGGGCCCGCGAGCTGACGCCGAGCTTGTTGAGGATCGCCCCGACGTGGTGGGCAACGGTATCCTCGGCGATGTAGAGCCGCGCGGCGATCTGGGCGTTCGTCAGTCCGTCGGCCACCGCCGCGGCGACTTCCTGCTCCCGCGCGCTGAGGCCAGCGCCCGCACGCTGGCCCGACGCGGCGAGTCCGGCGGCGGCGATAACCTGGTCCACCTCGGTCGCGGCGCGGTGCGCGCCGATTGCGCCAAAGAGACGTCGGGCCGCGCGCAGGTCGGTCGCGGCCCGCTCGCGGTCGCCGCGTCGGCCCCGCGCGAGCCGCAGCAGCGCTCCCTCCCGGAGCGTCCGCGCTTCCTCGAAGGGCATTGCCAGCTCGCGGTGGATGCCCACGGCTGCATCGCAGTTGGCGAACGCCGCGTCCCACGCACCGTTCAGCCGGTGGGCGAGGGCGCGCACGCGCAGGAGCGACGCCACCTCTCGCCGCGCGCCGATGCGGCCGGCGTGGGCAAGACCCGAGTCGAGGATCGGCCAGGCGCGGGGATCGCGGTGGCGGATGAGCGCTTCGGCTTCGAAGGGAACGAGCCGAACAGTGTAGCCCGCCGCACCGCGAGCGTGCATGCGGTCGAGCGCCGGCCGGACCAGCGCGAGACCCTCGTCCAGGCGTCCGAGGGCGGCCTGGAAATCGAGGAGCATCCGCACGAGGCCGTGCTGGAGCTCGACGTCGTCATCGCGTTCGAACTCCAGCCAGGCGCGGCGCGCGGTATCCGCGGCATCCTCCCACTGTCCGTCCTGCCAGAGGAGGAGCATGCGGGCGAAGGCCGCCAGCCACCGCGGCG
>JAJPKB010000384.1 GCA_021323915.1 Chloroflexota bacterium | reverse complement strand
GTGGTTGGGAACGGCCATGATTGTCTTCATGTTTGTGTCCGTCGCCGTTACCGACACGGTCTGGTACCGTCCGCTTCTGACCGGGCTTTCCGGCGGGGCACGAGCCGCGATGGCCTGGGTGCGCGACAACACGGCCGCGGGCAGTCGTTTTCTGATTATCACTGGAACTCGCGGTGGTGATCGCTCTTTCGAGTGGTTTCCAGCGCTGACCGGCCGTGTCAACGCGGCGCCGATTGAGGGCTATGAATGGGTGCCGGGTTTCCAGCAGCGGGTTGCGGATGACGCAAAGCTCCAGGAGTGCGCCGCGCAGAACCTCCAGTGTGTCGAGACGTGGAGCCGACAAACCGGCGTGACGTTTGAATACGTCTATCTTCCTAAACGGCCCGTGGCCCCGCTCTTTGCTCCAAGCGTCGATCCGCTTCAAACGGATTGCTGCTTGGCGCTGAGAACAGCGCTACGGGCGACTCCGCGATTCAGCGTCGTCTACGACGGCCCCGGGGCGACGATCTACCGCCTTGATCGACCTTAGAGTCTCTAACGTATTTCTCACTTCCTTCGGCCGCACCGCCCGGCGTAATCTGACCGGCGGATTCCCAATCGTTCCCTGAAAGGATGCCGAGGCGGCGGCTGGTTCTCAAGAGTGCCACTTAGTTCCGTCGCCGGGGGGAGGAGTGAGCGGTGAGCGTCGAAGAGCTTCTCACCGTGGACGAGGCGGCGAGTCTGCTGAAGGTGCATCCCAAGACGATCCGTCGGTGGTGTGCGACCCGGCGACTCCCCTCGGTCATGGCGGGACGAGAATACCGACTGCGGCGGGTCGATCTGGTCGGGCGCGCCGCCGAGAGCGGAGGTGAGGCCGAGCGCGCCGCGCCGGCCCGGACCCGGATCATCGCGATCGCGAACCAGAAGGGCGGGGTCGGCAAGACGACCACCGCGATCAACCTGGGCGCGGCCCTCGCCGAGCGCGGCCGGCGGGTGCTGCTCGTCGACGTCGACCCCCAGGCCAGCGCGACCCTCGCCCTGACCGGGCAGGAGGACGCCTCGCCCAACCTGGCCGACGTGCTGCTCGCCGACGTCGAGCCCACCCGGGCGGTCATTCCGACGAGCGTGCCGGGCGTCTTTCTGCTGCCGAGCAACATCACGCTGGCCAACGCCGAGGTACAGCTGCTTGCGACGGTGGGCCGCGAGCTGGTGCTGCGTCCGGTCGTCGGCGCCCTCGCCGCGGACTACGATGTCGTTCTGCTCGACTGTCCGCCGTCGCTCGGCATTCTCACCGTCGGCGCGCTGATGGCGGCGACCGAGCTGATCGTGCCGGTCCGTTGTCACCTGCTGAGCATGGTCGGGCTGAAGCAGTTCTTCGACACTGTTGAGCTGATCCGAACCAAGCTTGCCCACCGCGACCTTCGGGTGACAGGCGTGCTGGTCAACCAGGGAACGCTCCGTGGCGACGGCGTTCCCCGGGGCACCGCCTACCGCAACGTCGTCGACATCCTGCGTCGGACCCACGCCGCGCGGGTGTTCGACGCGTCGATTCCCGACGCGGTGGCGATCGAAGAGGCACACCAGTCCGCGACGAGCGTCATTCGCTGGCAGCCCCGCAGCCCGGTCGCCGAGGCGTACCGGGCGCTGGCCGAGGAGGTGATCCGCCGTGACGGACGTTCGTAAGCGCGGACGCCGGTTGCCCGACCTGGCCCTGCTGACCAGCACGATCGAAGGGGCGCGGCTCACCGAGGTCGAGGCCGCCCCGGCCCCGAGCCCCGACCTGTCGCCGCGCGAGGTGCGGCTCGACGAGGTCTGGCTCGATCGCCAGCCGCGCGAGATCGTGCCGGAGGAGGACCTCCAGCGCCTGATCGCCGAGGGCCGTGCCCAGCCGTCGGCGCTCCTCGACCTGCTCCGCCGGGTGGCGGAAGGCGATCGCTACTACGCCGACATCCTGGAGAAGCTCGACGGCCTGTCGCGCAGCGTCGCCTCGCAGGGAGTGCTGCAGCCGATCGAGGTCGCGCGGAAGGAGGGGCGGCTGGTGGTGCGCGACGGGCACCGGCGCTGCCTCGCCTCGCTGCTCGCTGGACGCGAAACGGTGCCGGCCGTCCTGGTCGAGGAGCCGACCGAGCTCGAGGCGGTGGCCCGATCGCTGATCGTGAACCTTCAGCGCGAGGACCTGACCGCGCTGGAAAAGGGCGCCGCGCTGCTCCGGGTGGCCCGGCTGGTCGCCGAGCGGCTGGCGCGCGACGCCGGAGCCGACGCCACGTCCAGCGTCAGCTTGGAGACGCTGCTTGGCGACGACGGCGCGGCAGAGGCGCTTGATGGCTCACCGGATGAACGACACGGCAAGGCGCCGACGAGCGGCTCCCGAACGCTCGCCGCCGCGGTGCGCGAGCGGGTGTGCGCGATGGTCGGCCTCCAGCGGCGGAGCTACTACCGGCTGCTCGCGCTGAATCGCCTTTCGATCGAGGCTCGGGCCGTCGGCCGCTACCTGACCGAGAACCAGCTTCGGCCGATCGTCGGCCTGGCGCCGGACGAGCAGGGCGAGATCGCGCGGTTCGCGGTCCGCCGGGGCCTGAGCTCGAAGGAGATCGCGACCCTGGCCGGCGTCGCCCGGAGCGGCGACCGCGACGCGGTGAGCCGGGTGATGGCGCGCCTGGCGAAGGAAGAGGGAGTCCGGCAGCGAACCGCGGTTTCCTGGGAGCCGCTGCTCCACGCCGTGCCGCGGGATCTCTGGCGGCGATGCCAGGCGCTGCGCTCCGAGCTCGAGGCGCTGCCGCCATCCCAGCGGCGCGCTCGTCTGGACGCCATGTGGGACCAGGACCGCCTCCTGCGCTCACTCCACGAGGAGTTCCAGTCGATCATGACCGCGCACGGCTACCGTGGACCGGGCGACCCCTTGGAGGTCGGCGACGAAGAATAGGCTGCGCTGCGAGTCTCGGTGACCGCGCGGTCACCGTGGGGCCACGCGTCCCGGCTTCCTTACCCTCGCAACGGATGATTCGGCCAGCGCAGGTAGGGTCCGAGGAACTCGAGAACCGCGTCGACCTCGGCCAGCGCGTCGCGGTCGAGGTCGGCCTGGGTCGAATAGCGGCTCGTCGTCGAGCGGAGGATTCCTCGGCGCTTGAGGACCTCGCGCGCGCCGATCATCCCGTAGGCCGCCTCGAGGTTCATGCCCTGGAGCGCGGCGACGTGGATCCGCCGGGCTTCCGACCGTTCCCCGTGCTCGTAGAGGTCGAAGACGTATCCGAAGACGTCGGCCCATTCGCAGGCGGGCATGTTGCCGGCGCCGCCCCGGTTGAGCTCGTCGATCAGGAAGCGCGCCCCGCCGCCGCCGAACACACCCTTGAAGGTCCCCGGGACCTGGCTCAGGATTTTGCTGATCGTCTGCGGCAGCACCGGCGCCTCTTCCTTCAGATACTGGATCAGCGGGATCTTCTCGGCGAGCATCCGCAGGTCGGCCGGCGTCAGGGTGCAGGCGCCGGTCAGATAGGCTGCGTTCTGAACGAAGATCGGGAGCCCGGCCCCGGCGATCGCTTCGAAGTGGCGGACGAGCTCGGCCGGCGTCGCGTTCTTCATATAAGGCGCTAGCGCGATGACCGCGTCGGCGCCGGCCCGCGCGGCCGCCTCGGCCAGCTTCGCGGCGGACCGGGTCGTCGTGCTGCTGACCCCGGCGACGACGGGAACCCGCTTGCGGTTGCCCGCGGCGACCGCGGGGTAGCCGGCCATCCGCTCGTCGTTGTCCATCAGGTAAAACTCGCTCGCCAGGACCGGCCAGACGATACCCTGTGCCGTCGAGGCCACGAAGTCGGCCTGCGAGGTCAAGTCATCCAGGCAGACCTCGTCTCGATCGGTATATGTCGTGAGCAGGATGCCGAACACGCCACGCCAGGGCTTGTCCATCTCGTCCTCCATCCGTTCCCATGGCCTCGGGGCCTTCGCGACATGCTACCAATCCGGGCGGGCAAATGGGAAGCACCGAACGCGCGGTTCGACGTTAAAACTATTCGAACTAAAAACAGTCTTGACAGCCGCTTGAATCGCTGTTATAGGTTAGTCGACACTCGAAGCGAGTGCCGGGGCTCAGGGGGGAGTCCATCGCGAAATCAAGGGTGATGAGGTGGCCTGATGGGAAACGGCGACACGCTTAAGCTCAAGGGGAAGGTCGAAGCGCTCCAGCTCAACGTCGAGGGGCTGCTCAAGCTGCTGGGCGGCGACTCGGAAGACCGACTCCGCTTCTGGGAGATCATCAAAGGGATCACGACGCCGGCTGAGTTTCAGCTCGTCGATCACGAGCTCGACGTCATGCAGGGTCTCGTTCGACAGGTCCAGGGCAGTCTGAACGTGACCGAGCAGGTGGCCCGCGAGGTCGCGCGCGGAACGGAAGCTTGAGCTGACGGTGAGCCGCGCCGGGCGGCCGGCTCCCGCGGCTCGATCGAGCCCGGTTCTGGTCGTCGGGATCCGTCCCGACGACTATCTGGGGCTGGCATTGACGGATGCCCTGAGCGAGCGAGTCCGGTTTCCGTCGAGTCTGCCCGGACCCGACGACGACCTGTCCGCGTGCCTGGCGATCGGCGTGTTTCCGGTTGACGACGACCAGGGATCCGACGCGTTCGGCAGTTGGGCGCGGGCCTCGCGCGTTCCCTGGCTCGAGGTCGGGCTTGGACCGCGCGAGGCCCGAATCGGGCCGCTGGCTTTGCCGGATCGCGACGGTTGTGGGCGCTGCGCGCGCCAGCGCCTGGCCGCGGCCGACGCGGCGAATCCGCCACCGGTCGTCGATCGAGGAGGGGAAGCGTCGCTTCCCGATCATTCCGCAGCGGTGGGACGGCTGCTGGCACGAGAGGTTCGGACGATCGTCCGGCGCGGTCCGACCGGGTCGCGACTGCTCGATCACCTCGCCATCGTCGATGCCAGCACCGGGACCTCTTCGTTCCACCGGGTGATTCCCTTGCCCCGGTGCGCCCTGTGCGGTGGCGCGGTGCCGGCGCGGTCGAATCGAAAACCGGCGGCTCTCTCGCCGGACGACCCGCCGGAGGTCGTGCTTGCCGCCCTGGCGGGCTGGATCGATCCGCGGGTCGGGGTGATTTCGCGTCTGGTCGTGGAACGGTCGGCTGACGACAGCCTGGATCTCCCGATCGTCGCGACCACCGCGCCGCCGCACGTGATCGAAGAAGACGGCACGCCGCGGCGCCTGCCGCTGGGCTGGGGCAAGGGACTGAGTCTCTCCGGCGCGATCCTCTCGGCGGTGGGAGAGGCGATCGAGCGTTACTCCGCGTCGTTGCCCGACCGAGACCGGATCGTCTGGGAGCGCCCCGACGACCTCGTCGGCGAGCGATTGGATCCCCGCTGCTTCGCGCTGTACTCCGACGCTCAGTACGCGCGCGACGGCTTCCCGTACGCGCGGTTCGACCCGGCCATCCGCCATCCCTGGGTGCTCGGTCGATGGCTGGGCAGCGACCGCCCGGTCTGGGTGCCCGCCGTCTTTGCCTTCCTGTCGCTCCGGGTCTGGCGCGAGCATCTCGTCGGCCAGGGTACCTCCAACGGGCTCGCCGCTTCGACCGATCCGGATGACGCTGCCCTCCGGGCGACGCTGGAGCTGATCGAGCGCGACGCCTTGATGGTCGCCTGGCTCAGCGGGTGTCCGGGCCGCCGGATTCGAATCGACGATGCGCTGGACCCCCGGCTCCGCGGAATTCTGGACGGCCTCGAAGCCCTCGGGGCCACGACTGAGATTTACGCCCTGCCGACCAGCGCCGTTGGAACGACAGTGTTGGGTCTCGCCCGCGGCGACGGCGTGCGGTGGCCAGGCGTCACGATGGGCCTTGCCGCCGACCTCGATCCGGGCCGGGCGGTCCAGCAGGCCATCCTCGAGCTTGGCCAGACCGGCCCCTTTTTGCGCCGCATGATGCTCTCCGGCGCGCTGCCGATCCCGTCCGGTCCCGATCGGGTGACGGATCTGCTTCACCACGCCGCCTACTACTTCCCGCCGGAGCGCGCGGCGGCGTTCGATCGCCTGCGCGGTGACGAGGGGCCGATCTCGCTCGAGTCGCTACTGGTGCTGGGAGCCGAGCGCTCGCTGGCGGGCTGCGCGGCGGCGCTCGAGGCGGCCAGCATCCAGGTTGCCGTGGTCGACGTCACCGCGTCGGACGTGGCGCTCGGCCCGTTCCGGGTCGCGCGGGCGGTCAGCCCCGACCTTCAGCCAATCTGGTATGGCTACGGCCTCGATCGCCAGCCGGTGAGCCGGGTCCGCGCTCGTGGGCTGGCCGCGTTGTCTCCGGAGATCTCCCCGATCTGGTGACGCCAACGCCGCGCGAACGGTGGTGGATTGTGACCACGAGCGATGGCGAGGGGTTTCTGAGCCGGGTCGCTCCGGGTCAGCGTTTCCTCGCCGCGCGGCTGGAGACGTTCGGCGTGGCATCCACGGCGTGCCGGCGCCTCAGCGCGGTGAAATCTTCAGCCAGCTCAATCGGTCCGCCAGGCCGGTCTCGACGGTGAAGCGCGGCGCGAAGCCCGGCTCGGTCCGGGCGCGGTCGAGACATCGGCGCGCTCGGCCGCCTCTTCTCGGTTTGGGAATCTCGGGCGATAATAGGGGCCATGGCGCGGGACCCGCGTGGCGTCGGCGCTCGCGCCCAACCCGACGCTCGGAGGAGGATCGACCGATGGATAACCCACGGATCGTGCGTATCGAAGCAGGGCGTCTCGAAGGGCGTCGACCGCGCAAGGCCGGCTGCAATGCGCGCCTGGGCGAGCACGGCATCGTCGTTCGGGTCCCGATCGTCCGGATCACCGCCGAGGATGGCTCGAGCGGATTCGGCCGGTGCGCCGCGACCCGCGAGCAGGCGTCGGCGCTCCTCGGCGTTCGTCTCGGCGAGGCTTTTTCACGCGGGCAGGGGACCGCCGAGCCCTGGCTCGCCTTCGACTTCCCGCTCTGGGACCTCGTCGCGAAGCGGGAGGGAGTCCCGGTCTACCGCCTGGCGGCGGAGGCCGTTGGCGGGCATCGCTCGGAACCCGCGGCGCCGTTTCGGGTCCGCTGCTACGACACGACCCTTTACTTCGACGACCTGCACCTGAAATCCGAGGAAGAGGCGGCCGCGCTGATCGCCGCCGAGGCGCGCGAGGGATACGCGCGCGGCCACCGCGCCTTCAAGATCAAGGTCGGGCGCGGCGCGCGTCACCTGCCCCTGGAGGAAGGCACCCGCCGCGACGTCGCGGTCGTTCGGGCAGTGCGCGAGGCGGTGGGTCCGGGCCTGCCGCTGATGATCGACGCGAACAATGGCTACAACCTGAACCTGGCCAAGCGGGTGCTGGCCGAGACCGCCGAGGGAGGGGTGTTCTGGCTCGAAGAGCCCTTCCACGAGGACCCGGTGCTCTACCGCGATCTCAAGGGATGGCTCGCTGGGCAGGGCCTTGCCATGCTGATCGCTGACGGCGAGGGGCAGGCATCGCCCACCCTGCTCGACTGGGCGCGCGACGGCCTGGTGGATGTCGTCCAGTACGACATCTTCGCCCACACCTTCACCGGCTGGCTGAGGACCGGACGCCGGCTTGATGAGTGGGGCCGGCGCACCGCGCCCCACCACTACGGGGGCCATCTCGGGAACTACGTCACCGCGCACCTCGCGGCGGCGATCGACAACTTCGCGTTCGTGGAGTGGGACGAGGCCACGACGCCGGGCCTGGACGCGAGCGCTTACGGCGTTCGCGAGGGCATGGTCGAAGTGCCGGAGCGGCCCGGCTTCGGGCTCGAGCTGGCCGACGCGGCGTTCGAAAAGGCGATCGAGAGCAGCGGGTTCGTGGTCTCGGCTTGACGCCTGGCGTTCGATAACAGTGAGGGCGAGGGGCTGGGACTGCCGCGAACGGCGGACCGGCACCCAAACACGAGTCATCGCGAATGTCGAGCGAACGGAGACGGGCGCCGCGAAGACGCGAAGGGCGCGAAGCGAGAATGCGAAAGCGGGCATCGAGAATCCAGGAACCAGAATCCAGAAGAGGAAGGCGTGGCGGACTCTTTTCTCGCTCCTCGATTCTATCTTCGGTATTCTGGATTCTGCCTTCGCCGGGCTCGGTCCGGAAGGAGGACAGGCGGATGAGAGCTATCCTTGCTGCCTACGTCATTCTCGGCTGCTTCTTCGTCGCGGAGCGTCGGCTCCGGAAGGGCGAGCACGCGAAGACGCTGCGACGGAGCGCTGCCGACCGCGGGAGCACGACCGCCATCGGGGCGGCGTTTGGAACGGCGATGCTGATTTTGCTCTTCGCGCCCGCGATCGGACGACCGCGGATCGGGAAGATCCGCGGGGCCAGGATCCCCTGGGCCGGGGTGGCGCTGATGATGAGCGGCCTGGGGCTGCGGGTCTGGGCAATCCGGGTCCTGGGGTCGTTCTACACCCGTACGCTGCAGACCGCGCCGGAGCAGCGACTCGTCAGCGAGGGACCTTACCGAGTCGTGCGTCACCCGGGCTACCTGGGCGACTTTCTGCTCTGGCTCGGCGCCGGCCTGGCGACGGCGAACTGGATCGTGGCGGCGATCGTCGCCCTTCCGATGGCCGGCGTCTACCTTTACCGGATCGCGGTGGAAGAGGCGATGCTCGCTGACGCCTTCCCGGGGGCCTACGCCGAGTACGCGCGCCGGACCTGGCGGCTCGTTCCCTTCGTGTTTTGAAGGAGGGTTACGGCGCTTCCTCGACGAATCGCTTGAGGCGACCGAGCGCGGCGTCCCACTGCCGCGAGATCTGCTCGAGCGAGTGCCGCGCCTCGTCGAGCCGCTCCGGGTCGAGCTCCCAGAGGTGCTCGCGTCCCCGCCGGACGTCGCGAACGAGGCCGGCGCCGGCCAAAACCTGCAGGTGCTTGGTGATGGCCTGGCGGGTCATGGCCGTGCCGGTCGTGAGACGCACGATCGAGAGCGGGCCGGTCGTGCTGAGGCGATCGACCAGCGCGAGCCGAGTCCGATCGCCCAGCGCGGCGAAGACCGGCGCTGCCTCGGCCAGATCAGACGGCGTCGAGCTGCCCGGTGACATAGCACTCGACGTTCTGGACCTGCGCGGTCCAGCCGTCGTCGTTCATGCGGAAGGCCTCCGCTCGCCGCGCGACTGGGATCTGGTCGAAGCCGGACTCGACCACGGTGAGCTCGGTGCCGCCGGGGGTCTCGACGAGGCGGAACTCGACGAGCGTCGTCTGCTCGATCGAATAGTCGACGCCCGATTCGACGGCGTAGGGGTGCCAGCGGTACGAAAACAACCGCTCGGGATCAACCCGTTCGACGAGCATCTCCACCGTCAGGTGCTCGTAGCCCGGCTCGGTGATCCGACCGGTGATCCGCGCCCCCGGGGTGAACGTGCCGGTCAATCGCATGTGAAACCAGGCGCCAAACTCCTCCGCGTTGGCGAGCGCCTGCCAGATCCGCGATGGCGATGCCTGAATGATGATCCGTTTTTCGATGCGATCAGTCGTCATTTGCAACCTCATGGTTGCATTATAGCCAACGCTCGACGGAAATGCAACGAAAAAGCTGCACGTTCTTCGCGAATCGGAGAAATCAACTGCCGATCACGTCGGTTGGCCATCCGGGCTCCAGCGATACCGGCTGAACGTGCAAAGGGCGCGGAACCCGATCGGTCGGTAGACGTTGGGGCCGTCCGGCGACGAGGTGAGGCCCGCGATCCGGAATCCCCGATCGCGGGCCTCGCGCAAGGCGTGGACGGTCATGGCGCTCCCGATTCCGCGTCGCCGCATCGCCGGAAGGGTGACAACGTGATGGACGGAGACAATGCCCGAATGACAGAAGAGCTTGACGGTGGTCACCGGCTCGCCTTCGATTCGTCGGAGATAATATCGCCGGGCCGATCCGGGGTCACACCGAGCGCGCGATAGATGCCCTTGCAGAGCTGGCGCACGTCGGCCGGCGCGCCGCATCCCCAGACGTCGACCCACTCGCTCAGTCGCCGGTCATCGGCGACCGGCTCGAT
>JAJPKB010000185.1 GCA_021323915.1 Chloroflexota bacterium | reverse complement strand
GCCTCCAGCCAGGAGCAGGCGACCGTATCCTAGGACTGCTCGGTCGCCGTGTCAAGGGAAATTTGCGTAAACGTCCGCTCGCGAGGTGGGGACAGCGTGATGCCAAGGTCGTGCTATATTCAGAGTCAACGTGTCATGAGGTCTTGACGGGGAGCAGCGTCGTGAAGCAGCCGTTCGATATCGAGGTCGTGATGGAGCGGATTCGCGAGGCGGTGCGGCCGTTTCCGAAGGCTGCCCTGTTCGAGCTCGCCGACGAGGGCTTCGCCTCCCCCTTCGAGCAACTGGTCGCCTGCGTCATCTCGATTCGCACCCGCGACGAGGTCACCCTGCCGACGGCGCGCCGGCTCTTCGCGGTGGCCCGAACGCCGGCCGAATTCGCCGGCCTGACGGTTGCCGAGCTCGACGCCCTGATCCACGCCTCGTCGTTCCACGAGGCGAAGGCGCGTCAGATCCTGGAGGCGGCCCGGCGGGTCGTCGACGAGCTCGGCGGCGTCTTGCCCTGCGACGAGGCCGTCCTGACGACGTTCCGGGGCGTCGGACCGAAGTGCGCTCACCTCGTCCTGGGCATCGCCTGCGGCCAGCCGGCGATCGCCGTCGACGTCCACGTGTTTCGGGTCACCAACCGCTGGGGCTACGTCCACGCCGCGACGCCGGAGCAGACGATGGTCCAGCTGGAGGAGCGGCTTCCCCGGCGCTACTGGGTCGAGATCAACCGCCTCCTGATCCCCTTCGGCAAGCAGATCTGCACCGCCCAGCTTCCGCGCTGCTCGACCTGCCCGGTGCTGGACATGTGCCAGCAGGTAGGAGTGGACGGGCACCGGTGAGGGGGGACGCGGCACGAAATCGATCCTCGGCATGGACTCTACCGGGAGATCGACGGGGTGACGGGACAGCCGGTCCAGTGTGGCGCCGGAGAGGGCGGATGGCGGAGCCTGAATTAGCGTGGTACACGCTCTGCCGGTCGTGAAGCGGGGGAGTGAAAGAGGGAAAATGGCGATGCTGACGACCAAGAACCTGGCACCGGGGACCCGTGTGTTCATCCGGGAGCCGCAGTTCCTCCTGACTTTGCGGTCGCACACTGGCGCGATTGTCCGGAAGGACACCTATCTCGACGAGTACATCGTTCGGCTCGACGAACCGGCCATCTACCATCATCCCGACGGCACCCAGGAAGATTTGCCCGAGATTCGCGAGAGCGCCGCGAACCTCGAGGCGCTTCCTCCAGGGCGTTAGCCCTCGCGCCCTAGCCCCTCTCCCAGTGCGCGGGAGAGGGTCCTCAGCAGGGAGATCTCCCTTTAGACCCGTCCCCCGCGCCTGAAGGTTCCCCCTGGCGAAGGGAGTTAGAGCGTAGACAAGGGAAGCGGGTGAGAGAGCCCGGTCTTACCGACCAGGTAGGCTGCTATTCCACCGGTCCGCCGTTTTTGCTAGTATCACCCCGTCTCCTCGTTCGACCCCGACCGGTTCGAGCCAACGTCGACGCGCGCCGGCCTGGCGAAACGGCGAGGGCTGACTCCTTACAGGCTGGAGGACCGACGCGGCGATGGAATCTCCCAACGAAACCGACAACGGCCACGCCCGCGATTACCGATACCTCGGCGCCCGGCGCAAGAGCAGTCCGCCGGCCGGCCTCGCCGCCCAGGGACACGCCGCCGAGCGGCCGTCGGAGAGGTACTTCTACAATCCCCATCTTCCGCCGGTCCTGCGCTTCGATCCGACCGGCGGCCCCGACCGCCTTCCCGAACTGCCGGAAGTGGCACGTCGGCGGCCGCTCAGCGCCGACGAGGTCAACTTGCTGGCCGAAGCGCTGCGCGACCAAGAGCCGTGAGCTCCGGGAGCTGTCCATCGGGCATCCGTTGCGCGACGTCGTACAGCCCGCTGAGCACGGCCAGCATCTTATCCTCGAGACCATACCTTTTGAAGCCGAGGGCGATGAGAGAGTTGTCGTGCGGCCAGACGCCGCCGGTGTGATAGCCCATCGGGTTATAACGAATCTCGTCGGCCGAGAGGGTGCGGATTCCCCAGCCGCTGAACATATCTGGCCGCATCAGCCGTTGCGCCACTTTTCGGGCGTGGTCGGGGAGGCGCGATGTCGGTCCAGAGGACTTGCCCCGCGTTCGAACTGACGACGCGGGCTGGACGCTTGTGTTTGTCAAGTGCCAGGCCGTAGCACGATTTATCCTCCATCCAAAAGGCCGCGTCGAAGTGGTCGCGGAGCCAGTCCGCCTGGTACGCGTACTTCGCCGCCGCGACCGAATTACCGAGCGCGAGAAAGATCGCTGCAGCCGCCTTGCGCGCGGCGTAAGCGTACCCCTGGGCTCGACCACCGCCACCGGCGGCTCGACTAATGATCCATCGGCGTGCATAATCGCATCCCACGAATCTTTCCAGCCCTGGTTCTCCAAGCCGCCCGGCGAGCGCCGCTCGTACTCGACGAAGCCATCGCCGTCGAGGTCACCGTACTTTTCCATCCATTCGAGCGCCCTCTCGAGTGGATCGGCGAGATCGCGGAGAAGCGTGAGATCACCGGTGACTTCGTAATAGCGGTGCAAGAGAATAACGAACAGCATCGTCGCGTCAACCGTCCCGTAGTATGGATTGAAACGAATCGCCTTCGCCTGGGCGAGTTCGCCACGACGAAGCTCGTGCAAGATCTTACCGGGCTGCTCATCCTTCCAGTCGTCGACCGTCGCTCCCTGGTAGCGCGCCAGCAGACGCAGAACGTTCACCGTCACCTCCGGAAACCACGCCGTCTGCAAGGCAGTGACCAACGAGTCGCGTCCAAACAACGCGACGTATCAGGGCACGCCGGCGGATGGATAGCTGAAGTCGTCCAGGCGACTCATCAACAGCCGCAGGTCGAAGCGCGCCCGATGGATCAGGTCATCCCACATGGCGTTGTCGCTTGACAGACCCACCTGGCTCGCGAGCCATTGTTGGTACTGGCCGCTGCGTTCTTTGATCAGTGTGGGCAGGTTGACCGGCGGCGCAGACGCCTCGGGGCTCGG
>JAJPKB010000418.1 GCA_021323915.1 Chloroflexota bacterium | reverse complement strand
TGACTGCCTGGAACGTGCTAACGTTCCTGGTGCCGCGCGGCCCGGCGACGATCACCCTGTCCTATTCAGCCTTTCTGACTCAGGTTCAGGCCGCCAACGTGGAAAAAGTCACCATCGCCGGCCAGAACGCCAGCGGCCAGTTGAAGACAGCCATCCCGATCCCAGGCGCGACGCCGTCTCCGGCGGCAACGCCCGGTCAAAAGGCGCGGCCTCCGGTTTCCGGCCGCTTCACGACTGTCCTTCCGGCAACGAATGATCCGAGCCTGCTGTCGTTGCTGCAAGCGAAAGGCGTGGACATTACCGTGGTCGACGTCTCGAACGGCTCGTGGGTGCTCGCCTTGCTGTCGAGCCTGCTTCCGATCCTCTTGCTGGTGGCGGTCATGGTCTACATCGGCCGGCAGATGCAGAAGGGGCAGCAGGGAGCGCTTGGGTTCGGCAAGAGCAAGGCCCGCCGGTATGAAGCCGAGCGTCCGCCGGTCACGTTCGCCGACGTGGCGGGGGAGGACGAGGCAAAGGCCGAGCTGACCGAGGTGGTGGGATTCTTGAAAAACCCGAAGCCCTACCACCTGGTTGGCGCGCGATTGCCGCGCGGCGTCCTGCTGGTTGGCCCACCCGGCACCGGCAAAACGTTGCTCGCCCGAGCGGTCGCCGGTGAGGCGCGCGTCCCATTCTTCAGCATCAGCGCCTCGGAGTTCGTCGAGATGTTCGTGGGCGTGGGGGCGAGCCGAGTGCGTGACCTGTTCGAACACGCCAAGGCGAGTGCCCCCTCGATCGTCTTCGTCGACGAGATCGACGCGGTGGGACGCCAGCGCGGGGCCGGCCTGGGCGGCGGCAACGACGAGCGGGAGCAGACCTTGAACCAGCTCCTGGTCGCGATGGACGGCTTCGACGAGCGCCTGGAAGTGGTGGTGCTGGCATCGACGAATCGTCCCGACGTGCTGGACCCGGCGCTCTTGCGTCCGGGCCGCTTCGATCGGCAGGTGACGGTTGGGCTGCCGGACCGCGCGGGGCGGATGCAGATTCTCCGCGTGCACGGTCGAGGGAAGCCAGTCGGCCCTGACGTGGACTTCGACGGTCTCGCGCGCCAGACGCCCGGATTCTCGGGTGCGGATCTGGCCAACCTCGTCAACGAGGCGGCGATCCTGGCGGCGCGCGGCGGTCGTGGCCAGATTGTCATGTCCGATTTCGCGCGCGCGCTCGACAAGATCGTCCTGGGGGTCGAGCTACCGCATCTGTATCTGGAAGATGAGCGACGGGTGGTGGCCTACCACGAGGCCGGTCACGCCCTGGTTGCGGTCTGCACGCCGGGGACGGATCCGCTCCAGAAGGTCACGATCATTCCCCGTGGGCGCGCGCTCGGTGTCACCGAGCTGGTCCCGACCGACGATCGACTGAATTACTCACGCGGCTACCTGCTGGGACGGCTCGCGGTCTTGCTGGGGGGACGAGCGGCGGAAGAAGTCGTCTACGACGAGCCGACGACCGGCGCGGAAAACGACCTGGACAACGCGACCAAGCTGGCGCGGCGGATGGTGGGGTCCTGGGGCATGGTCGAGAGCATCGGGCCGGTCCACTTCGACGATGCCTCGGGCCACGTTTTTCTCGGTCGAGATCTGGTTCAGACCCGCGGCTACGCCGAGCAGACCGGGGCAAGGCTGGATCATGCGGTGGCCGACCTCGTCGAGCAAGCGCGCACGCAGGCGACATCGCTGATCATAAGCCACCGCGCCGAGCTCGACGCTATCGTCGTCCAGCTCCTCGAACACGAAACGATCGGCGGCGACGACGTGCGACGGATCGTCGGCGAAGCCGCCCAGACGCCACGTCGCCCTCTCACTCCCTTGCTTCCGCTTCACGAGGTCCGAGTCTGACGACGACCGCGTGATCGCCTCCGTCGTCTCCCAACGTGATCGCCTCTTCAGCCTGGCGCTGACCGTCGAGCTGGATCCGGGCCACGCCGCGCCCAACGTGGTCGGGGTTCTCGACGCGAATCTCGTAGCGCGCCCCCCGGAAGCGGCAGCGAAGCGTGAAGCCGGGCCAGTCCGCGGGAATGACCGGATCAACCCGAAGCTGGTTGCCGCGAAGCTTGAGACCGAGCACCTCTTCCAGCCAGACCCGATACATCCAGCCGGCGGAGCCGGTGTACCAGGTCCAGCCTCCCTGACCGACGTGACCTTCGAGCGCGTACACGTCGGCCGCTACGACGTAGGGCTCGACCCGATAGCGCGCCACCTCCTCGGGCGTCCGTGCGTGCTCGACCGGATTCAGCATCCGGAGGATCTCGACCGCCCGATCTCCCTTGCCCTGTCGGGCGAATGCCATCGCCACCCAGAGCGCGGCGTGGGTGTACTGCCCACCGTTCTCGCGAACGCCCGGCGGATATCCCTTGATGTAGCCCGGATCGAGCGACGAATGCTCGAACGGTGGGGTGAACAGTAGGACAAGCCCCTCGGCCGTGCGAACGAGACGTTCCCCGACCGCGCGCAGCGCCCGTTCGACCCGCTTCGGATCCGCCGCGCCGGAGATCGCGGCCCAGGACTGGGGCAGCGAGTCGATTTGCGCTTCCGCGCTCTCCTGGGATCCCAGGGGCGTTCCGTCGTCGAAGTAAGCGCGCCGGTACCACTCGCCGTCCCAGGCGTGCTCCTCGACGGCGGCCGCCAGGCGCTCGGCTTCCGAGCGGTACCCCCGCGCCTCCTCGCTCAGCCCATGCCCGTCCAGCAATTCGGCGAAGCCACCCAGCACGTCGGCGAGAAACCAGGCCAGCCAGACGCTCTCGCCCTGCCCGGCTTCCCCGACCCGGTTCAGCCCATCGTTCCAATCGCCGGTGCCGATCAGCGGCAATCCTCGCGGGCCGCGTGTGATCCCCCGAGCGATCGTCCGCCGACAGTGATCGAGCAGCGAGGATACGTCGGCGGAGATAGTCGGGACGAAGTACGCTTCGGGCTCGCCCTCCTCCAGCACGTGGCCATCGAGGAAAGGCACCATCTCGTCGAGGATCCTCCCGTCGCCGGTCACCCGAATGTACTGCGCCGTGGCGTAAGGTAGCCAGAGCAGGTCATCAGAGATTCGGGTCCGCACGCCTGCTCCAGACTGGGCGTGCCACCAGTGCTGAACGTCGCCCTCGACGAACTGACGGGAAGCCGCGAGGAGGATCTGTTGCCGGGCTATCTCGGGTTTGGTGTAGACGAGGGCGAGGCAATCCTGGAGCTGGTCGCGAAAGCCGATGGCACCTCCCGATTGATAGAAGGCCGAACGGCCCCAGATGCGACAGGAAAGTGCCTGGTAGAGCAGCCAGCGATTCAGCAGAAAGTTGACGGCGACGTCCGGCGTCTCCACTTGAATTGTCCCGAGCAACTCATCCCAGAAGGCGCGCGTCTCTTGAAGCGCCTGCTCGACTCGGATGGGATCCCGAAAGCGCTCGACGAGTCCTCGTGCCTCGGCAGGGTCCGAGGTCTCGCCCAGGAGGAATGTTACCTCGGATTCCGCGCCGGGTTCGATCTCGACCACCACTTGAAGAGCCGCACCCGGGTCCAGTCCGGCGCCGGCCGCGCCGGAGAGGGACTGGCGCAAAAGCGCGGCGGGTTGGCGGTACGATCCGTTTCGACCAAGAAACTCGGTCCGATTGGCGGTGTGGCTCAGCGACGCCGGGCTCGCGCTCAGGAAGGCGACTCGACTCCCGAAGTCCGGATGGTAGGCGTTACGCGCGAACAGGGACCGACTTTCGGCATCCCAGTTGGTAACGACGTGCAGCTGGGTTTCCTCGCGACTGGTGCCGAGGACCAAGTCGGCGTACGCGAAGATGCTGAGCTGGCGGCGGCGCGACGAACGGTTGCGCAAACGCAGGCGCTGAATCCGGACCGGCGCGCCACCCGCCTCGTCGAGCGGCACGAAGGTCACGAGCTCCTGTTCGATCGCATGACTGTTGTGCTCGAACACGGTGTAACCCTGGCCATGGCGCGCCCGGTAGGCGTCGAGCTCGCGAATCGGGGTGGCCGTTGGAGCCCAGTACACGTTCAGATGCTCGTCGCGAATGTAGATTCCCTCGCCGGGGGGATCGCTCACCGGATCGTTGGACCAGGGGGTGAGCCGGTTGGCCTGCGAGTTCGCGGCCCAGACGAAGCCCGGTCCGGACTCCGAGACGAGCGCACCGAAGCCCGGGTTGGCGAACACGTTCACCCAGGGCGCCGGGGTGCGCGTGCCGGGCCCCAGGTAGATCGCGTACTCCTTCCCGTCGGAGCTGAAGCCGCCCAGCCCGTTGAAATAGGGCAACCGCAAGAAGGGCAGTGGTGCCGAGGGCTCTTCGTTCGCTCGCCGCGCGATGGTCAGAACTGGCGGCACTTTCGCCACCTCTGGGGTGAGTCCTAGCTGCTGCACCAGTGGACCGCGCGCGGCGACCAGTACGGCCCCGGCCACGGCAAAGAGGAGCATCAAATCGCTGTCTGCCAGAAGCTCGACCGAGCGCAAAAAGATGCCACCTGATTGATCGAGTGGAGTAGCCGCGGCGTGGCGCTGGATGACTTGCCGCAAGTCCTCCTGGAGGTGTTGCTGGTAGCCGCCGGCCTCCTCGTTCAGGATCACGAGATCGGTCGGGAATCCGAGGATTCGCCAGTAGGTGTGAGCAAGCAGCGCCTCGCGGACGACCTCCAGATCGCGCCGATCGCCGATCGTGACGAGGAGGATCGGTAGATCGCCCGAGATACCGTGGCCCCACAGGCCGGCCTGTCCCTGCCGATTGCGGCGCAGCTGACTCTCGGAAGCCCGCAGTCGGGCGCTCGGGTAAAGCAGGGGACCGGCGAGCTGCTGGAAGCGCCGAAGATCGTCCGCGGTAACCCGTAGCTGGCGAGCGACCGGCTGGCCCTGGGCCACTGCGGACTCGAGCGCCCGATCGGCGAGGTGGAGATCGCGGTAGCTGTCGACCAGGGCGAGAATCTCTTCACGGGTCTCGGCCGCGCCGGTCACGAACGCCAGCTCGACCCGCTCGCCCGGCTCGAGAGCTAGCTCAGCGCGCAGGCTAAACACCGGGTCGAGGACCGGCCCGACGGTATCCGACAGCCTGGTCTCAATCCCTCGCGGATTCGCCAGACTTCGTCCTCGACCGATGAAGCGCGCCCGGTCCGTCTCGTGTCCGGTCACCGCGATCGTCCCGTCCGGTGCGTTGGGTAGCGCCAGGACGTGGGCGGCCCAGACCGACGGGTCTCGCGCCGAGCGCGGCTTGCGTCGAGCGAGGAGGGTATTCCGCTCGGGGAGAGATTCCGTCTCGACGAACAGCTTGGCGAAAGCCGGGTGGGCCACGTCGGCGCCGTGGGGCGCGAGGGCCAGCTCGACGCAGCTCGTCACCTCGAGGCGCCGTCGGCGGTTCGAATAGTTGGCGAGCGCCAGGTAGCGAATCTCCACGGAATCCGCGGGTGCAACGCCGATTCTCGTCGTCGCGCCAATCCCGAAGTCACGGCACTCGAGCTCGGCCCGATCGGGGCTGAATCTCGCCAGGTAGCGGGACGTGGACGTTCTCATCGGCTGATAGGTTGTCGACCAGGCCAGGTCACGGTCGATATCTCTCAGATAGATAAAGGATCCGTACCGATCGAGCGTCGTGTCAGCCCGCCAGCGCGTGATGTCCTGGCCGTGCCAGCGGCTGAAACCACCTCCGGCGGACGTCAGCATGACCGTGTAGTGACCGTTGCCGAGCAGGTGGGTC
The DNA here is from genome assembly GCA_021323915.1 of Chloroflexota bacterium. Classification (GTDB taxonomy): domain Bacteria; phylum Chloroflexota; class UBA6077; order FW602-bin22; family CADDYW01; genus JAJPKB01. Next base: position 4,835 of record JAJPKB010000418.1, on the reverse strand, counting down.
GCGGGAGCTGGCCCGTCGATCGGAGACGTCGGACTGGCTGGGCTGGCGGCGGCTAATCGCGGACGTGGCTCGCCCCGTTCGGCCGCCTCGACCAGCAATGGCGCTACCGGAGACTGTTCAAAGAGGAGCGGCTCGATCGCCTGAACGCGATGGTCGGCATGAAATCGATCCGGCATGCTGATGGCGCTCAAGCGGTTACTGATCGCAAGCAACGTCATACCCTGGTGGTGAGCCATGTAGGTATGGACGACGACGCCGTGGCTCCCCCTGGACTGTCGCTGCGGAGTGTAGTCGACCGAATCGAAGTATCCGTAGCTGCCGCGTCCCCCGAGCTGCTCGAGTCTTCGGAGATTCTCGAAAGCGGCCCGCGGGTCGACCATCAGAGCGAGCGCGCTCGCGTAGGGTGCCACGACAAGGTCGTCGGCGAGACCTCGTTTGAGCCCCAGCCCGGGCACGCCAAACGCCTGATACTGGTAGTTCATATTCGCGTCAAGGGCAGCGAAGGCCGACTCGGAGATTCCCCACGGCACGCGCTGATCACGCCCGTAGTCGATCTGCAACAATACCGCTTCTCGAACCGCCTCGTCGAGGAGTGTGAATCGGTAGCCACGGGTGAGCAGCAGCGGCATCAGATACTCGAACATCGTGCCGCTCCAGGAGAAGAGCACCCGACGGCCCCGCGCTCTTCCGAAAGGTCGTCCGAGCGCGAACCAGTGCTCGACCGGCACGTCGCCTCGGGCGATCGCGACCAGACTCGCGATCCGCGCTTCGCTTGCCAGGAGGTCATAATAAGATGTGTCGAGCCGCCGATCTTCGACGTTGTAGCCGACGCTGAAGATTCGTCGCCGCGGATCGTAGAGGAAGCGCATGTTCATCCCGTCGGCGAGGCGGTCGACCCGGGCGGCGAGCCGCTGAAAGCGAGTGACGAGCTCGTCCGACGGCAACGGAGAGTTGTGGTCGGCGACGTCGAGCCAGGCCCGTACCTGGCGTTCGACCTGGGCGGCCCAATAGTTGGCATCCAGCGCTCGCGTGAGCTCGCCGGCCGACACCACCGCGGAGCGGAGACGCTCGATGATCTCTCCGTGTTGGTCGGACGGATTCGCGAACAGCATCTCCAGGCGACGAACGATCTCGCCAGGGTGCCCGGCGGCGTCGGTCTGGGAAAGCTCGGACGCCGCCGCCCCATCGAAGGAGACGAGCGCGAGCGTGTCCGATAGTCCCCGTAGGGCCTCGGGGCCGAGCGTCGGATCAGAGCCCATCTCCCGGTAGCCCTGCGCGATCGCCCAGAGGCTCGCCAGCAGGTTACCGCTGTCGACGGTCGAAACGTAGCGTGGCAAGAGCGGTTGGAGGGTTCCAGTGTGGTACCAGTTGAGCAGGTGCCCTTCGAAGCGATCGAGTCGCTCCAGGGTGGCGAGCGTCGCTTCCCCGCGCTCGGCGACCTGAACCGGCGTGAGGTAACCGAAGTCGCGGGCCGCGAGCGTGGCGAGCAATCCCAGGCCGATGTTTGTCGGCGAGGTTCGCTCAGCAAGCTCGATTCGCGGCGCCTCCTGGTAGTTGTCCGGCGGCAGCCAGTTGGTCTTCGGCCCGACGAAGTCGTCGAAGTAGCGCCAGGTCTCCCGGGCGATCCGCCGCAACTGGAGCCGGTCGGTTTCGCTGAGAGCGTGTTCGGAATGGCTCGGTTCGACGGCGCCGAGCCACGCGACGATAATTGACGAGAGCGCCCACGGCAGCAGGAACGGGGTCGCCGCGGCGAGCGCCGCCGGGCTCGCCGCGAGGACCGCGCCCCACGCCCCGACCGAGCCGAGGCTGACCAGTACCACCTGACAGGTTAGCGCGCGATCTCCCGACCGCGGCTTCCGGCCCGCCTTGTAGGGTTGCCATTCCAGGAGGTAGCGGTGCGAGACGACGCTTCTCCAGGACGTGCGCGCGATGGCGTCGAGCGCGAGAAACGCCTGCTGAGGCATGAACGCCGCGACGATCAGGGCCCTCAGCCAGACGGCGCCTTGCTCGCGCCAGGTTCGCCCGGACGCGAGGACGTCCCGCGGCTGACCGGGCGCCCAGGCGATCAGGTGCAGCGCAGGAGGGGCCAGGATCGTGAGCCCGACGAGCAGGCTCCAAACCACGGCCGACTCGGGAGTGAGCAGCCAGCCGACCAGGAGAAGGCCGATGCTCGTCGCGGGAACCAGGCTGCGACGGAGGTTGTCCAGGATTTTCCAGCGGTTGAGTACCCCGATTGGATTGGCCTCCCGCTCACCCCCGGCCACCGGCACGGAAGCCCCGACCCAGGCCGCGATCTGCCAGTCGCCGCGGGTCCATCGGTACTGGCGCGCGACGTCGGCAGCGTAGCGAGGCGGAAAGGCATCGTACAATTCGACGTCCGTGGCCATCCCCACGCGGACGTACGTGCCCTCGAGAAGGTCATGGCTGAGCAGCCTTGCCGGTGGGAAGCGCCCGTTCAGCACCTGATGGAAGGTCTCGACGTCGTAGATGCCCTTGCCGTAGTAGCTTCCCTCGCCGGCGACATCCTGGTAGAGGTCGGAAACGGCCCGGGTATACGGATCGACGCCGCCCGAGCCGGCGAAGACTCGGGCGAAGCGCGTCGCGGTCGCGCTTGGCAGGCTCGGGCTCACCCGTGGCTGAATGATCGTGTAGCCCCCGACGACCCTCCGTCCATCGGGGGCGAGGCGTGGACGATTCAGCGGGTGCGCGAGGGTGCCAATCAGGCGACGGCCAGTGCCGTGCGGCAACTGGGTGTCGGTGTCGAGGGTGATGACGAAGCGCACGCCCCGAAGCCGCGTTGGGTCACCGGCGATCGGCCGTAAGGTCTCCGGTGATGCTGCACTGTTATCCAGCAGCCAGGCAGTGAGCTCTTCTAGCTTGCCGCGCTTGCGCTCCCAACCCATCCAGCACCGCTCGGTCTCGCTCCAGCGACGCGGGCGCCAGAACAGGGCAAACGCGCCACTCGGATAGCGACTGTTCAGAAGATCGATTCCTCGGACAGCCTCCTCGACCAGGGCGATATCCGTTGCCAGCTCACTGGTGGGAGCGTCCACGAGGTCGGCCAGGAGCGCGAACTGGAGGTTGGCTTCGCGGTTCGCCAGGTAGCGGATCTCCAGGTGATCGAGGTCTTCCCGAATCGACTCGGGCGAGACGAGGAGCGTTGGGACCGCGGTTAACGTCCGCCACTCGTCGGGAACACCATCGGCGAAGGCCAGCTTGGGTAGAGGCTGGGGCTTAAGGGTGAGACCCATGATGAAGCTGACGCACTGGATCGCCAGCTCGCTCGCGGGAACCAGCGCCAAGAGGCCGATCAGGACGAAGATCGTGGCGCGAGCCAGGCCCGGGCTTGGCGGGACAATCAGCGCGAACGGAATTGTCAGGATCAGAAACGTGCCTACGGCGATGCTCGATAGGTACAGGTTAGCCGGCCGGCAGAAAACGCGCCGAATGAGCCGCTGGCGAATCGGGAGGCGGCAGCCGACCCAAGATTCCAACCCTGGGCGCCCGGCGTCCACGAGATAGTAGCCGACGTGGTCCTGGTAGCCGTCTCCGGCCGCGCGGGCCGCCCCGACCGCGGCATCGGCGATCGCGACCTCGGCCCGGTGGGACCGCCGAGCGATCTCCTCGACAACGTGCCGGTAGCGGTCGCGGGTTTCGAAATCCATGCGGCGGTACACGTCCGATGGCTCCGCTCGCAGCGTGGCCTCGACGAGGCTGACTTGCTCGAACACGTCGCGCCAGTCCAGCCGAGCGAGCAACTGTAAGCTGCCAATCCCGTTGGCGATCGTGGCCTGGTCGATGGCGTGGTGGCGTTCCTCCATTTGGATTGCCTCGAACGTAGGCTGATCCCACTTCAGGTCCAGCCAGGCGAGCACCGGGCTGAGCGCGCGCGACTCGCCCTGAAGCTGGCCGATCAAGCGGTCGGCGAACACGGCCGAAGGATTGGACTGCTCGCGAGCCAGATCGGCCATCATGAAGAGCAGCTGGTCCGTAGATCGACGAGCGGCGACGAGGAGCCGATTGGCCCAGAAGTCGGCCCATTCGAACTCGTGTTGTTGATCGTCGATCTTGGTCGCCAGGTAGCTCAAACGCTCGGTGAGGGCGAGCCGGACCAGCAGCGGTAGGGCCCAGAGCTCGCTCATGGTGAGCGGCGACACCTGCTGATAGGCGATCAAAAAGTCGACCGCGTCCTGTTCCGACAGGTCCGCGTCGGTGACCGCCACCAGCTCAGCAGCCAGGACGTAGGCCCGGGGCTGGCCGTGCTGAGGACCAATCTCAAGGATGGGCAGAAGGTCGTAGATCCGGTGCGAAAGATTGCGACGCACTTCCGCGAGCTGGCGTTGGATCACGTAGGCGTTGTCGAGCAGCCACTCGGCGGAGATTGAGATGGTTTGCTCGAGTTGGACGGCCTGGGCGAGGTCCAGGGTGATCGCGTCGATCGTTCGCTCGCAATCGCGCAGGCGGCCCCAGAGCGGACGCGGACGGCGTTCCCGGAGCGCTCCCGCTTGTTGCTCCGCCAGACGGACGGCGTGCAGCCGCAGCTGGTCCGACGAGAGGCGCTCCCTTCGCGCGAGCTCGGCGACGCGCCCGGAACCGGCGCGGCGCGGACGAACGATGAAGATCGCCGGTTGGGTGCCTTCACCGCCGCGGAGCAAGTCGAGCACCGCGCGGGACTGGTGACTCTTCGCCTCGACGATGACCAGCGTTTCTCCCGGGGTCACCCACCCTCGGTACCGTTGGCGAATGGAGTCGCGCGTGCCGGTGTCGAGCCACCGGATCAGACGCCAGCCAACCAACGCGCTCGCTACGAAGAGTGTGGCGAGGACAATGACGTC
>JAJPKB010000196.1 GCA_021323915.1 Chloroflexota bacterium | reverse complement strand
TGCTCGGTGGATACGTTGCGGAGCAGCCGGTGGGCCTCCTCGATCAGCGTCAGGTGCCGCAGCCCTCCGGCCCGCGCGTCCCGCCGAGTGGACCGGGCCGCGCGCCCTTCGTGGTGCTCGTACAGGCGCACCAGGAGCAGTCCGATCAGGAAAGCCTTCTCGTCGTCGTTGACGATTTCCTTCAGCTCGAGGATGCACGGCCGCTCGAAGATCTCGAGATCGAGGAGCTCTCGGGTGTTCAGCATCGGCCCCTTGCCTCCGCCGCCGCGCAGCTGGTCCAGACGGGCGACGAGGCCGGCTTTCACGTCCATCTTCAGGCGCTCGTCGTACCCCGTTCGGTCCACGACGTCGTCGACCTTCGCCACGAGGTCGGTGAGGGTCGGAAACAAGCGCGGACCGGCGTAGCCGTCGAGATCCTGTCGCCAGTTCTGGCTCGTCGCCAGATCCCAGCCGCGATCCTGATAGACCTCCTGGATGCTCTGCTCGAGGACGTAGGGCATCGGCGGGTAGAGGACGAAGGCCGCCGAAAAGAGCGCCTTCAGGTAATCGACGTGGGTCTGGACCAGGATGCCGGGCGGGACTTCGAACGGATTCAGACGCAAGGGAGCGGCGCGCTCGACGCCGACGGTGTACACCCTCGGCGGAGGCACGAACCGCCTGTCCTCACGCAGGAAGCGGTACTCCGATTTCGCGGATTCGATGACCATGAATGGCACGTTCCGCTGGGCGAGCTGCGCGAGAAGCTCGAAGCAGGTGTTCGTCTTGCCGCTCCCGGTCACTCCCACGATCAGGCCGTGCTTGGTCAGGTCGTCCAGGGGCAGCTGGAGCGCGTTGCCGGTCGGGTTGCCCCGGTCGAGGACGTCGCCGACGAGGACGAACGGACGGTCTTCGCCCGGCGGCCGGGATGCCGCGCCGCCCCCGGATTGGGGGAGACCCGAGGCCACGCCGAAGCGCGCGTAGTCGACCAGCTCGTAGCCCGGATATTCCTCGCGCGGCGGACAGACGAGGAGGGCGGCCTCGTCGCTGGTCAGCACGTCGCGTCGACGCTCCTCACGTGCTTCAGCTGAGCAGGAGTGGCTGCGGATGGGCTGGACGGTCGGCGGTCCGCCGGAGAAGGCGGCATGGAGCAAGCCACGGCCTCGGTACAACACCGCCGGGGAGTTAGCCAGCAGCCAGACCCTGGTCTTCCACATTCCCGACGCGCGTCCCTGCTCGAGTCGCTTGCGCTGAGACTGCAGCAGATCGACGTACCGCTCGACGACACCGCTCCGACCCAGCATCGCCAGCTCGCGGGGAACCTGGCCAACGCTCGTCATCTCGTCGTCCAGCTCCTCGATCATCGCGACGATCTCGGCCCGGCTGACCGGCTCGGCCTGAACGACGAACGCCCAGTCGTCGCCGTAGAGCCCCCGGCAGAGCCGCTCGACTCGGTCGCCCGTCGCGGCCTGCTTCGCATCGACCCTGGCAGTCGGCACGCCGCTCACGCGCACCGCCAGGCCGTACTGAGCGGACGGAGCCGCGACGTCCAGGGGCATCACGTCGGCGAAGCTGCCGGCGAGCAACGTCTTGAGCGAGGAAGGATTCCCCGGGCCACTCGCCGCGACGAGGCCGAACCAGTATTCGATGGCCGTCCGCGAGCCGCGAAGGAGCGACGTCCAGCCAACATCCTGGCCGTGAAGCCCGACGATGAGGTTCTTTGTCGCTTCTTCCAGCGTCGAGAAGCCTTCTCGCTCCCAGAAGCGCGCGAGGCGGACGATCCGCGCCATCTGCGCGCGCGGTAGAAAGCTGAGATCTGGTCGGGGAAAAGCGATCTCCCCGTCGAGGTTGGCGCGCGTCAGCCGCTCGATGCCGCGGCGTGCCGCCTGTTCGTAGGGCGTCACGGCTACGCCTTCTTCCCCAGACCAGGCGGCATTCTCACCGAGAAGCGCCGGGGCGGGCTTGCGCTCACCAGCCCTTCCGCCCTCAGCTCGACGACCTCTCCCTGCTGCGCGACGAATTGCTTCCCGTCGTGCGTTCCGGTCAACCGGACGAGATCGCCCGCCGCGATCGGACTCCCCTGCCAGATCCCGCGCATCGAGACCGCGCCGGCGCTCGAGGCCGCCCTGGGATAACCGGGAATCGGCGCGAGGAAGATCCAGTGGACCGGCAGGCTCCGCAGACGGTTCTGAATCAGGCGACGGTAGGAGCGCTCGGCTTCGAGACTCAGCTCGCGTCCGAGCGAAGCGACCATCCGAAACGGCACCATGATGAGTCCCCAGAGCGGCCGCAGGATCAGCCAGGCTTCGAACAGCTCGAGGGCACCGTGTCCGCGCCCGCCCCCCAACATCTTCATCAGCACCGCGAGGAGGAAAACGATCAACACCGCGGCCAGAATCAGCGGCGCCAGCACCTGGATGATCACCGCGAGGAGATACTCCAGGACGAGCCACCCGACGACCAGAACCGCGATCCAGTAGCCGATCAACACGCCGTTCCGGATCGCCGCCGCGACCGCTTCGTCTCCCAGCATGCCTCGGTGCCCGCGGGCGACCGGCTCTTCGATCCGCTCGATCCGGGTGACCATGCCCTCGACCCGGTCGCGCGCGTTCGGGCGGGGTTCTCGAGGAAGCGGCTCGGCCTGGTTTCCATCGAGCCTGGGCTCGTCCGGGACCAGCTTCTTCTCCGGACGAGGCGGCGCCGGGGGGTCCGAATAATCGAAACGATCGAGGTCGTTCGCCTGATCGTCTCCGCGCCGGGCGCCAAGGTCGACGTCGGAGTTCAGCGGGAACCCGCACCGAGTGCAAACGATGCCATTCATCGGTCCCTGGCAGTTTGGGCAGGACCGGGGTGACGCCGCCGGATTCATCCTAACCTCCGCGCTGATTGCCGACACCTCGACCGGCCTCGGGACCGGTGGTGACACAAATTATCGACAGCAAGCAAGCTTTGTCAATCTCGCTGGCTTGACCCGACGCCCGCGATCGTTCACGCCCTCGATGGCGCCGTGCTCACTGCCTCGCAAACATAGATGCACTTGAACCGACGGAATCTCGCAGCGAACCGGACGACCGGCGTGATCCTCGCACTCGCCCTGGGAGAGGGGACTGGGCCCTCGCCGCCTGATCGTTTTGACCGCTTGACCGAAATTTGGCCCGGGGAGTACACTGGCGGCCAATCGAGGCATGGGACCGAAAGGATCGGCGAAAGGCGATGGCGACGCGCTGGCAGGTCGGCGACCGAATTCGCGACCGGTACGAGGTCAGGCGAATCATGACCGGCGGGATGGGGGTCGTCTATCAGGTCTACGACCACGAAACCCGCCTCCCGCTGGCGATCAAAGCCTTTCAGGATCAGGTCTTCGCCCGCGATCCAGGCATCGCCGAGCGCTTTCGGCTCGAAGCGCTGGCGTGGATCCGGTTGGATGCTCACCAGAACCTCACCCGGGCGTACGGAATCGAGGAGGTCGAGGACAAGCTGCTCGTCGTCGTGGAGTACGTGCCGGGGGGCGACCTGGATCGGTGGATCAAGGACGGCCGCCTGAGGGGAAACCTGGAGCGGATCCTCCACTTCTCGATCCAGCTGTGCGACGGGATGATCCACGCCCGGGCTCACGGCATCGTCGCCCACCGCGACCTCAAGCCCAAGAACTGCCTGCTCACCCAAGACGGCATCCTCAAGATCACCGACTTCGGGCTGGCCAAGGTGATGGACGACACGGAATCCGTCGAGGACGGGCAAACCGGCGACCGGTCCGAGCCCCGGCCGGGAGACGCCCTCGAGATCGCGCTCACCGGCGTTGGGCGCACCCTCGGAACGGTGACCCACAAAGCGCCGGAGCAGTTCGTCGATGCTCGCCTCGTCGACGTTCGGGCCGACGTTTACTCCTTCGGCGTGATGCTGTACGAGATGCTCGCCGGCCAGCCGCCGTTCGTCGTCAATCCGTTCGACCTCGCCCG
>JAJPKB010000574.1 GCA_021323915.1 Chloroflexota bacterium | reverse complement strand
TACGGCTCGACCTGATAGCGCTCGACCTCGTCGGGGGTTCGCGCGTGCTCGATCGGCGCCAGCATCCGCAGGAGCTGGACCGCCCGGTCGCCATCGCCGCGCCGCGCGAAGGCGAGGGCCAGCCAGATCGCCGCGTGGGTGTATTGGGCACCGTTTTCCCGAACGCCGGGCGGGTAGGCGCTGACGTACCCGGGGTTGACCAGCGAGCGATCGAACGGCGGCGTGAAGAGGAGAATCAGCCGCTCGGCATCGCGGACGAGAGAGTCGTTTGCCGCGCGTAGCGCCCGCTCGACGCGGTCCGGATTCCCCGCGCCGGTGATCGCCGCCCAGGATTGGGGGAGCGAATCGATCCGCGCTTCCGCGTTTTCGCGCGATCCGAGCGGTGTTCCGTCGTCGAAGTAAGCGCGTCGATACCATTCCCCATCCCACGCCGCGGCTTCGACGTCGGAGACCAGCCTGGCCGCCTGATCCCTGTACTTTTCGGCTTCCTCGGCCTGGCCAAGCCGGTCAAGCAGCCCGGCGAATCGACGCAGAACCTCGACCAGGAACCAGGCGAGCCAGACGCTCTCGCCTTTGCCCTCGGCGCCGACCAGGTTGAGCCCGTCGTTCCAGTCGCCGCCACCGATCAAAGGGAGACCGTGGGGTCCGCGGGTGGACGCCCGGGCGATCGCCCGCCGGCAGTGCTCCAGAAGGGTCGCGCCTTCGAGCGAGGTCGTCGGGACGAAATAGCGCTCGTGCTCGTGCTCCTCCAGGGGATGTCCTTCGAGGAAGGAGACGACCTCGTCGAGAATGCTAGTATCGCCGGTGACCTCGACGTACTGGGCGGTCGCGAAGGGAAGCCAGAGGAGATCGTCGGAGATGCGGGTCCGCACGCCGGCGCCGGATTGGGGGTGCCACCAGTGCTGCACGTCGCCCTCGCGGAACTGACGGGCAGCGGATACGACGATCTGCTGGCGAGCAATCGACGGCGCGGCGTAGAGCAGGGCTAACACGTCCTGTAACTGGTCGCGGAAGCCAAACGCGCCGCCGGACTGGTAGAACGCCGAGCGCGCCCACACCCGACAGCTCAGCGTCTGATAGAGCAGCCAGCGGTTGAGCAGGAGGTTGGTGGCCAGATCGGGTGTCTCAACCTGGACCGTCTCCAGAAGCCGGTCCCACCAGGCGCGCGTCGTGCGCAGGGCCCGCTCGACCTCCTCGGAGTCGCGGTACCGACGAATCACGCTCCTCGCCCGGACGGCGTCTTCCTCCTGGCCGAGGAGAAACGTGACCTCGACGGTCTGGTTCGGGTCGAGCTCGACTCGTGCCTGTAGCGCGGCACAGGGATCCAGACCGGCCCCGACCCGCCGCGCCAGCGACCGGCGCCGGAGCGCGGCCGGTTGAGCGGCGGAGCCGTTGCGCCCCAGGAACTCGGTACGATCGGCGGTATAGCTCGTCACCGCCAGGCTCGCGCTGGAGAAGGCAACCCGACTTCCGAAGTCCGGATGATAGGCGTTTCGAGCCAGGAGCGCCTCGCTCTCGGCGTCCCAGCTCGAGACGACGTGCATCTGGGTTTCCTCGCGGTTCGTGCCGAGCACCCACTCGGCGTAGAAGGTGACCGAAAGAACGCGCTTCCGCGAGGAGCAGTTTCGGAGCCGCAGCCGTTGCACCCGAACCGGAACGCCCCCGGCCTCGTCCATGGGCACGAAGGTTTCCAGGATCTGCTCGATCGCGTGACTGTTGTGCTCGAAGACCGTGTACCCCTGGCCGTGTCGGGCCCGGTAAGCCTCGAGCTCGCGGATCGGCAGACCGGTTGGAGTCCAGAACCGTCCGCTTTCTTCATCCCGAATGTAGATCGCGTCGCCGCTCGGATCACCCACCGGATCGTTCGACCACGGCAGCAGTCGGTTGGCCTGGCTGTTGCCGTACCAGGCGAAGCCCTGCCCGGACTCCGAGACGAGCGCGCCGAAGGCGGGGTTGGCGATCACATTGACCCAGGGAGCCGGCGTCGTCACGTGAGGCCCGAGGTAGATCGCATACTCTCTCTGGTCTCGAGAAAAGCCGCCAATCCCGTTGAAGTAGAGCAGCTCCAGGAAGGGCAAGAGGGGCGACGGCTCCTCGACGACGCGCTGGGGCACCGGGAGCGCCCGCGGGAGCTGGAGCTCCGGCGCTGCGCCCAGCTGCTGGGCGAGTGGTCCGCGCGAGGCAACCAGCACCACCCGCGCCGCGGCGCGAAGGAGCGTCAGCTCTTCCGATGGCATCTGGTCGATGGAGCGGAGAAAGATGCCCCCGGGCTGATCGATCCCGCTGTACTGGGCGTGCGCCTGAACCAGGGTATGGAGGAAATTGCGCAGCCGCTGCTCGTAGCCCCCGGCCTCTTCGTCGAGAATCACCAGATCGGACCGGAAGCCGTGAAGCCGCCAGTAGGTGTGCGCGCTCAGCGCCTGGGAGACCAGCTCGGCATCCCGCTCGTCGTCGATCGAGACGAGCAGGATCGGCAGGTCGCCGGAGATCCCGTGGGCCCACAGGTGCGATTGGCCAAGTCGATTCTGCCGGAGCTCCCGCTCGGCGGCGCGAAGCCGGTCGTTCGGGTAGAGCATGTGGCTCGTCAGGATCTGGAAGAGCTCGAGATCCTCGCCGGTCAAGCCGAGGTGGCGCATTTCGATCTGCGCCTGATAAGCGGCGAGGTCGAAGGCGCGCTCAACGGCCCGAAGATCTTGAAACTTGTTGACCAGGTCGAGCGCCTGCTCGCGCGATTCGGCCGCGCCGGTCACGAAGGCAAGCGTCACCCGTTCGCCGGGCCTCAGGGTCAGGGTATGGCGCAGGCTGAAGATCGGATCGAGAACCGAGCCGGTCGACTTCGAAAGCGGCCGCCCGAGCGAGATCGGGTTGCGCGCACCACGGCCGCGGCCCAGGAAGCTGCGCCGATCGGTCTCGTAGCTCACCGCGGCCCGCGAGGTGATGTCCAGGGCCGGGGGCGCGATCAGGAGGTGAAGCGCGCAAATCGGGGCGTCCGAAGGCGCGCGCGGCACGCGCCAGGCGAGCAGCGCGTTGCGATCCGGCACCTGCTCGGTCTGGACGAAGAGCTTACTGAAGGCGGGGTGCGCACGATCGGCCTCGTGCGCCGCCAGCGCCAGCTCGACGTAGCTGGTCAGCTCGAGGCGGTGGACGGCGTTATCGTGGTTCACCAGAGTCAGCCGTCGAATCTCGACGTCGTCCTCCGGTGAGACCACGAGCTCGGTTACCGTCCCGATAGCGCCGTCGCGGCGCTCGAACTCCACCCGGCCAGGCTTGAACGACACCCACTCGTGGGAGGTCTGGCGGCGAATCGGCTGAAAAGTCGCCGACCAGACCAGGTTTTGATCGACGTCGCGAACGTAGAAGAAGCTTCCCCAGCCGTCCACGGTGACGTCGGCTCGCCACCGCGATACGTCGAGGTCGCGCCAGCGACTGTACCCGGCCCCGGTATCGGTGATCATGACCGAGTAGGTCCGGTTTGATAGCAGGTGGGCCCGCGGCACGAGCCGATCCGACGTCTGGGGCCGCGCCATCGCTCCGAACGCGCTGCCGACCGCGGGCAGGGACGGCACCGTTTCGAAGACGGTGCCGGCGATCACCGGCGGCGCGACCGGCACCCGCTCGTAGAGGAGCGTCTCGACGGCCCGGGCCGCCGGTTCGGCCAGGAAACGCCTTCGGAGCACGTTCCCGTTCATCACGTTATCGAGGGCGAGCATGGTCATGCCTTCGTGGTGAGCCATATGGGTCGCCACGATGACCGCCTCCTGGCCGGTCGGGCGGCGCTTCGGCGTGAAGTCGATCGCGTCGTAGAAACCGAACTTGCCCAGCGCGCCAAATCGGTGCAGCCGCTTCAGATTGCTCACCGCCGCGCGCGGGTCGATCGTCAGTGCGAGCGCGGTCGCGTAGGGCGCGACGACCAGATCGTCGGCGAGCCCCCGCTTCAGCCCGAGACCCGGCACGCCAAATGCCCGATACTGATAGATCTCGTGCGCGTCGACGGCGCTGAAGGCGGCTTCGGAGATGCCCCAGGGAACGCCCTGGCGAGCCCCGTACGCGATCTGGGCGGCGACCGCCTCTCGGCACGCCGCGTCGAGCAGCGAGCCGTCGAACGATGGCATGAGGAGCAGCGGCATCAAGTACTCGAACATGGTGCCGGTCCACGAGAGGAGAACTGTCCTCCCCTCCGCGATGCCGTACTGTCGTCCGAGCGTCAGCCAGTGCTCGATCGGCGCTTCGCCCCGGGCGACGGCGACGAAGCTGGTCAGTCGAGACTCGCTCGCCAGCAGGTCGTAGTACGAGGGATCGAGACGCTGCACCTCGACGTTGTAGCCGATACTGAACAGCCGACGGGTCGGGTCGTACAGAAAGCGCAGATCTATCTCGCGGGCGAAGGCGCTGTATTCCT
>JAJPKB010000400.1 GCA_021323915.1 Chloroflexota bacterium | reverse complement strand
TCAGCGCGCGCAGGTTGTCCAGGATCGTCGCTCGGAGCGAGGCGTCGACCATCGAGACCGGCTCGTCGGCGATGATCAGCCGCGGGCGAAAGAGCAAGGCTCGGGCGACCATGACTCGCTGGCGCTGCCCGCCGCTCAGCTGATGGGGAAACCGCCCCAGCGTCTCGTCCGGTCGCAATCCGACCGCGTGGAGGACGTCGTCCATCATCGTCCGGGCCTTTTCCGGCGTCGTGGCCAGGCCGAGCTTCTTGATCGGCGCTTCAAGGACGTGATCGACCTTGTAAAACGGGTTGTAAACCTCGTAGGGATCCTGGAAGATCACCTGGACGTCCCTTAGGAATGCGCGCCGCTGCTCGGCGGTCAGCGACCGAAGGTCGGTCCCCCGGTAGGCCACCTGCCCGCTCGTCGGGGTGGTCAGACCGAGGAGCAGCCGGGCGAGGGTCGTCTTGCCGCTTCCGCTCTCGCCGACGACCGCGGTAATCGCCGGCGGATCTCCCTGGATCGCGAGCGAGAAGTCGTCGAGGGCGACGGTCAGGTTCTTCTTCCGAAGGAATCCGCTGCCGAAGATCTTGGTCAGGTGAGTCGCTTCGAGAAGCGGTGGCATCTTCACTCCCTAATACAGATGGCAGGCGACCCATCGCCCGGGCCGGACTTCCTGAAGGAGCGGCTCCTCGACGGCGCAGCGGTCCATGGCGCTGGGGCAGCGCGCCCGGAACGGGCACCCGACCGGACGGTTCAGAAGCGAGGGAGGCAGACCCGGAATGCCGCGCAGCGCGCTCTTCTGATCGATCGACGGCAGGCTGGCGATCAGGAGCTGAGTGTAAGGATGGAGCGGCTCGCGGAAGGCATCCTGCACCCCGGCCACCTCGACCAGGCTCCCGGCGTACATCACCCCCATCCGCTCGACCACCTGGGCCATCAGCCCCATATCGTGGCCGATCAGCAGCACCGACGCGCCGAGGCGCTCCTGGGCGGCTTCGAGCGTTTCCATGATCTGCCGCTGCACCACCACGTCGAGGGCGCTCGTCGGCTCGTCGGCGATGATGATCTTCGGACGGAGGCTGATCGCGATCGCGATGCAGGCGCGCTGCTTCATCCCGCCGCTCAATTCGTGGGGGAACATGCGCGCGACGTCGCGGCGCAGGCCGACCGATTCGAGCAGGTCGGCGAGCCGCTTCTCGAACTCCTCGGCGCTCAGGCGCACCCCGTGGTCCTCGAGGCCGTCGCGGATCTGGTTGCGGATCCGCAGCACCGGGTTCAGCGAGTTCATCGCGCCCTGGGTCACCAGCGCGATCACCGCCAGGCGGACCTCGCGCATCTCCTCCTCGGTCAGACCGAGCAGGTTCTTGCCCTCAAGCAGCACCTGACCGGATTCGATTCGACCGGGTGGGCGAATCATCCGGAGGAGGGCCAGGGCGATCGTCGACTTGCCCGAGCCGGACTCGCCGACCAGTCCGAATTTCTCGGCGCGGTTGAGGTTGAAGCTGACGTGGTTGACCGCCTTCACCGGGCCGGCCGGGGTGTGGTAGTAGACGCTCAGGTCGCGGACCTGAAGGATCGGCTCGGTCATGCCGCCTTCCTCGTTCGGGGATTCGCCACTTCGTCGAGGCCGGCCGAGATCAGGAACAGCCCGACGAACAGCAGCACGATGATCACGATCGGCGGACCCCACCACCACCACATGCCGCGCAGGACCGCGCCGTAATAGATCGCCCAGAAGATCGTCATGCCGAGGGTTGGCGCGTCCTGGGGACCGAGGCCGAGCGCCTCCAGGCCCAGCGCCGCGAGGACCCCGGCGCCGACCGAGCTGACGAAGCTGGCCGCGAGGTAGGGCAGCAGGTTGGGCAGCAGCTCGCCGAAGATGATGTCGACGCTGCTCAACCCGGAGAACCGCGCGACCTCGACGTACGCCCGGTTGCGGATCGAGAGCACCTGGGAGCGGATCGTTCGGGTCGGCCACATCCAGGCCAGCGACGCCACGATCAGCGCCATGATCTCGACGTTCAGCACCGTCTTGACCGTCGAGGCGATCACGACGAGCACCGCGAGGGCGGGGATCGGCAGGATCACGTCGGCGAGGGAGCGGATGACGGTGTCGACGACGCCGCCGAAGTAGCCGGCGGTGAACCCGAAGATGATTCCGATCAGGAGTCCGACTCCGCCGGCCAGCAGGCCGATCTCGAGGGTCAGCGGGGTGCCGGCGATCATCACCGGCAGGAGCTGTCGCCCCGCGCTGTCGGTGCCGAGCGGAAAATCACCGTTCGGCGGGACGTCCGGCGGCCCGGAGAGCGGCACCGCGCCACCGGTTCCGACCACCAGCGAGCCGACGATCCAGAAGAGAAGCAGCGCGAGGATGATGCCGATTCCGGCGATCAGCCAGGGATTGCGGCGACCGTACCGGAGGGCTGCCACGACGACGCTCACACGTTCCTCCCACCCCTTGGGTGATCTTCGAAATCACGACTTCTGGTAGCGAATCCGCGGGTCGAGCAGCGGATACGACAGATCCAGGATCAGCGTCGCGAACGCGACCGCGACGATGATGCAGAACACCACGCCGTAAATGGTGAAGTAGTCGAAAGCGGTGATCGCCTTGTACAACAGCGTGCCCATCCCCGGGAAGTTGAAGATGATCTCGACCAGCAGCGCGCCGGACAGCACGTTGCCGAGCGACAGGGCAAGCGAGGTAGTCTGCGGCAGCAGGGCGTTGCGCATGGCGTACCAGAGAAACACCCGCGGTCCTTTCAGTCCCTTCGCCTCGGCGAGAATCATGTAGTCCTCGCCGGTCACCGTGACCATCATGCCACGCATGGCGATCGCCCAGAACCCCACCGACGCCAGGATGATCGAGAAGGCCGGCAGAATCGAGTGATCGATGACGTCCAGGACGAAGGCGAGGGTCAGGCTTGGCATCGTCCCGTACTGGGTGCCGCCGGCCATCGGAAAGAGGCGGAGCCGAAACGCGAAGACGTACACCAGGATCATGCCGAGCAGATAGTACGGGACGGCGGAAAAGGTGAAGAGCGGCGGCAGGAAGAAGGAGAGGAACCGCGGCGCCTTCGACCAGGCCATCAGTCCGCCCAGGATGCTGCCCAGGCAGAAGGCGATCAGCGTCGTGACGGTCAACAGTCCGATCGTCCACGGCAGCGCGACGACGATCAGGTCGATGACCTTCGAAGGATAGAGCATCAGCGAGTAGCCGAAGTCGAGGTGGGACATCTGGCCCAGGTAAAGGATGTACTGCTTCCAGAGCGGCTGGTCGAGGCCGAACTTCGCCTCGTACGACTTCGCCATGCTTTCGATCGCGCCCTGCATGACCCCGCCGGTCGCCGCCATCATCCCCAGGCGCTCCAGGATGGGGTTCCGACCGGGCGCCAGCTTCGGCAGGATGAAGATGAACGACGTCGCCGCCCAGACGACGACGAAGAACAGCAAGATCCGCTTGATCAGGTATTCGATACTCATCGCACCCCACCCGTCGAGGAATTGACCGACCCAATGACGAGTGCTAGCATAGCACAGAATCTAAAAAACACGATACTGTCGACATATTCTGGCAGGCGGGGAACCCCTCGACGCGCGGGCGAACCGGTGCCCAGATGCCGTGGAAAGGTTCCACGAAGGGGGTGATGCGCGCGACTCGCCCGACGGGGTTTGACTCGACTCGGAAGACGGCGTTCCACCGAGGACATTAGGAAAGGGGAGCACTTCGATGCAGCTCGGGAAACCCACCAATCGACGGAACTTTTTGAAGGCCGCGATTCTCGGCGCCGCCGGCACCGCGATCCTGGCGGCATGTTCCCAGCAAGCCGCACCCGCTTCGCCCACCGCGAGCACCGCGGCGCAGCCGACCACCGCCGCCGCCAGCTCCGCGGCTCCCACCGCGACGGCCGCTCCGGCCGCGAGCACCGCGGCGACCGCGACCCCGGCTCCGGCGGCCCAGGCCACGCCCGCCGCGACCCCGGCCACCGCCGCGACCCCACAGGCGGCGACCTCGGGCAACGTGCCGCAGGTGCCTCGAAACCGAACGCTCATCATGGCCGGCCTGGGCGGCGAGGATCCGGGCGGCTTCACCGATACCGACAACTTCAACCCCTACTCGCCCGGCCTGTCGCGCAGCGGCCTCTACCAGGCCGCGACCGAGCCGCTGTTCTACTACAACATGCTCGGCGACCAGTTCATTCCCTGGCTCGGCGAGAGCTTCCAGTACAACTCCGACTACACCGAGGTCACGGTCAAGATTCGGGATGGCGTCACCTGGAGCGACGGGCAACCCTACACCGCCAAGGACGTGGCCTTCACCTTCAACATGCTGCGCGACCCGAAGAACGCCGACCTGAACGGCGAAGTCGCCCGGTTGGTCAAGAACGCCGAGGCCGTCGACAACCTCACCGCCAAGGTGACCCTGACGACGCCCGACCCGCGCTTCCACTGGGACTACTTCACCTACCGCGCCGACGTCGGGCTGCCGATCGTTCCCGAGCACGTCTGGACCGGTCAGGATCCCCACACCTTCAAGAACTTCGATATGGCCAAGGGCTGGCCGCTCGGCACCGGCCCCTACAAGTTGGTGGCGACCAACGTCCAGCAGAAGATCTGGGACGTCCGCCCGGACTGGTGGGCGGTGAAGGCCGGCTTCCAGAAGCTTCCCCAGGTCCAGCGCTTGATCTTCCTCCCCGGCATGAACGAGATCACCATGGCCCAGATGCTGATCACCAACCAGATCGACATGGCCTTCTCATTGACGCCGCAGAACTTGAAGCTGGTCCAGAGCCAGAACCCGAAGATCATCACTCACTACGACAAGCCGCCTTACGGCTACATGGACTGGTGGCCGATCAGCCTCGGCTTCAACACCCTGATCAAGCCCTTCGACGATCCGGAGATCCGCTGGGCGATGAGCTACGCGATCGATCGCAACGAGATCATCCAGTACGCGTTCGAAGGGTACAACCAGGCGACCCAGTTGCCGTTCCCGCCCTATCCTGGTCTTCAGTCGTATTTCAACGACGTCAAGGACCTGCTCGACAAGTACCCGACGAACAAGTACGACATCAAGCAGTCCGACGCGATCATGACCAAGAAGGGCTACACCAAGGGCTCGGACGGAATGTGGAATGACTCGTCCGGCAAGAAGGTCTCGTTCCAGATCGTGACTTTCCCGCAGCACCCGTCGGCGACGCCCCCGGCCCCGATCGTGACCCAGCAGCTGAAGAAGGCCGGATTCGACGCCAGCTTCCTGCTGCCGGCCGACTTCGTGAACCGGATCACCACCGGCCAGGCGGTCGCCTTCCTCTGGGGCCACGGCGGCAGCATGAAGGATCCCTACAAGACCCTGGACCTCTACAACATTCGCTATGTGAAGCCGACCGGCACGCCGATTTACTTCACGAACATCTACCGGTGGTCGAACAAGGAGTTCAGCGACCTGGTCGACCAGATGGGACAGCTTCCCCTCGCCGACCCGAAGATCATGGATCTCTGGCACCAGGCGATGGCGATCTGGCTGCCCAACCTGCCGGACATCCCGCTCGTCCAGACGGTGATCAACGTTCCGATGAACACCACCTACTGGAAGAACTGGCCGACCGGCGATAAGCCCTACATCCACGAGGGCTTCTGGCACCGCACCGGCCTGCTGATCTTCACCCACCTGGAACCGGTGTCGTAGGAGTTGACCGCGAGCAGCGAGCAACGAGAATGGCGGACGGCGCGTCGCGTTCTACATTCTCGTTTCTCGCTGTTCGCTCCTATCGAAACAAATCACTTACCGGACACCGGAAGCCGGGCAACGCCGTGTCGAGGTCGAGGAGGTCGTCGCCGCGCAAGGTGACGCTGCCGTCGGCGCGGGCGAGGATGGCCCGCCGTCCGCGCGGATAGACGACGAGCACCAGCCTGGTACCGTGGGTCAGCCAGTCGTCGACCTTCCGCTCGATGTCGACGGCGCGATCCCCGGGCGACACGATTTCGACTGCGAGGTCGGGCGGACCGTTGAAAACACTGTCCTCGTCGTCATCGGTCGGCACGCGCTCCCGGCGAATGAAGGCCACGTCGGCGGCGCGCGCCAATCGCCCCTCCGCGTCCAGGCGGAACAACACTTCGCCAACGACAAGAAGCCCGAGCTGGTGTTCGTCGACGTATTGTCCAAGTCGCTGGCCAATTCGCCGTTCGTGGTCGCCGTGAGCCAGGCCGGTTGGCGCCATTCCCACCAGTTCTCCGTCGATTAGCTCGAATCTCTGTCCCGCGCTCGCGAGACGTAGCACGTCGTCAACTGTCGCGATCGTTTCCGTTGCCATCGTCGGCCCTCACCGGTCGTGGTCTTGTTGAACGTCGACACATGAAGTGTGGCAGGTTTTCTCATGCGACGCAAATGGCGATCCGGGGAACGACGGTGCCGCGGCACCCCGTGCCTCCGATCGCCGACGCTCCGGCCCTGCGCTTACAACACCCCCGCCGCGCGGAGCCAGTAGTCGACGAGATACACCCCGGCGCCGATCAGGAACGCCGCGGCCAGGCGATGAACGTAGGGCATCAGCCCGCGGAGCCAGCGGCGAACCGCGCTCTGGAAGAACGTCGCCGCCAGGATCACGACGGTGAGGACGAGCCCCATGCCCAGCGCGTACGACACGAACTGGACGACCGCGAAGGCCAGGCTACCGGCCGACATCGCCAGGCTCGCGACGACCAGGAAGACCGGCAGGGTGCAGCCGAGCGACGCCACCGCGTAGCCGACGCCGAAGACGAAAAGCGACCAGAGATCCCCCTCCGGCGAGACGTAGCCCATCGCCCGGCTCGCCGCCAGGATGCCCAGCGCCCGTCCCGACAGGGCGAGCCAGAGCCCGAGCACGAAGAGCGCCGCGCCGACGATCACCCCGCCGACCGGAAACCACTGACCCAGGGCGTGGCCCCCGACGGCGAAGACCATTCCGACGACCGCGAAGATGACGACGAAGCCGACCGTCGCCATCAC
Organism: Chloroflexota bacterium; assembly: GCA_021323915.1. GTDB lineage: Bacteria > Chloroflexota > UBA6077 > FW602-bin22 > CADDYW01 > JAJPKB01. The sequence continues at coordinate 3,317 of JAJPKB010000400.1, read as the reverse complement.
CGCCCGCAGCACTCCCTGCTCGAGCCTGGACGACCAGGCGTCGGCGAGGCCGGCGTCGCGGCCGACCGAGTAGGCGACCAGCGAGGGCAGGAGCATCACCCCGCAGGGGTTGACCGTCGCGACCATTCCCGCCGCGAAGGCATAGCCGACCGGCAGCGCCGAGGTCAGCGTAGTCATTCCCCCGAAGCCGCGCTGGATGTCCTCGCCCAGGCCGACCAGCAGCGCCCCGAAGACCACCCCGGCCAGCGCGAAGGCCACGCCGATCAGATCGTCGCGCCGGTCACGCCCCGATCTCGTGGTCGCCCGCTCTTCGGTCGCGCTCACCGGTCCACCAGCCTTCTACGCATTTCTAGACGCTCCACGTCGTCCCCCGTTTCGTGGCAGGGCCACGCGAAATCGCGTTTGGACCACGAAGGTCGCGAAAAGCCACGAAAACCCGAGAGGGCGGCCCCGTCACCTTTTCACGGTTTTCGCGTGGTTTCGCATCCTTCGTGGTCCGAACCTCTCAGCGCCCCTGCCGGCTGGCGCCCGGCGACCAGAACCGTTCCAGCCCTTATGCAGTCGACGTCTACCAGGCCGGTCGCCCGGGGGCTCGTCGTCCACGGTGGGCAACCGGACGAGCGAGGGGCAAGCCCCCGCGCCACGGGGTGATCGATCGCCAGGCTGGTCATTGGCAGCCGGAGCTGCTCAAAATTATAGACGAACGGCACCTCGCGTTGCACCGTCAGGTCCGGGGGCTTTCTTTTTTCCGTCCGGATCGGGTCCGGGCGAGGGTTCGGTTCGCTGGCCGAGCTACGCGATGACCGAGACCATCTCCAGCGCGTGGCGTCCGAGAGCGACGTCACCCTCGATCGCGGCGGTGGCCCGCGCCTCGGCAGGGGTGATTCCCCTGGTAAGGAGACGCCACGCCCGGTCCTGGTCGAGGACGTCCCATGCGGCGGGCTCCGCCGACGAGTCAAGATAGAAGCGTCGTCCGAAATCCGACGAAGTATGAAATAATGGATTTGGCTGAACGCGCCGAACGACCGGCGGCTGTCTGAGGAAAGAACCGAAGGAGATCACACGTGCAGACGACCACGACTTATCCCCTCGACCTGTCGATCGACTATCCGGAACGCCCGCTCGACCGCCTGACGACGGCGTTTCGGATCTTTACCGTGATTCCGATCGCGATCATCCTCGCTCTGGTCAGTGGCAACAGCGGAACCCAGTCTCGCGCCGGTTACACCCTGGCCAGCGGCGGCCTGATCGTCGCGGCGACGGTGCTGATGCTGCTCTTCCGGCAGAAGTATCCGCGCTGGTGGTTCGACTGGAACGTCGCCCTCACGAACTTCAGCTACCGCGTCTCGGCGTACCTGGCGTTGTTGCGCGACGAGTACCCCTCCACCGACGAGGAGCAGGCGGTGCACCTCACCATCCCGTACCCCGACGCCCGGACCGAGCTCAACCGGTGGCTTCCCCTGGTCAAGTGGTTCCTGGCGATTCCTCACTACGTCGTGCTGTTCTTCCTCGCCGTCGCCGCCTTCGTTTGCGTCGTGATCGCCTGGTTCGCGATCCTTTTCACCGGCCGGTATCCCCGGGGTTTATTCGACTTCGTCGTCGGCGTCGACCGCTGGGCCTTACGGGTAGCTGGCTACGCCCTCTTGCTGGTAACCGACCGTTACCCGCCGTTCCGCCTGAGCCCGTGAGCGTTCCTTCCACCTGCCCCGACCGGCGGCGCGATACCACCGGTCTATGGCCCATCCTCGGCGAATGGACGCGCGCCTCCAATGGACGTATACTGGATATGCACCAGGGAGGCAGAGCGAGTGACCAGAACAACGTTACAGATCGACGATACATTACTCGACGAGGCGATGCGCCTCAGCGGCGCCCGCACCAAGACTGACGCGATCAATCGGGCGCTCGCGGAGTTCGTGCGGCGTCAGGAGCGAGAGTTACTTCGCCAGGAGCTGGGCTCCTTTGACATCGACCTGGATCTCGACGAGCTGCGGCGGCGGCGGCAAGACGGATGATGCCCCCCTTGTGGCTGGTGGACACGTCCGCCTGGATCTTCGCACTTCGCCGAAATCCGTCCAACGCGGTCAGCCAGCGAATCGCGGTTCTGCTCGCAGCCCTGGCAATTCGACACAACGCGACGCTGCTTCATGCCGATCGAGACTTCGACGCGATTGCGCGCCATTCGCGATTAGTCGTCGAGAGCCTCGTCGACGGCGTATCATCCGAGCGACAGTGAGGCGATCGCCCTAATCCGCCAATCGGCGTACCAGGAACTCTTCGAATCTTGCCGCGTCGACCCCCAGCGCCACCTCGGCGCTGGCCGGCGCCTCCGCCGTCGGAACGCGTGCCAGGGTTGCCCCGGCGGCGTGCTCGCCGCCCAGCTCCACGTCGAGGTGCAGCGGCTCGATCGTCACGAGGTCCGGCTGGACGATCGTCGCCGCGGCGAGCGGATCGTGAAGGTGGGTCCAGCCCCGCCGCGCGAAGGGCGGGTAGACTTCGACCTGATCGGCAACCGCCCGGTGGAAACCGGTCCCGCCGGCCCGAATCCGGGCGACGCCCTCGGCGCGGATCCGCACCCGAGTGGTCACGTCGAGCGGGACCAGCGTCGTCGGCGCGCCGGCCGAGAGGACGACGTGGGCGGCCTCCGGATCGCAGGTGATGTTGTGCTCGTGGTAGGGCAGGTCGAAGCGCCCGGGTCCGCGAATCGCCCCGCCCATGATCGTCAGGTGGGCAAGTTGCCCGGCTAGCCGCGGCTCGCGCCGAAACGCCAGCGCCAGGTTGGTCAGCGGACCGATCGCCAGCAGGTGGACCTGACCGGGACGCTCCAGGACCGTCCGCACCAGGAAGTCGACCGCGTGCTCGGGCGATGGCCGCCGCCCCTCGTCCGCGGGCTCGAGCAATCCCTTTCCCTCGTGGCCCGCCCAGTAGACCGGCCGCTTGCCCAGGAGGGGAACCGCCGCGCCGGCCATCACCGGCACGTCGGATCGCCCCCGCAGCTCGAGCAGCTTCAATACCATTCGGGCGCGCAGGCTCACGTCGCCGTAGACGCAGGTCACCCCGAGCAGATCGACCTCGGGCGAGGCGAGCAACAGCGACAGCGCCAGGCAATCGTCGACGTCGGTGCCGATGTCGGTATCCAGAATCACGCCGATCGCCATCTCTCCTCCGATAGAAAGGGTAGGGGCAGGCACGGGGGCCTGCCCCTACGAGAACGTCACGCCGAGCTTCACCGAGCGCTCCGGGTGCTCGTCGATCTCGCGGTAGGCCTCGACCGCGAGATCGAACGGCACGATCGGCTGGACGACCCGCTCGCAGGC
>JAJPKB010000021.1 GCA_021323915.1 Chloroflexota bacterium | reverse complement strand
TCGCCTCGAAGAGCTGGGCTATCGTCTCTCGACCGAGGACCTGGACCGGTCTTTCGCACGGTTCAAGGAAGTGGCGGACAAGAAGAAGGTCGTATCGGACCAGGATCTGGCGATGATCATCAGCGACGAGGTTCGGATGCCGGCCGAGATCTACCGAGTCGATCACGTGCAGGTGTCCTGTGGCGACCACAGTATTCCGACCGCGACGGTGCGCCTGATCGGTCCAGATGGTAGCATCTACTGCGACTCCGCCACCGGCACCGGCCCGGTCGACGCGGTGTACAAGGCGGTGAATCGCCTCGTCGGCGTAGAGAACCGACTCATCGAGTACTCCGTACAGTCGGTAACCGCTGGCCTGGACGCCATCGGCGAGGTAACAATTCGGATCGAAGCCGACGGACGAGTGTACGGCGGACGCGGTGCCGATACCGACGTGATCGTCGCGAGCACCCGCGCCTACGTCAACGCTCTGAACAAGCTGATCGCGGCGTTGCGAGAGCCTGCTGTCCCGGTGCTGACCGCGCAGTAATCGAGGAGATCAACAAGGAGATCGTTCTTTGCACGCACAGATCGCCGTCCTTCCCGGGGATGGCATTGGCGGAGAGGTGACCGCCGAGGCTCAGAAAGCCTTGATGGCGGTTGCCGAGCTTTACGGCCACCGATTTTCGTTCCCGACCGCGCTCGTCGGAGGCGCGGCAATCGATCAGACCGGCACGGCGCTGCCCGACGAGTCGATGGACCTTTGTCGGCAGAGCGCCGCGGTTCTCTTCGGCGCGATTGGCGGACCGAAATGGGACGATCCACGCGCCCCGGTCCGCCCGGAGCAAGGGTTGCTCGCCCTGCGAAAGGGACTGGGGCTTTACGCGAACTTGCGCCCGGTAAGGCTGTACGATTGCCTGGTTGACGCGTCCACGCTGAAGCCCGAAGTCGTCCGTGGGGTCGACCTGATCGTGGTTCGCGAGCTGACCGGTGGTTTGTATTTCGGCCAACCCAGCAAGCGGTTTGATGGACCGCATGGCCGGGAGGCGGTCGACACGATGTCGTACACCGAGGAGGAAGTCGCGCGGGTGGTGCAGGCCGCCTGCGACCTGGCGCGCCATCGTCGTAGAAAGGTCACGTCGGTCGACAAGCAGAACGTGCTCTCGACGTCGAGACTCTGGCGAGAAGTCGCCGCCGAGGTGGGAGCGCGCAATCCGGACATTACCATGGAGCACGTTCTGGTTGACAACTGTGCCATGCAACTGGTTCGGGAGCCATCCCAGTTCGACGTTCTGGTGACGGAGAACACCTTTGGTGACATTCTGACCGACGAGGCGTCGGTCCTGGCCGGCTCGATGGGCATGCTGCCGTCGGCGAGTCTGGGAACTGGGAAGATGGGGCTCTATGAGCCGATCCACGGATCGGCGCCCTCGCTCGCCGGAAAGGACCTGGCGAACCCGATCGCGGCGATTCTGAGCGCGGCGATGCTGCTCCGGTACAGTCTGGATCTGTTCCCAGAAGCGGAATCGATCGAGCGCGCGGTGCGGCAGGTGCTCGACGACGGATACCGTACCGAGGACATTCGCGCGGCGGACACCAAGGTGGTTGGCACGCGCAAGATGGGCGATCTCATCGCCAGCAGGATCACACGGAGTTGACCAAGATGCAGCGCCAGATTTCGATCTACGACACGACCCTTCGAGACGGCACCCAGCGGGAGGGCATTTCGCTCTCGGTAGAAGACAAGCTCAAGATCGCCCGACGACTGGACGAGGCCGGCGTTCACTACATCGAAGCTGGCTACCCTGGCTCGAATCCGAAGGACGTGGAGTTCTTTTCGCGCATCGGCGAGCTGGCGCTCAAGCACGCGAAACTGGTGGCGTTCGGAAGCACCCGCCGACCAGACGCCGCTACTCCTGATTCGAATCTCACTGCCCTTACCGACGTCAAGACTTCGTGCGTGTGCATCCTGGGCAAAAGTTGGCTGCTGCACGTCGATAAGGTGCTCGGGACGAGTCCGGAAGAGAACCTGCGGATGATCTCCGACTCGATCGGTTACCTGAAGGGTGCGGGACGCGAAGTAATCTACGACGCGGAGCACTTCTTCGACGGGTACAAGGACAATTCGGAGTACGCGCTGGCGACGCTTCGCGCCGCCGCGGAAGCCGGAGCCGATTGGCTGATTTTGTGCGACACCAACGGAGGCGCCCTTCCCGATCAGATCTACGCGATCACCCGGTCGGTCGTCGAAACGCTTCCTGGCCGTCAGATCGGCATACATACCCACAACGATGGCGAGCTGGCGGTCGCGAATACCCTGGCCGGGGTCAAGGCTGGCGCCCAGCAAGTGCAGGGAACGATAAACGGTTACGGCGAGCGCACCGGAAACGCCAACCTCTGCTCGATCGTGCCGAATCTTCAGCTCAAGCTCGGCTACGCCTGTGTCGGTGACGATCAGCTACGTCAGATCACCGACCTGTCGCACTACGTGGCGGAGGTGGCCAACCTCGTTCACGATACCCACCTGCCGTACGTGGGGGCGAGCTCGTTTGCCCACAAGGCTGGCCTGCACGTGAACGCGGTGCTTAAGAACAGTCGGTGCTACGAACACATTCCACCCGAGCTGGTCGGCAATCGACAGCGGATCCTCGTTAGCGAGCTGAGCGGACGCAGCAACGTGCTCGCCAAGGCGCAGCAGTTCGGGCTCGATATCTCCAGTCAGTCGGCCGACGTGCGACAGGTGCTCGATACGCTGAAGCAGCTCGAGAACGAAGGCTTCCAGTTCGAGGCAGCCGAGGCGAGTTTTGAGCTCTTGATCCGGCGCATGCAGCCGGACTACCGCCCCCCGTTTGAGCTGGTCGATTTTCTCGTGCTGGTCGAGCGACGACGCGGTAACGGCATCGTCTCCGAAGCGACGGTTAAGATCAAAGTCGAAGAATCGGTTTTCCATACCGCGGCCGAGGGGAACGGGCCGGTCAACGCGCTGGATGCTGCGATTCGCAAGGCGCTGCTACAGTTCTATCCAGAACTTGCAAATGTTCAGCTCGTCGATTATAAAGTTCGTGTGCTCGATGGTAACGACGGCACCGGAGCGGTGGTGAGAGTGTCGATCGAAAGCGGCGATGGCAAGGACCGATGGGGAACCGTCGGGAGCTCGGCCAACATTATCGAGGCGAGCTGGCTTGCCCTTGCCGACAGCCTGGAGTACGCTCTCCTGAAATCCTCGGGCACCCGTCTGGACGAGCGAACGGTGAGGAACGGCTTGGAAGCAGGATGATGCGGCGCGGCGCGAGAACGAGACGATCAACCGGTCGATCAGGTCGACAACCCACCTTTTCGGTCGGCACGACCCGGAGCAATCGCGACATCGTCGGTCTCGCGCCGCCGGCCAGCTCGTTCAACCAAGCGTTGACGACGGAGACTAGTCGCAGGTCCGCGGCCCCTCAAATCTGGCGCGCTCGCCTCTCCCAGTGGCGAGCCTTGTTTGCTTCCTCTCGGTTTCGCGCCAGTGCGTTCAGCCTGCTCCTGGTGACGATAATCGTCGCCTGCGCGGTGACGCCGTCTCAACCGGCCACCGTCAACCTCGTGGTCTGGGTTGATACGCCCGCGATCGGCGCGTCGATTCAGCAACGGGTCATTCCGTTCATGCGGGACAACCCCAACATCTCGGTGAAGGTCTTCGATCAGTTCGGGAAGATTCGAAACGGCGACGTCTCGACCGCGATCGAGGCGCTGACCAACACCGACCTGTCGCCGGACGTGGTCGCGCTCACCAACCAGGACATTCAGCTGATGAGCAATCCCGCCGATTTGATCGACCTTCACCCGTACATTTACCAGCAGACGGATTTTCAACTGGACGACTTCTTTCCGACTACCATGGAGGCTTTCCAGTACCGTGGCAAGCAGCTCGCGATTCCGTCCGAGATCGTGCCCTTCGTGATGTTCTACAACGAGGATCTGTTCAATCGTGCCAAGGTCCAGGTGCCGGATTTGAACTGGACGACGAGCGACTTCGTGGCGGATGGACGATTGATCGAGGCGAAGGGTGGGCAAAAGCAGCCGGTGGTCGGGTTCGTGACCGATCCTACACAGGCTCTGGTTCCGTTCGTCGAGGAGTACGGCGTTATTCCGCAGGATGCTGCCGACGATCCGGATGCACGCTGGCTGGACGACCCGCGGACCGCCGAGGCGTTACAGTGGTTCGTCGACCTGGGGCTGACCCAGCACATGATGCCGACGGAGCAGGGAAACCGCAGCCTCGGACTGTGGTTCGTCGGACGGGCGGCGATGACCGCCACGTTCATGGATCAACGCAACCTGCTGCCGCCGTACCTTCAGCGGCAACTGGGATTATCTTTGACGCCGACCGCGACGGCTTCTCCCACGCCTCCACCTGGCTGGCGATTCAAGTGGGGCGTCACGATGATGCCACGGGCCGAAACTCAGACCACGATCTACTACATGTCCGGTTACGGGATTCCCCAGGCGTCACGCAATCCGGATGCCGCCTGGCTGCTGATCAACTATCTGACTCGGCATCTGCCCGAGCAGCCAGGCCGGGCATACGTCCCATCGCGCGAATCGCTCGCGCGGTCGAAGGATTTCGAAGCGCTTTACCCGGAGGATGGCCACCAGGCCTACGTCGAGAGCGTCGAGGTCGGCCATCCGATTCCGGTGTGGCCGCCGTCGGCCCAACCAAACTACGACGACCTTTCGGGCGCGTTGAGCGGGTCGATTCACCCGGAAAATGCGCTGCACGCTTTTCGCGATCGGGTTCAGCCGATTCTGCAGGTGCCACCTACGCCGGCGCCTACTCCGCCGGGAGGATGATCGTCAGGCCGTCCGGATCCGCCGATCGACGCTGTCGCAGACAATCGTCGGCAGCGCCTCGACGGTGCGGACGAGTTGTCCGGTCGAACACTGGATGAACTGGCCCTCGATCTGGGGCTGGTACGATAGCCGGAACTCCTCTTCTGCCAGCCCCAGGCCGTAGGCAAGGACCATCAGCCGCTCGTTGCGAGGAACCACCTGATTCCGCCGCTCGATCTCGATCAACCGCTCGGTCAGCGCCTGCCGATCACTGCTGATACCGTCGGTGACCATGAATATCGTCTTCAGGCCGCGCTGGTCGCCCAGATCGGATATGGCGCGATCGAGACACGGGGCCTCGCGCGTCTCGGCGTGCTCGGCCTGGTACATTTCGTGGACGACATAACTGAGATCTTTCGGCACGTAAGACGACGTCGGGTCGATTTGCAGGTTCTGAAAACGACACTCTTCGAAGCCGCGCAGGACGGTGTAACGATCGCTGAACGCGATGAGCTCGTAGGGCAGTTTCAGTCGCTCGTGAATCTCACAGAAAACGACCGTCGTGTCGATGAGCTGATCGAACTTTCGGCTTCGGTATCCACGCTGCACCACGCTGCCGCTGACGTCCAGGAGGATGACGTTGGCGAAGTCCTTCTGGCTATCATCGCGTGGTTGGCGCCGCCCTTTGAGGAACGCGGTCGCCGGCGCGATGACGAGATCTTCCGGGTGATCAGGGTCGACGTCGCCGCTGTCGCCCTTGCGCCATCGTCGCGGTCGGCGCCAGGGATCGAAGGTTCCGAATCGACGGCGATTCAGGATAGCGATCAAGCCATCACGACCATCGGCCCCGTTGAGGAGCGCATCGACCTGGGGTCCCAATCGGCGCACGGCGTCGATGTAACTGAAGTCTTCGTAGGCGGGCGCGCCACGACCACGTTGGCCAAGGCGCCGGAATTTCTGGACGATGCCGCCGGTCCAGCGCGATGGGCCTTCCCGTGGGCGGGCCATTCCCTCGACCGGCGTCACCAGCGGCGGAGCCGTCGATCGCTCTTCTTCCTGGGAATCTTCGGCCGGTGCGTCGGCGTCGGGCAAGATGACCCATGATACCGGCGGCTCGTCGTCGATCGGACTTCCGCGAACCAGGGAAGCCAGATCGTCGTCCAGAATCCCTTCGTCGTCTGATTCTTCGCTCGTTTCGTCGGCCGGTTCTGGCTCCTCGATCTCGCCAGGGTTCATGGCCGCTCGGCGCACTATTTCGCGGCTCGCCATCAGCAGCTCGAGATAGGTGGGGAAGACGCTGCTCCGAACGATATTCGCCAGCTCGGCCAGGTCATCCTGTTCGACGGCGCGGGCGACCGATGGCCAGCAGCGTTCGACGGCGCGACGCACCCGTTCTTCGGTCTGGCCAACCGGTGCGATCCCGAACAGCGACGCCGACCAGCGGGCAGTGATCGCATCGACGAAGGCGTGATGGGGTAAGGTCTGCCCCTTGAGGTTTCGCTGATCGATGTCATCTTGCTGGATTAGGCGAGTGTCGCGATACAGCTCACGAAAGTAAGGGCGGCTTCCCGGATACTGCCCGAGGTACAGCCGGTTGACTCGTAAATCGTTGATCGCGTTGAGCAGGAATTCGGCCGATCTCGACTCGCAGCCGCGAGCGATCGCCCAACCGACGAAGTCCTGGAAGATTCTGATGGCTTCCTTACCGCTGAAGATGACTTCGGCAATCTCGTGACATAATGCGCCGAGCGAACGTCGGGCGGGCCATTCGGGCAGAAGATTAGGAGGGTATGCGACCTCGCCGCGCTCCGGGTAATACGTCCACCAGGCGCCGGGGACGACCCGAATGCGACGATCCTGCAACAGGAGCCGCGCGACGACCTCGAGCTCCGAGGGCTCGTAGGGGGCTACGACGACGTCCGCTGGTCGCTTTTGGTCGGAATCCTGGATCATGCGGTCACTCTCTGGTCGGTTGATGCCGTCCACCCTCGGCGCGGTTCGAAGGATTCAGTCAGTCCGAGCCGAGCCCGTACTGAAGAAGAACTGGCTCCAACGTGCGCCTGACGTTGTCCGGTGCGCCGTCGAGGATTCCGATACGGAGCCGCTCGGCGAAGTCAGAGCCTCCGCCGGCGCGGGCCAAGGCGACCAGTTCAGCCGTGCTCAGGGCGGCCCGTCGAGCGGCCTGGCGAAGCGCTTCTTGCGCCGCTCGGGAAAGTCCGGCCAGCGCCGCGGGATCGACCGTTCCGGCGACCAGACGGCGGGAGAAGTCGACGAGGCGAACGCAACGCTCGACGGTGGCCTGGTGCGCGGCGGGGGCGATGAAACGGATTACCGCCACTTCGTCCGCGATCGGAGGGTAGCTCAGTCCCACGATCGCTCCAAACCGATTCTCCACGCCCTCGTTCAACGGCTTGACTCCCGGTCCGTCGAGAAATCCCGTCGCGATCACCCGCGCCGCGGGGTGCAAGCGATAGACCCGCCCATCGGGCAGCGAGAGGCGGGCGCCCTTATCGAAAAGGCCGTTGAGCAGCGAATGAACGTCCGGATAGGCGAGGTTGTATTCGTTCGCGATGACGATGTCGCCCTGGGCCAGGGCTTCGAGGAATGCCTGGGTCTGCCATCGGGTCACGCCGGCGATCAGTCGCCGCACCGCGCTGAGGTCAGTTTTCGCGGTCTCGCCGGTGAACCCCACCTCGACCACCGGGCGCCGACGCAGGTAGGCCAGGGTTCGCGCCAGACTGGACTTTCCAGCACCGGTCGGGCCCGCGATGAACACCGGGCGTCCGAGCAGCAGCGCTGCCTCGGCAAGCTGCAGCGCTTCAACCGAGTGGGCGGTGAGGCATGGGAGCAGCTCGCGCGTGCCCAGGCGCCGCCCGAGCGGACCAGGCACGTTCAGTCCATCCTCGTCGCGAATCATCTGGCGAATTGTCTCCAGTCGCGACGGATCGACGATCTGGCGTCCCAGGCTATCGTACGCGCGGATGCGGAAGCCCAGTCCGAATCTCACCTCGCTGGGCTCCCCGGTCGGCGAATGCATCGACTCGGCAATCAACACCTTTCCACCATCCGGAAGCGTCCGGGTAAAGCGAAGACGATGAATCACCGAAGCGCGGTTGAATTTACCGGACGCTGGCCCGGCTCGTTCGGGTGGCTTCGCCGTTTCGATCGGCACCGCCTCGCCAGGTCGGATGCTCGGCCAGCCCACCCGATAAGCGCGCAGACTTTCGGTGGCAGATTCGTCCAGATTGAGACTACCCAGGGCATCGCGGGCCTGTTGAACGGCACGCTCGCGCGCGTCCGCTGGAACTGTGCTCAGCAACGCTCGATCCAACACCTCGACCAGCGGACGACCGGAGATCTGGGCGAGGCCCAGCCAATGAACGAGGGTCCGGGTGGATAGGCGCGACTGCATGACGTTCCCGATTTGGGGGTCCTTCCGCAACGTCGAGGCCAGCTCGGCAACCTTGCGGCATACCGAGCTCTCGACCCGGATCCCGGCCTGGGAAAACAGTCTCTCGGCGGCAAACTCGTACTCGAGAGCGGCCGCCTCCTCATCCGTGGGAAGGAAGTCCATCTCGATGAACCCCAGGCCACGACCGAAGCGGCGTTCGATCGCCCGTCCCATATCGAGAGTTCCGACGTAGTTTGGGTTGGCGGTTCCGATGAGCCCGAATTCGCCGTGAACTTCGATCTCGACGTTTCCTCGTTCGGTTCCCGAGAGCACCAGGCGGCCGGTATCCATGGCTTGGGAAAACACATTCAGCAGGTCCGGGGGCAGCATGTTGATCTCGTTCAGGAGAAGCTTCTGCCCGCGAAGCATCGCCTCCACCGCCGGGCCCGGCACGGTGAGCGTGCTCTGCTGAAGGTTAACGTCGCGGACGAGCTCAACCGACGTGTAGAAATCGCTGAGGGCGGTATCCCCGCTGAACGATAATTCGGTACAGGGTTGATTCGCGAGGTAGCAATAGGTCTTGGCCATCGTCGTCTTGCCGCAACCGGTCGGGCCCACCAGCAGGATGAAGCCGTGATGCGATACAGCCGTGTCGACGTCCGCGATCCGTCTCAGCACCCGAGCCATCGACGGAGTGAGGTACGAGAACACCTCCGATTCGTCGGGCACGCCGCTTTCGAGCTCCTCGGGGTGGGGAACTCGTGCGAGCTGGCCCTCCCAGGATGGAGGATCGACGGGGCGCTCGATCGGCCTGAGTACGTCGCGAGGCGCGTATCGCCGCCGTGGATAGCGACGTCCGTCTATCGCGAAGCTACCATCTTCCAGGGACACGTGCGGGCCGAGATGCCGGGGATGGGCCGACTCTCGCTTCCAACTGCCTTCGTTCATCGTGCGATCACGAATATCGCTCTTCTTTCCACGGATCCCCGCGCATGTGGTAGCCGTATTGTTCCCAGAATCCCGGCCGGTCGTTCGCCAGCACTTCAAATCCGCGAACCCACTTCGCGCTTTTCCAGAAGTACAGGTGAGGCACGACGAGTCGGAGCGGCCAGCCGTGCTCGGGTGTGAGAGGCTGGCCGTCGTGGGTATCGGCGAGCAGCACGTTTGGCTGAAGGAGATCGTCCAACGGCAGGTTGGTCGTAAATCCTTTCTCGGCATGGATCATGACGAACTTCGCGTTCGCCTTCACCGAGGCCAGCTCCAGCACGTCTTTGACCGCGACGCCCTCGAACGTGTTGTCCAGGCGGCTCCAGCGGGTGACGCAATGAATGTCGCACCGAATCGTCATTCTGGGCAGACGCTGAAACTCTGCCCAGGACAGCCTGATTGGCTGCTCGACGAGGCCAAAGAGGCGAAAGTCCCAGGTCTTGAGGTCGACCTTCGGTACGCCGCCGTAGTGAAGGACTGGCCACTTCTGAGTGACGACCTGACCCGGAGGAACGCGCGCCGGATCAACCGTGCGCAGATCGCTTCGTTCCCGGTGGAAGAAATCAAACAAGAATGGCCACTCCTTCCGCCCGCTCATTTAGCTTTACTACACGGGGAGTCGCTGCATTGGATCGCGCCAGCGCCTGTCGGCATGAGCGCCGAAGATCGATACGTCCTCGGACTTGCCGCGCGTCTTACTACAGGTATGATACATCAATTGCCCGCGAGACGCGATGCGCTACGCCGCCCGCCGCCTCCGTTCGTCCCGCAGCCAGCTACGGAACGTGGTGAGCGGTAGCGTGTTGACGACGTTAGAGCTGGCGAGCCAGCCGCGCCGGGCGACAGAAATACCGTAGGAGAGGTCCTGGTAGTGGGCCGGGCCGTGAGCGTCGGAGTTGACGACCATCTGACATCCCAGGTCCTTCGCCCGTCGCGACCAGACGTCGTTCAGATCGAGGCGCTGGATCTGGCTGTTGATCTCGACGGCAACCCGCAGACCGGCGGCGACCCGCAGCACGGCGTCCAGGTCGACGTCGTAACCGGGGCGTTGATCGAGCAGCCGACCGGTGGGGTGGTTTAACGCACTTACGAACGGGTGACGGATTGCACGAATGATCCGCTCGGTCATCTCGTCGCGGCTCATTCGGAAGCGGCTGTGGATCGACACCGACACGTAGTCGAGCTGGGCCAACACGTCTTCGGGTAGGTCAAGGGAGCCGTCGGGACGGATCTCGACCTCACTTCCCCGAAAGACGTGGAATGGCGCCAGACGTGCGTTCACGGCATTGATTTCACGCCATTGCTCGCGAAGACGATCCGGAGTCAGACCGTTGGCGATACCCAGCGACTGTGAGTGATCGGTGATCGCGATGTAGTCCAGACCGGCATCACGCGCGGCGATTGCCATATCTTCGATGCTCGCCGTGCCATCGCTCCAGGTGCTGTGGACCTGAAGGTCGCCGCGCAGGTCAGAGCGCTCGACCAGGACCGGAAGGCGATGGGCGGCGGCGGCTTCGATCTCGCCGCGGTCCTCGCGCAGCTCCGGGGGCATCCAGTCCAGCCCCACCGCCCGGTAGACGTCCTCCTCGGTCTCCCCGCCCACCCGCCGGCCGGTCGCTTCGTGGAAGACGCCGTATTCGTTCACCTTCAAGCCCATTCCGATCGCGATGTCCCGCAGAGCAATGTTATGAAGCTTCGAGCCGGTGAAGTACTGCAGCGCCGCGCCCCAGGAGGATGGCTCGACGACCCGAAGATCGACCTGAAAGCCGGAATCGAGGAGAATCGACGCTTTCGTCGGACCGTGCGCGAGCACTTCACGAATGATCGGTAGCCGCGTGAAGGCGTCGACCGCCTCGGCAGGGTGGTCGGACGCGGCGAGCAGGTCGACGTCGCCGATTGTCTCCCGCATGCGCCGGAGTGATCCGGCCGCCGAGATCCTGTCGAAGCTCGGCAACGGCCGGAGAGCGTCGATCACCTGGTTGGCAATCGGCCAGGCGACGCCCAGGAGAAGTCGTCGTTCCCGCTGCGACCAGCGCCGAGCCTCGATTAGGAGGCGCTCTTCCGAGCGGGCGCCGAATCCGGGAATCCGTTGAATCTCGTGGCGCTGGGCAGCCTCGATCAGCTCCTCGGGAGTGTGAATGTTCAACCTTTCGACGAGGAGTCGCGCTCGGCTCGGTCCGATTCCCGATACGTTCATCAGCTGCTCGACGCCCGATGGTACGGATTTCTGCAGCTGGTCGAGGTATGAGCTGTGACCGTTGCGCAGCCATTCGTCGAGCTTGGCGGCGATCGATGGCCCGACACCTGGAATCGCCTGCAGTTTTCCCTGTTGCCAGAGGTCGATCAGGCTTCGATTCATCGCCTCGATGTGGGCAGCGGCTTCACGGTACGCCCGCACGCGGAAGGGATTTTCTCCCTTTGCTTCGAGCAGGACCGCGATCCGGTCCAGAAAGAGTGCGGCATCACGATTGGTTGGGTGGCGGACTTTCGAGGGTCCGGAAAGCTCGGATTGCATCACTCGACTCCACCGGGCAACGAGTCGGTGGCTTGGAGCAAGAGGTGTGCCGAGAGCCGAAGGCGGTACACGATTTGCACTGGCAGCTTCGAACACGGGGGCACGGTCAACACATGCCAAAGTCGAAAGGCGCGCTCAGACTCATACCGCTCGGCGGGGTCGGTGAGATCGGGAAGAACTCTCACGTCCTCGAGTGCGGTGGCGACCTCCTGTTGATCGATGCCGGGGTCATGTTTCCCGAGGAGGAGCTGCACGGCGTCGATCTGGTCATCCCAGACTTCTCCTACGTGTACCAGCGCGCCGATCGACTCCGGGCGATCGTGCTCACCCACGCCCACGAGGACCACGTCGGCGCCCTGCCCTATCTTCTCAAGGAGCTCGGGCGCAAGGTCCCGATCTACAGCTTACCGCTGACGATTGGCCTGATCGAACCAAAGCTACGCGAGCATCGCGTTCTCAAGTTCGCCGAGCTGATTGGCGTCATGAACCGTCAGCGCATCAATCTGGGACCGTTTGACGTCGAGTTCATTCCGGTCAGCCACAGCGTCCCGGACAGCGCGTCGATCGTCGTGCGGACCCGTGCGGGGCTGCTTTTCTTCACCGGCGACTTCAAGTTCGACCAGACGCCGGTCGAAGGACAGCCACCGGACCTCAATCACCTGAGGGAGATTGGCGACCAGGGCGTTCTCCTTCTCTTGTCCGACTGCACGCGGGTCGAGCGACCAGGCGTCACTCCCTCGGAGCGCGTCGTGGGCGAAGCGTTGAACGATATCGTGCGCGAGGCGAAGGGGCGCGTCATCATGACGACCTTCGCTTCCAACATCATCCGGCTTGAGCAGACGATCGACATCGCGACCCGATACAATCGAAAGGTCTCGGTCGTCGGTCGGAGCATGGAAGACAACCTTCGGGTCGCCGCGGATCTTGGATACGTGAGAGCTCCGCCCGGCTCGATCGTGACGCTCGACGAGCTGCGGCGCTTGCCGTTGAATCAAGCGATGATCTTGACCACCGGCAGCCAGGGCGAGCCCACGTCGGCGCTGAGCCGGATCGCGATGGGCGATCACCCCGCGGTCCGGATCCTCCCTGGAGACACTGTTGTAGTATCGGCCACGCCGATCCCGGGTAACGAAGAGACGGTCGCCCGTACCATCGACAATCTGATGCGACGGGGCGCCACCGTCCTCTACCCACCGGTCGTACCGAGCATTCACGTGTCCGGACACGCGAGCCGCGATGAGCTACAGGCGCTCCTGCGTCTTTTGCGCCCGACCTACGCCATGCCGGTCCACGGTGAATATCGACAGATGGTTCACTACCGCTCTCTCGCGGTTGAGACCGGAGTGCCGTGCGACCGGGTGATTCTGGCGGACGTCGGAGACGTCATTCAAGTTAGCCCCAATCGCGTCGAACACGACGGAGCGGTGACGGCCGGATCGGTTCTGGTCGACGGTCTGACCGTAGGTGGCGTGACCCAGGTCGTGCTGCGGGATCGGCGCCACCTGGCCGCCGACGGCATCGTCATCGCTGCGGTAGCCCTCGACCGCGAGACCGGGCGCCTGGTAGGTGGGCCGGAGATCACCTCGCGTGGTTTCATCGCGCCTTCCGCCAACTCGGTGCTCGAACGGGGAGCCGCGCGGGTCCGTCGTTCGCTCCAACGCAGACCGGAGGGCGAGGTCGAGCCCGGCTACTTGAAGGGAAAGATCAAGGACGTTCTCGGGCACGCTATCTTCGAACAGACTCGGCTACGCCCGATGGTCTTGCCGGTCATTACCGAGGTCTGAGCATTCCCTGATACAAAAAACGACCGCGTCCTGCCAGCCTTCGCTGGCGGGACGCGGTCGTTTGGCTTCGAGCCAGGCGTCAGAAGAGCTTCGCCAGGTCAGAAACCAGGTCAGACTTCTGTCGCGGGCAGAGGTCGCGCACGTCCAGGTGCTCGACCCACCGATTTCGGGCCTCTTTGTCGATGTGCTTTTGGATGACCCGGATGGCCTCTTCGACAGCGGTCTGTTCCAGTCCCTTCTCGGTCGTGGTCTCAGGCTCGGTGGTCGCCGAGCTGTTCATCGAAGCCGTGTCCTCTCCAAAGACCGAGGCGCCACGCGTGGAAAATGGCATCACGCCCTCCTCCAGAGAATTTGGTATGCCAAGCCGCTCGACGGCGATTCAGCTCAAGGCTGTCTCGTCAGATCGAGTGGTGGCGTTTGTCCAGCCACGTTTGGCGTAAATGTCTCGCGCTGAGGCTCGTTTCGATGGGTGCCGAATATACCGAGCATATTGGCCACGGCGATGAAGCCACCGATGACCGCGACGACGGCAACCGGTGCCCACCAAGGGATACCGGCCTCGCTCAACTCCTCACTGACCTCTTCCACGTTGCCCTTGGCTTGACGGGCCGCGCGCGAGACTTGCCCCTGGGCGGAAGCGAACCAGTCCGTTCCCGCCGCTACGAGCTTGTTGTAGTTGTGTAGCACGTCGTCCAGATTGGCGCGGAGATCCTCGATCTGATCACGGATCTGCTCGGCCCTCCGCTCTAGGTCTGACCTTGCCACCCGTCTTCCTTCCTCCGTCGTGAGATTGATCGGCACTCGCCATCACCCTTGCCACCACCGTTGAGCTTCGCGGCGAGGCGCCTTCCGGACGACCACGCACGAAGCGTACCGGGCGTATCGGAGTGATAGGAGGCCTCTTCCGACAGAATTCGGGAGTCTGCTGGCAGTTCTCGTGCCATGGGGCATCGGTCGGCCATACGGGTATGGTGGCCGGGATTGCCTTAGATCAACAATCCGGCCACGGTCTGGAGAGAATTGGCGTCGTTGACGCTGAGCGTGCTTGCCTGACGATCGATCCGGCGGATCATCGAAGACAGCACGTCACCCGGCCCTAGCTCAACGAACGTCGTCACACCCGCTCCGAGCATCTCGCGCACGGCCTCCTTCCAGCGGACGGACGAGTAGAGCTGGCGCGTGAGCTCGGCGCGAATCTCGTCGGCGGACACCAGCACCCGGGCCGAAATGTCGCTGACGACCGGAATATGCGCATCCTGCCAACGCAGCAGGCCGATCACTTCGTTGAACTGCTCGGATGCCCGCTGCATGACCGGCGAGTGGGCGGCGATGCTGACCGCCAAGCGGATGACGCGTTGAGCGCCGTTCGCGATGGCCAGCTCGATCGCGGCCGAGAGAGCAGCAAGCTCGCCGGAGATGACGGTTTGGGTCGGCGTGTTGTAATTGGCAGCGCAGACGATGCCCTTGTCGCCTGCCTGTCGGCATACTTCTTCCAGGACGTCTGGCTTGAGCCCGATCACCGCGGCCATTCCGCCTGGCGTCGTTTCGCCGGACTCCTTCATCAGGCGTCCGCGTTCGCGCACGAGCTTGAGGGCGGTTGAGAAGTCCAACACGCCGGCCGCCACCAGCGCGCTGTACTCGCCCAGGCTATGCCCCGCGACCAGGCGGGGTCGAACGACCTGCTCCAACGGCCCGAGTCTCTCCCGAAGAGCCTCGAGGCATGCAACGCTCACCGTCAAGATGGCGGGCTGCGCGTTGATCGTGTCTCGCAGCACGTCATCCGGTCCTTCGAAGCAGAGCTGGCTGAGAGAGAAACCGAGCGTATCGTCCGCCTGGGCGAAGACCTCGCGCGCGGCCGTGGAGTGCTCGGCGAGACTACGCCCCATACCAACGTGCTGTGACCCCTGACCCGGAAACACGAAGGCGATAGTGCGATGATTTTCTCCCGGTGCCTGCATTCCTCGCTTACTCCTGATACCTGTCTTCCTGCTGGTGAGTCCGCTCGTGAGAACTGGTCCGGTGTTTCCACGAGGTGGTACGCGACGTGAACGCGAAAAGCCGCTCGCGCCACTGGGCGTTGTCTCACATGGCAAGGCCGCCGTCGACGACAATGACCTGTCCGGTGATGTAACTCGCCTGGTCCGACGCGAGAAAAGATACGACGTCGGCGACCTCGTCGGTCGTTCCCATGCGCCCGAGCGGAATCTGGCCCACGAGCGCATCGCGCGCCTTCTCCGGCATGTTCGTCGTGATGTCGGTTTCGATGAGGCCCGGCGCGACGGCATTGACGGTGATTCCGCGACTCGCGACTTCGCGGGCAACCGACTTGGTCAAGCCAACCAGGGCAGCCTTGCTCGCGGCGTAGTTCGACTGGCCGGCGTTGCCTCGAATGCCCGAAATCGAAGCCACGTTGACGATGCGACCGCTTCGTTGGCGCAGCATGGTTCGGAGCGCGGCCCGAGTACAAAGGAAGGCGCTACGCAAATTCGTTTGAATGACCGCATCCCAATCGTCATCGCTCATTCGCAGCACGAGCGTGTCGCGGACGATTCCCGCGTTGTTTATGAGGACGTCGACGCGGCCCCAATGACCGAGAAGCGTTTCGAACGTGGAGGCGACCGATACCGGAACGCTCACGTCGCCGGGGAGAAGGAGTGGCTCGCCGCCGAGCCGAGAAACATCTTCCGCCGTCGCCTCGGCAGCGGACGCATTACTTCGGAAGTTGATACCGATCCGAGCGCCGTCGCGAGCGAGCCGCAGGGCAATCGCTTTGCCGATCCCGCGAGATGCCCCGGTGATCAGGACGACCGGTGATGACACGGACAAAAGTCATTCTCCTTGGGTGATCGAAAGGACGGCGACGCCCTTTGTCCACACTGTTATAACACACGAGATGGAGATTCGACACCGCGGCCAGTCGACTGGATTTTCACCGTCCGGGTCGGCTAGACTCCGTGAATGCCATTGACCCGGCGAAGCGCGTCGATTCGGCGCTGAGTACGAAGTGCGAAAGAGCGAACCACGGCCTCACGGCTTTGAATGTTGCGGACCATCGATTTCCACCAGGCAAATGGCATCGGCGTCGCGTCGACACCCCACTGGACGATGGCCGCGCCCCACGCCAATCCGGCGCCGAAACCCACCAGCGCGAGATTTGAGCCGACGCTGACCTTTCCGGCTTCGATGGCTTCGCACAAAGCAATCGGAATCGACGCGGTCGAAGTGTTGCCGTAGCGATTGACGTTCGAAAATACCTTCTCTGGAGGGATCTTCAGCGCTTTCGCAGCCGACTGAATGATCCGGATGTTCGCCTGGTGGGGGATGAAGAGGTCGACGTCGTCCATTGTCATGCCGGCCGACTGCACTGCCTGCTGGGTGGCCTGGGCGATCGCGTGAACGGCGAAGCGGAACACCTCGCCGCCCTTCATCTTGATGAAGTGTTGCCGAGCCTGTACCTGCTCCGCCGTGATCGGCGTACGGCTGCCGCCAGCAGGCACGTAGAGCGACCCCACGCCGGATCCATCCGACCCAAGTACGCACGAACGGAGGCCAGTCGGAGACTCGGAGCGGCGGAGGAGAACAGCGCCGGCGCCGTCTCCGAATAGGATACAGGTCGATCGGTCCGTCCAGTCGACGAGGCGACTGAGCGTATCGGCGCCGATGACCAGCACGTTTTCGTGAAGGCCGCCGGCGATCATTCCGCTCGCCACCGACAGTGCATAGATGAATCCCGAACACGCCGCATTGACGTCGAATGCTCCCGCCCGGGCGGCTCCGATGTTGTCCTGTACGATCGACGCGACGCTGGGCATCGGAAAGTCGGGTGTCGAAGTGGCCACGATGACCAGATCGACCTTACTGGGGCTCAAATCGGCGACCTGAAGCGCGTTTTGCGCCGCGCGCGTGGCGAGGGTGGACGTCGATTCTTTCGGGCCCGCGATGCGTCGTTCGGAAATTCCGGTTCGGGTGCGGATCCATTCATCGGACGTATCGACGAGCTGCTCGATGTCCGAGTTGGTCATGATCCGCGAAGGGACGGCGTATCCCCAGCCGACGATTTGCGCGTACGTCACGTTCGCCTTCAATCGTCCGACATCCGGCGAAAGACGACGCAGGAATTGTGTCCGCCTAGCCCCATCGAGTCCGACATCGCCACCGAAACGTTGGCGTGACGCGCCTGGTTAGGGACGTAGTCGAGATCGCAGTCCGGGTCGGGAGTTCGGTAGTTGATCGTGGGGGG
Source organism: Chloroflexota bacterium (assembly GCA_021323915.1). Classification (GTDB taxonomy): domain Bacteria; phylum Chloroflexota; class UBA6077; order FW602-bin22; family CADDYW01; genus JAJPKB01. The sequence continues at coordinate 2,606 of JAJPKB010000021.1, read as the reverse complement.
GACGATACCAGTGCTGATCGCGAGCACACAGGCCAACGCTTCGACCGCTCCGGCCGCGCCCATCATATGGCCGGTCATTGACTTCGTCGACGTCATCGCCAGTTCGTAGGCATGCTCGCCGAAGACGGCTTTGACCGCGGCGGTTTCGAACTTGTCGTTCAAGGGTGTTCCGGTGCCGTGGGCGTTGATGTAATCCACCTCGGCCGGGCAAACGCTCGCCTTGCGCAGCGCCATCCGCATCGCGCGCGCGATTCCCTCGCCCTGGTCAGCGGGAGCGGCTAGATCGTACGCGTCGTTACTCGATCCATACCCGACCATCTCGGCGTAGACCCGGGCATCCCGACTCCGGGCGTGCTCCAACTCCTCGAGAATCATCATCGCGGAGCCTTCGGCCATCACGAAGCCCTGCCGGGTCTTATCAAAGGGACGGCATGCCGACTCAGGCGAATCGTCGCCGCTTGCCAGCGCTCCCATCACTGTGAAGCCCGCGACGACCAGGGGAACGATCGCCGCTTCGGTTCCGCCGGCGATCATCACGTCGGCGTCACCGCGGCGGATCGTCTCCGCGGCTTCGCCAAGAGCGTGTCCGCCGGTGGCGCACGCCGACACGATGGCCATGTTCGGTCCCTTCGCACCCAGGTAGATCGCGACCTGCCCGGATGCGGTATCCGGAATCAGATTCTGGAGGAAAAAGGGGCTGAGGCGCGTCGGTCCCCGTTCGTCGAGCACCTTTTGCTGATCTAGCATTGTCTTGATGCCGCCGATCGCCGATCCGACGATGACGCCCACCGACTCCGCGTTCTCGGAGCCGATACAGAGCTGAGCGTCGGCGACGGCCTGACGGGCGGCGGCGACGGCAAACTGGACGTTACGATCCATGCGACGCAAATCCTTACGATTCACGTACTGCAGCGGATCGAATCCCTTAACCTCGCCGTCGATCTGAACCGCGAGGGAGGATGGATCGAACAGGGTGATGCGATCGATCCCGGAGCGACCCGACGTCAACCCATCCCAGGTGGAGGTTACGTCATTTCCAAGTGGGGTGATAGCACCGAGTCCGGTGACCACCACGCGTCTACGCACGAAGCACAGCCCTCCGGCGAAGTGGTGCTACTCAAGAGAACACCGTCTGGATGGGATAGTTACGGACCGAGCAGAGGGCAGATCTTTCCGTGGCGCGCGTGCGGCCAGACGGCCCCCGCCCAGTCGATGGGCTCGACCGGCGGTGTTCAGGAATCGGACGAACCAAGGGAACGAAGGCTCGAGGAAAGGGCGGTCGAATCGAGCGTCGGTAGGGGTCGCAACCGGCGCCGGAGACCGGGTCTGCCGGGGGAAGGAACGCCAGCCGACGAAGGGCCTAACGGCCGCGCACCCACGCTCCGGGATATGGGAGAGCCACCTCAGTCCCGGCAGCGTGGGTGCAGTGACAGCCAGACCCGACGCCGATCGTATTCACCGAGGTCGACCGGCTAGCCGCGTTGTTTATCGCTTGGTGTACTGGGGCGCCTTGCGGGCTCGCTTGAGACCATACTTCTTGCGCTCTTTCACTCGCGCATCGCGGGTGAGCAGGCCAGCGTGCCGCAGGGTGACCCGATTTTCCTCGCTGCTTTGAGCCAGCGCACGCGCGATTCCGTGGGCCAGGGCGCCGGCCCAACCCGTCGTACCGCCGCCGACCAGCTTCGCCATCACCGAAAACCGCCCGAGTGTCTCGGTTACTCGCAGGGGCTCGGTGACGGTCATTTGATCGGCAAGACGTGGCAACGCCTCGGTCAGCGGCCGTCCGTTGACGATGACCTGCCCGGTTCCCTCGTGTAGCTGCACCTTGGCGGCGGCCGACTTGCGACGGCCGATGGCGTACAAATAACGTCGTTCGCTCATTCTTGAATCGAGCTCCTTAGTCGTGTTCGCCCGTCAGCGAAAGGGGGCGGGGACCCTGCGCGGCGTGCGGATGGGTTGGACCAGTGTATACCTTGAGCTTGCCAAGCATGTGACTGCCCAGGGCATTGTGCGGAAGCATGCCTTTCACCGCGCGCTCCACGACTCGGGTCGGATGGGTCTCTAACACTCGTGACACCTTTTCCGTCTTCAGACCGCCCGGGTAGCCGGAGTGATGGTGATAAACCTTCTGCTCGAGCTTCTTACCCGACAGATGCACCTTCTCGGCATTGACCACGATCACGAAGTCCCCGACGTCCAGATGGGGGCTATAGATTGCCTTGTGCTTTCCCTTGAGGATCGTCGCGATTCGCGAAGCGAGCCGTCCGAGCGGCTGACCAGCAGCGTCGACGACGAACCATTGCCGCTCGATCTCGGCGAGCTTCGCCGTGTGTGTTTTGAACATTTGCCCGACAGTCCTTTCGTTGGTTGTCGTCCCACTCGAACGTACTTCGGAGGCGATCTGAAGACCGTCCTCGACTTTGCGTCGCCATCAGGATCCGCGACCCTGAACGGCATCCTCAATACTGGACGCCGATCAGGCACAGTCCGCTTGCCGGGGCGGTTCGCCCGGCTCGCGCTCGATCTCGACTGGCGAGGATCGCCCGAACCCGATCGACGGCCAGCCGGCCGGTGCCAACCAGAATCAGCGTCCCAACCAGGTTCCG
>JAJPKB010000132.1 GCA_021323915.1 Chloroflexota bacterium | reverse complement strand
CTGGCGAGGTCGGCCTCAGAATAGGCAGGGCGCGGCGATCCTTGCTGGCCGTAGGGGCTGCTGCACGACGCGCTCTGCGATTTGCCGAGGGTGTCGATCTTCTTCTGGGCGTTCTGGAGGGCCTGCTCGATGGTTTCCTGACCAAGATAGGCTTTATCCAGCTCCGGCTGAACGATGCTATACATCACTTCGTTCATGAGATCGCTGTAATAGTGGAAGCCGTGCGGCCGGGAATAGACGTAGTAAACGAACGAGCCAGGGTGTTTGGGGGGCTGGGTGTCCTGATAGGTCTTCCAGGCGCTGAGCTTCGCCACCATCATGGTCTTGTTTTTCGCATAGGTGTTCTCAGCGGTGTCCCCGCACATGTAGATGAGCCACTTATAGCCCTGCTCGGGGTACTTGGCGCTCTTGGGAACGAACTGTGGATTTGCCGTCGAGCACGGCACCCCGGGCTTGCCCGGGTTGAAGCTACCGGGATCCGGGAAGGGCGCCGCGTCCCACTCGAACTTGTTACCGATTTCCTTCTCGTTCAACGTCGCATCGTAGGACGCCCGGTGGTACATGGCAACGATGCCCGCGCGGAAGGGATTAACCCCACTCGCCCCCTGGAGGTTTGAAATGGCCTCCTTCGTAATCATGATCTTGTCCTGGGTCGCCCACTTGTAGAGCAACTGCTGCGCCTTGATCACCGCGGGGTCCAGATAATTGTACTGGCCAGTATCCCAGTTAGCATAGTTGCCGCCGAGGGACCAGACGAATGGCTCGAATTCCTCGGTGTCGTCGTAATTCACCATCAAGCCGTACTGGGTGATCTTCCCACTGCTATCTTTTTTGGTGCAGGCCGCGGCAATCTCGAGCATGTCGTCCCAGGTCCACTTGCCGTGGAGATCGTCCCAGGGGTCTTTTGCGCCGGCCGCTTTGATCATCGTCTTGTTGTAGTAGATCGCGCGGTCATCGTTGTCCATTGGTAAGGAGAGGGCTTTGCCGCACCACAATTCCAGACCTCCCAGGCTGTAATCTTTCTGAAGACTAATGTTATCTGCCTTGAGGTAGTCGGTTAGATCGTAGTGATAACCGCCACTCTGCCACTTGGAGTCGATACCGTTGTTACCAGTGGCCGCATCGCCAAAGTTCCCCGCCACCAGTGCAGCAGACATTTTATCGGCATAGCTGGTGGTAATGAACTGCGTGTTGACCGTAACCCCCGGATTAGCATCCTGGAAGTTCTGGGTGAAGGTCTTGATCACATCTTGGAGCGGGACCCACCAGGTGTTATACGTAATTGTCACCGGTTGCTTGACTGTTGCGCCCGTATTAGTGCCCGACGCGGCGGCAGGAACGCTAGTCGGCTGGGATGCACCGCCGGGAGCAGGCGCGCTGGTCGGCTGGGAGGTGGTTGGCCCGCTACTACAGGCTGCGACGATCGATGCTCCCATCGCCAACGTACCCAACTCAAGCAGCTTACGGCGTGCCAGCCGCTTTGAGTTTTGGGGACCCAGATTCATGCTCATGGAAGTGCTCCTTATCTTAGAGTTCTCAGATGGCCTCTTGCTTGGGCATCACCGTGCAGTTTCCAACTGCTTCACTTTTCACTCTAGTTATCCGCGTGGTCTAGGAGTGTCAGATATCCGGTCCGGGATTTTGAGCCCGAAATTGGTGCAGAGTGTCCTAGGATACCTCGCTCCAGCTCCCTCCTTTCTGCCTTCTCCGAGGTGTGCTGTGCTGACGCGGACACGCCCGGTCTGCTGAGTGGAATAACCGAAGGCTGGTGGAAGCGGACCAATTACTCCCCCGCTGAGACGGTCGCTCGTCTTTCGTCATCCAATATCCGAATCTTCGTGCGCTTCCCAGGTAGATATGACATCAGGTAGACCACTGACGGATTGGCCTGGACCAATTTCCGAGAAGGTGTATGCGCTGGATTATGTCTCCACTTTAGGCGTATGTCGATTGTATGGCCGTGGTCGGAGCAAAGTCAATACCTCGCGCCCCCGGGAACTGACAGGGCGTTAGCCGCATAGTGTAGAATACCGGGCTGTAAGGGGGTGGGATCGGAGCAGTGTGTTCAGACTAGCAGGCAGGTTTCTCCTCTCGCTCTTGATCCGCGCGGTCATTATCAGTTGGAAGACGGAGCAGTCAGATGCGGGATGAACTGGCCGATCGTGGCCATGCGCAGACAAATAGTGCTCTCACCGTAGTACCTCTCGAGGCGAGCGTAGCAGTTGCCCGTCTGTTCGGCGAACAATTTATCGACGGCGATGCTGTTTTTAGCTTGCGCCGCGATAGTGACCAGATCGCGACCATTCGGTTGAACGTCCGCGAAGCGACTCTCCGCGCCCTGCCGGCGACCGGGCTTCGTGTCGAACAGGCAAACGACCTCGCAGCATACGCGGCAGCGGTGCTCGAGTACGCGGCCTGGCAGGTCGCGGAGACCGGTCGTCTGCTCGACGTTAGCGATCCGCTTCCCGAGCGATTGCTCGATCCGATTGCCGATCAGCTATTGGTGACGCCGACCCAAGACAACCCGATCGTCCATGGGCCGTTCTCGCTCGGCGCTCTCGTGGGGACGATCACTCACGTCGGTGCGAGCGAGGCTTACAAGCCCGATCTCTATCAGGTGAAGCTGACGCTGCCTGACGCTGGGAAAACGCTCTTTCTCTCGTTCCCGGGCGCCGAGTCTCCCTGCCATCAGCGCAGCCTTCGGATTGCTCCCTATGCTACTGTCGTCGTGGTTGGACTCGACGAGACGACGACCGAGCTCGCCGGCTACCTTCGCGGACTCGGTCTAGACGTCATAGTCGTCGAGCAGGGGGCGGTCGTGCGCCGGGACCGAATCGACGAGCTCACCGACCGTGGCTTCCAGGTGTTGGACACGCGGGACGCGGCCAAGCTGATCGATCATCTAGCCGAGCGGGCGCCGGTCAAGCTGATTATCGAGGGCTACGCTTCTGACAGCGTTTTGGATCCCGAGGAGCAGCTCGAGAGCGAGGCGAAGGTGCTGGAGACCGCGAACCGGGCGACGGTGCTCGCTCTGCAAGAGCGGCTCGGCTGCTCAGTGCTCTTCAAAGATCAGGTACGCGAGGCAGCCCTCTTCGATGCGCCGGCCCGTCGATTTCTAAGGGGCACGGTGCTCGATGGTGCGGCTCATTCAGCATCGGGATGGCGCTTCCCTTCGCCCACCGATTCGGCCTTGATCAGTGCGCTGCTGCCGGTCCTCGCGCCCGAATCCAGTGCGATTGGTGGCCTCCGAACGCTAGAGAGAAGCGTCGAGGTTGCCGTCGATGTGCTGCTCCCCACGGCCGTCCCCTACGGCGCGCGGAATCGCCACTCGCCGGATGACGTCGCGGTGAAGGTTGCGCGCGGTGTCGAGCGGCGGATACTATCGGAACTGGACCAGCTTGATCCGACTCTCAAAGAGCGGCTCCGTCCGGTCGAAGATCCCGACTTGAAGCATCAACGCTCGCACGCGCTTTCGATCCACCAACGGCTCGGTCCGTGGAACGTTCATAGCGTCCTCGACATTGAGATCCGGGCCACCGGGGCCGACGGGGGGCCGGTCCGCGTGGCAGCCTATAAAGAGATTCTTGCCCGGGCGGATGACATTCGCTTGATCGATTTCGACGACCTTGGCCTGGACCGGGAGCAGCTTCTGGTGCTCGAAGGGACCGAATTCCAAAACGTTGCGTTCCAGAAGCTCGGAAAGATCCATCACTATCGAACGACCGGCGTCGTCGTTCCCCTCAGCGATTGGGCGTTCAAAGTCATTCTTCTCGTACCGCAAATCTCGGGTGGCTTCCTCAATCGCTTGGAAGCGGCGCTGGCGCTGACCGGCATTGTCGGGGAAGAGGCGTCGCTGATCAAGCGGCTGGCCGAAGAGGCTGTCGATTTGCCGCGCATTGACGCGCGTCTCGCCGCTACTTTTCCGGCACGTGGATTGGCCGCTCGTCCCCGCACCCTGCGTGCCGCTCGCGTTCCTTTGGCTGACGAGGGGCATGGAAGAGATGGCGGAAATGGTGCGCTCGGCCCCTCCCATGTGGGCTCGGAATCGCTGCTGGAGGTAAGAATGTCCGACGATGGACACACCTTGCGGACGCGCCCATCTCACGACGTGGATTGGAGCGATCAAGGGCAGCGCCTGGCCTACTATTGCGCTCTTCTTCAGCACGTTTGGTCGTATACGACGAGACATCACCTGATCGTCCAGGTCTTTGACGAGCATCCGCGTGAGGTCAAGCGCTTCCTCGCAAATGCTCCCTACGTTGCTGATCCGGAAGTAGCCGGGATTGCGCGCGCGCCATTCCAGTTGGGTCCACTGGCGGGAACGCGCCTGCGTTTGGGGAGCAACCGCATTCCCGAAGCCGATCGCCTGGTTCAGGTCGATCTGTTCCGTCGTGACGATCCTTCGGACGAGCCGCTGAGCACGACGGTGACCTTCGGGGTAAGTGAGAGCGCACCTTTGATCGCCATGCCGACGACAGTTCAGCTCGTCTGTGGCTTTGGTAACATTGCCGGCGATGTCGGCGTGCTGGAGCGCCGCCTCGGCTACCGGGTTGTCGGCTGGAACCGTTCGCCCAACGAGCGAGCTCGCCATGCCCTGGAGAATGGGATTGCCCTCTACGAGTTCGACGAGACGATTGGCGCCGATGGGAAACGGGTTGTCCAGACCAAGCAGCGCGAGTCCTACGCGCGTCACCACTTGCCACTCGCCGGAACGGTCCGCGACCTCCTCGACAATGGGTTGGTCATTGGCTACACCGATCGCGGTAAGCCAGTCAGAGCGCAGGTGCGCCACATTCTGGACGGGCTCTTTGGTAGCTCGCGTCATCCGGGTACTGGCAAATCGACCAAGAATAGTGAGATCTACCGCGATCTCCTGTTCAGCGAATACGAGGCGCGAGGGATCCCGACGATTTACAACGGCTACAACACACCGGAAAAGGTCGCGGCGGGGCGCATCTTCGTTCATGATGCCTTTCGCACCAGCAACGTCGATCCGGGGCGTCACTACGCGGAAAGCGATGGCCAGCGAAAAAGTATCATGTGTGTATCGTGCAATACCACGAATATTACCAGTGTTCTGCTCCGGCTGATCGCGATTCCTGGCCTCAGCGACGTGACGGTCCGGGTCCTGACCAATCGCAAGACCTGCGACCCCTTCGTTGGTGAAGGCAAACAGACGATCAACTATCAGGGTATGGCCTTCGAGTTCAATTACCATCACTGGGAGGACTCGAAGCTCTTTTTCGACGCGGTGCGTGATTCGGTAACCCGCGATCGCCTCGGTCGACTATTTGCGCGCGAAGTGAAAAGAGCCGGCGGAGAGCCGGAATGGGCGATCTCGACCCATGCGACCGGCCAAGCAGGAACCGAGTTCCACGTCGGGCTCGTTCACCTGCGTGGCAAGCTGAATGGCGGGCCGCTCAACGCCGGAGCAATCAAGGCGGCGATTGCGAGCTCGGGGATCGAGAATGTGCAATTAATTGACTTCCCTGGCGATCGGATTAACAGCACCCAATTCCTGGCGACGCTTCACCAGCGGATCGGCATCCGCAATCTCTACATCCAGCCGTGTATGGTGGTCCAGGACGCTGCCGACGTCATTATCGTCTTCTTTACGCCCCATCTGTACAATGTCAAGCCGAATAATCTCGTCGCCGCACTGAACCGCGACGCCCTCGTCCCGAATACCGTGGCCGGACTGAACGCCGCGACGGCGATCGTCGCCGGGGCCCTCGGCTTGGGCCGCCAGCGCGCTGCGCTCCGGCGGTACTACCCGCCGCGTCTGCCGTCTAGCGAGGGGCAATCAGGTGCCTTGTCACCGATCTACTTCTTTGGCCCCGGCGTGGCCGAGGGTATGACAATCGGTAGCGCCGAGGCGCGCCGCCAGTTGCTCGGCGGGAAAGGCGCTGGACTAGCCGAGATGGCGACGATTAGCTACGACGATCCGGTCGTCGGTCGCCGCGTTCCGGTGCCGGTCCCTCCCGGGTACACGATTACGACCGAGCAAGCGCGGCGCTACTTCGACGGTGGGAAGCAGTTGCCGACCGATCTGGTGGCGGCGATCGACGCGGCGCAGGCGCGCCTCGAGGCGATGACCGGCAAAAAGCTCGGCGATCCGACCAACCCGCTCCTCGTCTCGGTTCGCTCCGGGGCAGAGGTCTCGATGCCGGGGATGATGGATACGATTCTCAACCTTGGCCTGAACGATCAGGTCGTCAAAGGCCTTGCCGATCAGACCGGCGATGCTACGTTCGCCTGGGATTCTTACCAACGCTTCGTCGAGATGTATGCCGAGGTGGTGCTGGGCGTCGACCGCACCGAACACCTCCGCCCTCTTCGGGAAAAGATCCTCGCCGAGCATGGACTATCGCCAGACGCACTGCTGAGCGCTGATGTGGCTCGCCTGCTGGTCCAGGCGTATAAGTCGGCGATACTCCGTATCACCGGTCGGGCGTTTCCGGACGATCCGCGCGAGCAGCTTCTCACGGCGATCACCGCCGTCTTCGATTCGAGCTACAGCGAGCGCGCGGTTACCTATCGGCAGATCCACGGTATCCCGCCGACGGTCATCTCGGCAGTGAACGTGGTCACCATGGTCTTCGGCAACCTTGGCGACGATTCGGCAACCGGGGTGGTCTTCACGCGTGATCCCCTCACTGGCGAGCGAGTGCTGAATGGTGAGTTTCTCATCCGCGCTCAAGGCGAAGACGTGGTCCGGGGCGTGCGCACTGGTCAGAAGCTCGCCGAGCTGGCGAGCGCGGCCAACTCGGCATTGCGCGATGCTCAGCGTCGCCTCGTGGCCGTTTCCGATGCGCTGGAACGTCATTTCCGTGACGCCTTGGATCTCGAGTTCACGATCGAGCGTGGTGCGCTCTGGCTGCTCCAAACCCGCCGTCTGGGTGGCCGGAGCGGGCGAGCGGCGCTGCGTATCGCGACCGACCTAGTCGACGAAGGTCTGATTGAGCAACGGGAAGCCGTCCTCCAGTTTGGCGATCCGCAGGGGCTGAGCGAGTTGCTCGCGCCGATCTTCGATCCACGCGCCGAGGCCACGGCGCAGGCGGAGGGACGGCTCTTGACCCGCGGCATCGCCGCGTCGGCAGGCGCGGCCAGCGGCAAGCTGGTCATCTCGTCGGAGCGCGCCGAGGAGCTGAGCCATCGCGGCGAGCGGGTTATTCTGGTCCGTCCAGAGACGTCGCCGGAAGACGTTGGAGGCTTGCACAGCTCCCAGGGAGTCCTTACCGCGCGAGGCGGCATTGTTTCTCACGCGGCGATCGTCGCTCGGGGGATCGGCAAGGCCGCAGTGGTGGGCGCGAGCGAGGTCGGGGTCGACGAGGCACGGCGCCAAGTAACGTTTGGCAACCGGGTCGTTACCGAGGGTGAGATCATCTCAGTGAATGGGACGACCGGAGCGGTTTACCTGGGTGAGCTGCCGGTCGTATCTTCTCCGATTAAGCAAAAGGTCGCCGGTCGACCGATCGACGCCGAAGGCGAAGACCTCTATCGTCGTTTCATGCGTTTGCTCCGGTGGGCTAGCGAGGCGAAGGCGATGGAGATCCGCGCTAACGCCGAAACTCCCAAGGATCTCGCGGTTGCCCTGGCGCTTGGTGCGGAGGGCATTGGCCTCGCCCGCACCGAACACGCCGTGCTCGAGCCCGCCGAGCGGCGGATTGCCTTCAGTGCCATGATTCTCGCTCTCTCGCACGAAGAAAGCAAAAAGGCCCTGGCGGTTTTAGAACCGCCGATGGAAGAGGAGGTTTACGAGGTCTTTCGCCTCCTCCAGGGCAAGCCGGCGACGATTCGGCTTTACGACCCGGTGCCGAATGAGTTCTTGCCGCGGAGCAATGAGGAAGTCAGTCGGATTGCCCAATTCCTGGGCGTCTCGCCCGAGGAGGTTCGGGCGCGGTCCGCGGCGCGAGCCGAAACGAATCCGATGCTTGGCCACCGGGGCGTTCGGCTCTTCGTCGTCGAGCCGGCCATCGCCGAGATGCAGGTCCGGGCAACGCTACGCGCGGCGGCGCGTGCCCTGCGGGAAGGAATTCCCGTACAACCGGAGATTCAGATTCCGCTGGTTATCAACCGTACCGAGATTGGTATCGTCGCCGGGATGATCCGTCGTGCCGCGGCGGCGACCTTCGCCGAGCTCGCCCTGGAAGTACCCTACAAAATTGGCGTGATGGTGGAGACGCCGGCCGCGGTGCGTACGGCCGACGAGTTTGCACCGGACATCCACTTCTTCTCGCTCGGGGTGAACGACCTCAGCCAGACCGTGCTCGCGGTCAGTCGCGACGATACGGCGCGTTTCATGAGCCACTACGAAAGTCTGGGCATCCTGGGGGGCGATCCTTTCCGATCAATCGACCGGATCGTCGGTTCGTTCATCGCCGAATCGGTCGAGCGGGCGAAGAAGGCGAACCCGGACATCTTCATCTTCTCGGCGGGCGACGTCGGTGGAGATCCCCCGTCGGTCAACCTGTTTCACGACATTGGCCTGGACGGCGTCAGCGCCGGTCCGTGGCTGGTGCCGCTCGGAATTCTGAGCGCTGCCCAGGCGAACATCAAGCGGCCGCGCAAGAGGTAGCGGTACTGCCTGGGCTACGAGGCAAGCGAGAATCCGGGCGTGCCGAGCACGCCCGGATTCTCGCTTGCGCTAAACCTCAATTTTTTCTATCCCAATCAATAGCCCAATGCTAATCCCTTTACCCGGGGATCCGTTCCGCCACGGAGAATGCCGCTCTCGTGGTCGAACTGGATGAGCTGGATGCCGCTTGCGCTGCCCCAAGAATCGAGAGGAATGACCCGATGGCCTCGGTCGGCCAGGTCGGTCTGGACCTCGGCGGGAATTCGGTTCTCGAGGCGGATCTCGAATGGTTTGCCTTCGTGCTCCGGGTCGGTGCCGGGGAAGCTAAAGAAACGGGGTGCCTCGACAGCAGCCTGGGGGTCCAGGTTGAAGTCGAGCAGTGCGCTGAGGATCTGGACATTCCACTGGGGTTGCTGATCTCCACCCGGAGTGCCGCCGACGAGCCAGGGCCGACCGTTGCGCACGACGAGGTAGCAGTTCAACGTGTGCATCGTCCGCTTGCCCGGGGCGATACAGTTGGGATGGCTGGGATCCAGGCTGAAGCCGCGACCGGCACGATTGTTCAGCAGAATGCCGGTGTCGCCGGCCACCATGCCGCTGCCGAAGCCGCGCGACAAGCTATGGATGAACGACACGGCGTTGCCATCGCGATCGACGACGACGAAGGAGGTCGTGTCGCCGTGAAGATCTTCTAGTGGTGCGGCTTCGGGCTGATGAGCCTGGTGAAGATCAATGGTTTGGCGCCGTCGGGCGGCAAAGTCCTTTGAGAGCAAGGCGGTGAGCGGAACGTCGACGACCCGCGGATCGCCACAGTAGCGCAAACGGTCGGCGTAGGCGAGCTTCTTGGCTTCGACCAGGAGGTGAATCCAGTCAGCCGACAGGTGGCCAAGCTCAGCGAGCGCGAAGCCTTCCAAAATGTTCAATTGTTCTAGGACGAGAAAGCCCTGGGACGGCGGAGCCGTTTCATAGATTGTCGCATCACGATAGGTCGTGCCGATTGGCTCATACAGCTCCCCGTGATGGGCTGCCCATTCAGTACCGTCGAAGAGGCCCCCCTCCCCACGGCAGAATCTGACAATCCGCTCGCCCAGCGCGCCTTCGTAAAAGCAGCGAGCGCCTTCTCGAGCGATCAGGCGCAAGCTCGCGGCGAGGTCGGGATTGCGGAGGAGAGAACCGGGAGCCGGCGGCGCACCATCTGGGAAGAAAATGCGCCGACTGGTGGGGAATTGGCCGAGGTGGCTGGCGTTGTTCTGAATCTGGCGAGCGACCGCATCAGTGAGCGGCACGCCAGCCTCGGCAAACCGAATGGCTGGTTGAAGCAGCTCGGCCAAAGGGCGAGTACCAAAGTGAGCGAGCAAAGTTTCGTAGGCATCGACTGCGCCGGGCACTGAGATGGAATGGACGCCGTCGAGGGGCATCGTCTGAAAGCCACGCCCCCGGTAGTAGTCAACGCTAGCGCCGTTTGCCGCGCCACCACTGCCGTTGAAGGCGTGACACTGGCCTGAACGGGTTTCGTACAGCACCACGAAGACGTCTCCGCCGAGGCTACAGGCGGCAGGAAGTAACACGTTTTCGGCGGCGGCGACGGCAACCGCCGCGTCGATCGCATTTCCTCCGCTCTGCAAAACGTTCAGACCGGTGAGCGTGGCTAATGGATGCGCCGTGGCGACCATGCCGTTGACGCCGTAAGCGCGGGGCCAAAGGGTGACCGTGGAATCAGAGGTGGCCAGATGCGTAATCGCCATGAGCATATGCCTCCTTGTTGGGAGGAGTATGACACGGTCGACGACTCGTGTAAATGACCGAAATGACCAGCGCACGACCGGAATTTGACATTAAATCCACGT